>NZ_CP090974.1:260000-579394 GCF_021513195.1 Shewanella sp. OMA3-2 | reverse complement strand
GCAAGGGCGATTTTGCCCAGGCTATTGCATTGGGTTTAGTCTTACTTATTTTGGCGTTAGTGTTAAATTTTTCCCTGGGCTCATTACGGGGTAAAGCCCTGCCGAGGAGTCATTAATGAACCGCCAAAAACCGCCAACTGACTCAGTAACGACAACCGTAAAAGCGACGATCAATGCCACTGATGTATCGATGCGATTTGATCAAAAAACACTTTTTAGCGTAAATGAATTGCATTTTACCCAAGGGGATGTGATTTATTTACAGGGGGATAATGGTTCAGGAAAATCGACATTAATGAAAATTCTGGCGGGATTAATATCTCCTTCGCAAGGATCCATTAATAGCCAAGGTTTTAATAAACCAGCCTGGTGGCAAGCAGACTCTTTACTGGGTAAAGCTGTATATTTGCACCAACACCCTTACTTATTTGATGGCAGTGTGCAATACAATTTAACCTACGGGTTAACGATAAGACAAACTCGCTCACCAGCCATACAGCAACGCTTGCTTCAGGCAATAAAAATGGCTCATCTTACCGACTTGATGCGCCATTGTTCCAGTGAGTTGTCAGGCGGTGAACGCCAACGGCTAGCGATTGCTAGAGCGTGGATCTGTCAGCCTAAATTACTCATGCTCGATGAACCTATTTCTAATATGGACAAGCATTCTCAACGCCTTGTGCTTGCCATGATCAATCAGCTTAAATCAGAAGGGACGGGGTTACTTATTAGCAGTCATCAAACCTGTGGCTTGACAGCTTTATGCCAGCAGCATTGGCATATTACACAAAATGTTGTACACACAAGCCAGCATGTGCCCAATTTAGATACTCAACAAGATCACTCTGTTATGGAATCACAATATGTCATTGCCAACTGAACACCAACCCACTCTTGAAGCCGTTATTCTTGCCGGCGGCATGGCTAGGCGTATGGGCGGAGAAGATAAAGGCTTAGTCGAGTTAAACAACCAGCCGATGATTAGTCATACGATTAATAGATTAGCACCACAAGTGCAGCGCATTATGATTAATGCCAATCGTAATCAACAACGTTATGCTGAATTCGGTTACCTGGTGATGAGTGATATTGACTCTGGATACTTAGGCCCTTTAGCAGGCATGATCACCGCGATGGGACATACTCAAGCAGACTTATTATTAGTGGTGCCCTGTGACAGCCCATTATTACCACATGATTTAGCCAGTAGAATGTTAGCCACTATGCAGCAGACCGGCGCAGAGCTGGTTGTGGCTAGCGATGGCATACGTGAACAACCTGTGGTGTTATTACTTAAGCCAAGTTTACGTGATTCCATGAAAGCATTTTTAGATGCCGGTGAACGTAAAATCGATTTTTGGTACGCCAAACATCACTATGAAGTGACCAGCTTTGCTGATCAGCCTAACGCATTTATCAATGTGAATACCCCAGAACAAAAACAACAACTCGCCGAGCAACTTGCAGAACCATTAGTCGAGTAACTTGCCAGCTATTAGGCAAGTTATGAGTAGTATTATTAGTCAAATTATTAGGCAAAAACTAGCACAGTTTTTCAATTAGAGGTCATTATGTCTTCCGTTTTTAATAATCCACTGTCTATCCCTGTTCTTGGTTTTTGTGCATACAGTGGCACCGGTAAAACTACGCTACTGAAACAGCTTATTCCTGAACTTAATCGTCGCGGGCTTCGTTTAGCGGTGATCAAGCATGCCCATCATAATTTTGATGTCGATATTCCTGGTAAAGACAGCTATGAAATGCGCAAGGCAGGTGCTAAGCAAGTGCTTGTTGCCTCCCATGTTCGCTGGGCGTTAATGACAGAAGATGCTTTAGATACTGATCCAAGCTTACCGCATCTACTTAAACAAATTGAAACGGATAAAGTCGATATTGTCTTAGTCGAAGGTTTTAAAAAACTGGCCTTGCCTAAAATTGAATTACATCGCGCTGCACATGGCAAACCTTTGATCCATACCCATGATGACAATATTGTTGCTATTGCCTGCTGCAATGACACACAAACCCTGGCTGAAATGACTCGCCTAGATCTCAACAATATCACCCAGATTGCTGATTTTGTGGTGCAATACCAACAAAGCTGGCAAGCAAAACCTGTCGCGTTACCCATTGACACTATAACGGCCCTAATACCAAGTGAAGGCCAGCAAGGGCTTTCGGTCGCCCAAGGCATTAACCACATTCTTAGCCAAGTTACCCCGCTTATTGCAACTGAATTAGTCGATTTAGACGAACTGGATAACCGCGTGTTAGCCAGTGATTGTATCTCTCCGGTTAATGTTCCGCAGCAAACTAATTCGGCTATGGACGGTTACGGATTTGCCTATCAGGATATCGCATCTGCTAAGCCACTCACCATAGTTGCTGAGGTGCTAGCAGGCCATGGCTATAATAAAGCAGTAAAATCGGGAGAAGCGGTAAGAATTATGACCGGCGCGCCAACCCCACAAGGGGTCGATACCATTCAACCTCGGGAGCTGTGCGACATTCAAGATAACCAATTAACGCTGCTAGAAACCACTAATATTAAGCTAGGTCAACATGTGCGTTTGGCGGGTGAAGACATTGCTATTAATGATGTAGCCTTAAGCAAAGGAACCCGTTTAGGCGCAGCAGAACTGGGGTTGTTAGCCTCGCTAGGCTATCACCAAGTACAGGTAATTAATGCCCCGACAGTGGCGGTTTTTTCAACGGGTGATGAAGTCAGCCAGCCAGGTGAAACCCTTAAGCCAAATTGTATTTACGACTCTAACCGCTACACCATCAAAGCGATGGCACGAAAGTTAGGCTGCAACATTATCGATTTAGGCATTATTGAAGATAATGAACAGGCACTGACCACCGCTTTACTGCAGGCCTCTGAACAAGCAGATATTGTGATCAGCTCTGGTGGCGTGTCAGTAGGCAATGCCGATTACATTAAAACCGTACTGGCTAAAATTGGTCAAATTAACTTTTGGCGCATCAATATGCGCCCAGGTAGACCGCTTGCGGTAGGTAAAATCAATAACAGTTTGTTCTTCGGTTTACCGGGAAATCCTGTCGCTGTTATGGTGTCATTTTTACAATTCGTTCAGCCAGCATTACGCAAATTAGCGGGTGAGCATTCACTGGCTGAAGAACAACAGTGGCAACCTAATTATATGCCTGCAATTGCCGATGAATTTTTACGCAGTAAAACAGGCCGCACTGAATTCTTACGCGGGTTTTATCATATTGCTGCTGACGGACAAGTCCATGTTATTTCAAACGGTGCTCAAGGTTCTGGCATGCTAAGTTCGATGGTTACCGCTAACTGCTTGATTGTCATAGGTGAGGTCGATGAACATATCGCCAAGGGAGAGCATGTTTTTATTCAACCTTTTGCAGCGGCGCTTTAATCTACTAAAGCAGTAAAACAAGAGGTGCAGATATTACTACAATCATGCAGGTGATTACTTTTATCTCCTGCGCTTCCTCTTTGAGGTTAGTTAGTATTTCTCACCATAGATGATAAACTCAAATAACGTTTCATTACCCTGTTGAGCTTATGGCTTTATCACGTAAAAAATGGAATACCATTATTATTCTCGTCACAGCAATAATGATTACTGTACTGAGCTTTATTAATAGTAAAACCGAACAAGTACCAGTTGATGCTATGCCATTGTTTGACAGTAGCTTACCGTTAAAGCAACTGCATATTAATAAGCAATGGCTTGCTGACTCTCAAGGTCAATGGCAGTGTTCTGATGGCGTCCTTAACTGCCAGAAATGGGCTGCTGCTTGGCAAAACATTGCTATAACGGCATTACAAGTTGACCCCATACATACCTCAAAGCCTATCAAGGTTGCTTTTGCCATTGCCAATATTGACGAACCCCTTGTGTGGCAGCTATTCACTGAGGAAGGTTTATTGCTATCACCTGGAGGCAATTGGTATAAAATCCCCCCAAGTTTACGCGCTGATCTATTGCCCATCATCAAGGTAAAATCCCGCTGAGCAGCAAATGAATAATTGTAAATGACCCACCCTAAGAGAGATTGCTAAGCCATGCCAGAATTACCAGAAGTAGAAGTCACCCGCCAAGGTGTCAGCCCTTTCCTTGTTGATCAGACTGTTGACCAGTTAATTGTCCGCAATAGCTCATTACGTTGGCCAGTGCCTGATGTGGCGCAAAACATTGTTGGTCAAACAATTAACAGCGTGCGTCGCCAGGCTAAGTATCTACTCATAGATACCGATGCAGGCATCACTATTATACATTTAGGCATGTCTGGCAGTTTACGTATTTTACCGCGTAATACTCCGCCAGAAAAACATGACCATATCGATTTAATACTCAATAACGGTCGCATGCTTCGCTATAACGACCCCCGTCGCTTTGGTGCTTGGTTATGGTATGAATTACCTGAAGAAGCTCATCCGCTATTGTCTAAGTTGGGTCCTGAACCACTGAGCGATGCCTTTAATAATATCCAACTACAGACGGCACTAGCAGGTAAGAAAAAGGCCATTAAACTTTGTTTGATGGATAATCATATTGTCGTCGGAGTAGGTAATATTTATGCCAATGAAGCATTATTTGCGGCAGGAATTCACCCACAAACAGCGGCCGGTGATATAGATATTGAGCGG
The DNA here is from genome assembly GCF_021513195.1 of Shewanella sp. OMA3-2. NCBI lineage: Bacteria > Pseudomonadati > Pseudomonadota > Gammaproteobacteria > Alteromonadales > Shewanellaceae > Shewanella > Shewanella sp. OMA3-2. Next base: position 574,755 of record NZ_CP090974.1, on the reverse strand, counting down.
CTAATTATCTTAGTTAATGAGGTAAAATTAATTCTAGCGCATGCAATCAAACAAGGTGGCACAACGCTTAAAGATTTTACCAATGCCGATGGCAAACCTGGTTACTTTGCCCAAAAACTGCATGTATATGGCCGCGGCGGTCAAATCTGCACCGTCTGTGGCAATTTATTGAGCGAAATAAAATTAGGCCAGCGCACGACGGTTTTTTGCGGTGTGTGCCAAACACGATAACATAACCATTTGGCTTTACATTTTTAGGCTAGAAATGTTTAACCATCATTTGAAAGGCATTTTTTATACTTTGAGCTCCCAGCCTCTGTCTACCTTGAACAAGTGCGCTAGATGCAATAAGTTGTTTTGTACTTGGAAGTGTCAATTGCCTGGTTGGCTGAATCCCAAACGGATTGTTGTCTATAAAAACTCATTCCAATGACTGACCACATGACAGCCTCAAGCGGTAATCGACGTTTCCTGATAGTGGTTACGTCAGCGGTTTGGAAGGTCTGCTTAATGATATCTTCATCAAGTAAATAACCAAATTTGAAAGCGTTAGCATTTCGTGGTGATATTCAAAGGCGGTGCAAAAAGCTTGTTCTAAAGACATAAAAAACCCAACATCAGCAATGATATTGGGGTTTTTATGTCTTTACATGATCGGTTAACCGATTAATTTATTTCTTAACTGATCGGCATTAGCCACTTGGCTCTTTTTATTTGTTCATCATAGTTTAAAATCGATATTCATAGGCTGAAAAAATACTTGCCTGTGAATCATCTTCTTCAATGTCATAAGTAGAGTTCGACACACTGCCTCCTAAGGTCAACATCCCCTTAAATATCGGTAAACGATATGATAACTCAAGCATGATAAGATCTTCTTTCAAAGGCTGCGGTGACCATTCACTGGCTATGTTTTCACCATCATTATTAAGTTGAGCGTAGCGTAGTATAGAGGTGAAACCATGACTATTTTGAAATTGGCCAACCAAGCCTAGCACCGCCACTTTAGCATCACTTTCATAGGTGCTACCGAGTGCGCGACCATAATAACGAGAGCCGCTTTTATAGGTTGAGTGTTCGTAAAAACAGTTATACAAACCTTCTTTACCACAATTAACCTTAGTATCTGAATACTCTATAAATAATTTATACTGTTGTTTTGAAAAGTTAAATCGGCTATCAACGCCCACCATCTGCCCGCAATCGGCCATGGTCCAAGAGTCGCCGGAGGCATTTTCACAAGTTCGCTCCAAGTACAACCCCACTGGTACGTTAAACCAGGTATCTGCATAACGAGCATCAAATCCTGTCATTTGATTCGTATTCGAGACACACTCGCTATTATCGCTTGCCCCCATTTGGCAATCTTTAGGGTTAGTTATCGATTCAATTGCACTTTCTACACTGCATTCTTGGCCTTCACCACAAAACTGCGTTGTCCAAGATAAACCAAGCTCTAACTGTTTTAATGGTTTAATACCAGCTCGTAAGCTCCACTGCAAGGCATTGGAAGCATAACGTTCTTGCTCTGACAAACTCACCCCAGCATTTAGAGTCCATTGGCCTAACCATGATAATAGCGGGGTTTCAAATGCTTGTGGATTATGACGACTGATCATTAATGAAGACATAGGTCTTGCATTAGTCGACATATGTAAAGCGGAATCAAAACCTGGCCCCCACCATTGCGCCACAGTCCCGAAGGTTGTCACCCAATTACCTAATATTAATGCGACATAATTATCATCAAAGCGAACTTCTTTATCATCTAGAGGATCATATACCGCAGAGGCGCTAAGTTTATACGCTATGCGGTCGCCCATATATTCATTCGAAGCTTGTAATTGCCCTTTTTCTCGATAATCAGACCCAAAATGCTGAAAACGAGCAGCATCAGATGCTGCAGAGACTTTAATTGCGGTATTAGCGCGGTTATTAACCGCATTTTGATAATAAAAATTAACTCGTGCGTAAGCACTTACGATATTTTCAGCAAACAAAGCAGGCTCTGCTTTTGCTAAGTCGTTACCAATACCAGCCCACATTAATGGGTAGGTATTAATAGGCACATTAATAACCCCAGCATCAGCAAGTGTTTGAATATCTGCTCGCAGATAAATATCTGAAGTATCTACCCAAGGTGCAGCTTGAGCCAACTGACAAGCAAATAATGCACTAAAACCAATTGCTGCCACTTTCGTGGTATTAAATCCTTTTGTCATGGCTGACTTACCCTTGTTATTTTGCAACGTTAGTTTTTACCATTTTATGTTTAAGTGCGGCAGCGACTTCTGGGTGTACAAACTGACTCACATCACCGCCGTGTAACGCCACTTCTTTTACTAAGGTCGATGATATAAACGAATTTTCTTCTGCTGGAGTTAAAAAAACTGACTCTAAATCAGGGCTTAAACGCCGATTCATGTTAGCAAGCTGGAATTCATATTCAAAGTCAGACACAGCACGCAAGCCTCGAACCAACACACTGGCTTGTTGCTCTTTAGCAAAATCAACCAACAGCCCAGTAAATCCCACCACTTCAACATTATCTAAGTGTGCTGTAACCAAGTTAACCTGCGCCACCCGTTCTTCCAAAGAAAACCTAGGCTGCTTAGAAGGATTAGAAGCGATACCTATTATGACATGCTTAAATAAACGCGCCGCACGCTCAATTAAATCAGCATGGCCATTAGTGACAGGATCAAACGTACCAGGGTAAATTGCTCTTCTGTGCATAATTGATAGTCTTAAGGAGATATTTCCAACGATTTTATCAGTTATAGGCATCCCAACAAACTTATCAATGATAATTAACGAAACAATTTTTGTAAAAAATCATAAAACCGTGTAAATTTACCATTCGATAGGGCTGAATATTAATTGAGCAATTATGTCGAATTATATATGGATGTAGGTCGGTTATGTGCTAATATTCCATCAGGTTTGTTTGAATTATTTTTTATGGGAAGACTTTGAATATGAAAAAATCAGCTATCGCGTTATCAATTGCTTTATTAACAATCGGTTCAGCTTCTGCAACTACTGCTGACACTGGTACTGCTACGACCACAACAACTACGACTACGGGTGCAACTCTTACAACTGGAGGATTGGTTGTAGGTAGTGCTCTTGCTGTTGCTGGTATTGTAACCGTAACACAAGACAATGCTGCTGAAGATACCAATCCAGGTACTGGTACTACTCCAGGTACTGGCACTGGTACAACAACATCTAGCACTGGTACTGGTACTGGCACGACAACAACTTCAGTATCAAACTAATTAGTTTTGCTGTACTAAAAGCACATTTTTTAATGTGCTTTTTTATTTTCTTTTTTTAGCCATCATCTTAAAGCTTAAGGAATTGAGCTCGTATGCATCCGACTTTCAATAACAAAGCCTTGTCATTTATTATCACCATCTTGGCACTCACAGGCTGTACCAATTCGGTTATGCAGGTGGGATCAATGCTAAAAGAAAGCGTTGTCGGCCTACCTAGTGATAATATTCCGGCAAGTGAAATAGCAAGCAGCCCATATTCGAGTGTGTACGTTACTATTAACGATGCACATCAAGCCTATGTTTTATTAGCGTTAGCCGAAGCACCACAAACACTTCCATCCACTCAATTTACCCCACAGAATGCAGAGTTAAAATGGATCTCATCTGATGCAGGTATGTTAGTTACCCGCAATAGCCGCTTATTAAAAACCGTCAATCTTTATGATGGCAACAGGGTGAGTTTAAGTAGCGATCAAACAGATCCTATTGCATTAGGACTGCATTTAGCCAGTACCCCCTTACAATGGCAAAGCACTATTGATTGGCAGCCAGGTTACCACATTAATTATCCACAGCACTCGATATTTACTTTTATCGCCGATGAAACATTATCGATTAATGACAAACCTGTATTAGTTAAAAAATTTAATGAACACGTCGTTGTTAGCAATTTGAATATGGAATATACCAATCAATTCTGGGTCGATAGCACCACAGGATTAGTGCTGAAAAGTCGTCAAAAAATTGCGCCTAATTTGCCATATATCGATATCACCCTGTTAAAACCATACGGTTTTGGAGACGCTAAATGAAGTCTTTCATTCAATTATGCTTGGTGTTTGTGGTAGCTTTTTCACAAAATATCAATGCAAGCACTTCAATTACGGTTAAACAGTCAATTACGGCACAGGAATCTCTGACACTGCTGTATGAGCAGTCGCCTAGACTGGTACAGGTTATCCAAGATAGCTTATTAAACAGTGACCAACTAGCCATAAAACAACAGCCCAAGGCTATTTATTGGTTATCAGCTGGGCTGTACGACTCTAAAACGGCAGTTCAATTTCAACAAAAACAGCAGAAAATACTGAATTCACTCAAAACTCAATATGCTGACATGGGTCATCCGCAAAATATTAGTGCATTAAAAACACTGTCCTCATGGGTACATAAGAGCCACTTCATTAAGCGAGAATTTATTCCACTTGATTTCGATACCATTCGATTAAAAAAAGCACTAAACCCTCTGCTTGCTGGCAAATATTTACTGACTTTACCAACAAAACCAGACTATGTATTGGTACTCGGTGCTGTAGAGAAAAACGGCCCATTACCATTTAAAGCGAATCAACAAGCCACAGCCTATATTGATTTGGCTATGCCAATTAATGACTCCGAAAATAGTTTTGCTTGGCTTATTCAGCCTGACGGTAAAGTAGAACGTTATCCAATTGCTTATTGGAATCAACATCACATTGATATTGCACCTGGCGCGATTATTTATTTAAACTTTCAAGGTGTGAGAGATAACGAGCCAGAGTTAAATAGTGCAATACTTGAATTACTAAGACATTGGGTACGTTAATCATGAGTCATGTAAAACAGACTGCTTATTTCTTTCTTGCTATCCCGTTAATAATCAGTGGTATAGCTATCTCTTTTCAAGCGAAAAGTGATAAATTTGCAACCATTAAACTGACCCCATCACAGAATGATTTTGGCGGCGTTGGTTTAATTCAAATGCCAACAGGCAGAATGGCACCAGAAGGCGAGTTTAACGTCAACGCCACCTTCAATGAAGACTACTACCACGGCGCCTTATCACTGCAACTTTTCCCTGGTTAGAAACGACCATTAGATACACTCAAGTCCCTGATGTACTGTACAGTGATGACCCCAGCTTTAGTGGCGACACTTATTACACAGATAAAGGTATTGACGTAAAGCTGCGCTTACTTGAAGAAAGCTATTGGATACCTGAAACATCTATAGGCTTACGTGACATTGGTGGTACAGGGTTATTTGACAGTGAATTTATTGCTATGACCAAAGCCTTTGGTCCTTTTGATGCCACTATTGGTATCGGCTGGGGCTATATTGGTAATAGTGGTAATTTAATTGACACCGATAAATCATCATCTGACGATTGTAATCGCAGTACTGGTTACAAAGGTACGGGTGGCAGTATTGACTTTGACCGTTGGTTTAAAGGTTGTAGTGCTATTTTTGCAGGGATTGAGTACCAAACCCCTTGGGACCCTTTGCGCTTAAAGGTAGAGTATGACGGTAATGATTACTTGTCTGATTTCCCTGCAGTTCGAACCGGCGTGCCAATACAACAAGACAGCCCGATTAACTATGGTGTCCTATATAAGGCTGGTAATTGGGGGGACTTTAAACTCAGTTACGAACGTGGTAATACCTGGACATTAGGCTTTAGCTTAGCCACCAATTTTAATACGCTTAAATCTCACTGGCGTGACACACCAAAACCTGCGATTGAAGATAAACCAGATACCGCAGACCGCAAAGTCGATTTACCTGAATTGAATAAGCAACTTGCTTTTGATGCAGGATATAAAGGCGCTAAGATTTATATTAAGAATGATCAAGTCACTGTTGTTGCGACGCAAACTAAATATCGTGATAGAAAGCACGCTCACGATCAAGCGGGTCGCATTTTAGCCAATCAATTTCCTGAAGCTAAAATATTCAATATTATTGAAGAAGCAGGTCATTTACCCACTACAGAAACGCGTATTGATGCCAAGCAGTTTAAAGCGGCTGCAAGATATGATTATATTGATGCCGATATCAAAGATAGCATTACAGTAGTTGAGCCTAGCTTGCCAACAGAAAAAGCTGATTGGCAGACTGAAGATCAGTGGAACTTTGGTTTTGCACCTAAGCTTGCGCAGTCTTTTGGTGGTTCAGAAAACTTTTATATGTACAACATTGGCCTTAATGGTTCTGCCAGTCGCTGGTTAACCGAGCATATTGAAGTCGGCGGTTCAATGTATATCAATATACTTGATAACTATGACCAATTTAAATACAAAACACCGCCTGATGGAACTGACTTAAAACGAGTCAGAACGTTAGTAAGACAGTATGTTTCAGACACTCCTGTTCGAGTCGATAATCTGCAACTCACCTGGTTAGATAAAGTCAGTGAGAATATTTATGCCCAGGCTTATGTTGGCTATTTAGAAATGATGTTTGGTGGTGTCGGTGGAGAAGTACTTTACCGTCCATTAGACAGTGAGTGGGCTTTTGGGGTCGACGCTAACTATGTAAAGCAACGTGACCCTGATGATATATTTGGCTTCTTTGACGAAGAAATCAATTTTGATCCCGACTCAAATGCCTATTTCAGAGCACAAACAGGGACCTTTACCGGCCATGCTAGTGTGTACTATCAGCCAAAGTGGTTTGATGATGTGTCACTTAGAGTCAGCTATGGTCAATTCCTAGCAGAAGATCGTGGCGTCCAAGTTGAGCTGGCTAAACAGTTCCATAGTGGTGTGATTGTGGGAGCTTTTGCATCTAAAACAAACTTGTCTGCTGAGGAGTTTGGTGAAGGCAGCTTTACTAAAGGGTTTTATATCTCAATACCTTTTGATGCCCTATTTCCAAAACCAGTATCAAACCGCGGCAGTTTAGCTTGGCAGCCTTTGACTCGCGATGGCGGACAAAAGCTGAGTCGCAAATTTGAATTGTACGGCGGAACAGACGCTAGATCACCTTGGTTAAATAAACCTTCCAAGGCCAAGTAACAATTACTAGACAATAAAAAACGGGCAAAGTCTTTACTACTTTGCCCGTTTTTATATGCTCTTTCAGCACTCACGAGGTCAAATCAATTATTGGCAGATAAAATATTGGCTGAGCTAAACATTGACCACTAAGCTAATGTCATAATTGCGCGGTCAATTGAGCTCTAAAAAATGCCAACGCCACTCAAACGATTCAAATACCTAGCCGTTCAAACAATCAAATTGTTCAATAACTGCAGCAACCTCAATCATCGCCATTAAGTGCTCGCCTTTGGCTCTTTTTCCCCAAAGAATATGACCCTCCTGCACTTGTGCCGCTATAGCTTGTGGATAAACGCTAACGGTATGTTGACGATGAAAATAAGGCCCTGTTCTATCTGGGTTAGAGTGTGCATATAAACCAATAACGGCTGTGCCTTGAGTAACCGCCATATGTAATGGCCCAGTATCGGGTGCAAGTACCAGTTTAGCCAGTTTTAACACCGCAAGCAGTTGCGTTAAGGATGTTTTACCTACCTGGTTATCTAGTATGTGCTGGCTGTGTGATTGAATCGCATCCGCTAACTCTTTTTCTAGTTTTGTCGGACCACCACATAGCATTACCCTAAAGCCTTGCATTACGGCATAATCAGCGACAGCCGCATAGCGCTCTGGCAGCCAGTTACGCTCGGCTTTACTGGCTGCAGCGCAAATCACCAATACCTTATCATCACCAATAAGTTGTGAGGCAAAGTCGGTATCAGCTTGTGGAACAGGAATATGCCAACGAGGGGTTAAGTTGGCAACGCCAATCGCTTTGGCAAACCCCATAAAGCCGTCTAAAACATGCGGCGTTGCGAGCGGTTCTACCGCATGGTTAGTCACTAGCCATTGGCCCTCTTTGGCTCTAGCCTTATCAAAGCCAATACGAACCCTGGCTTTGATCATCAAGGAGGCAATAGTGGCCCTTAGCGCAACTTGCATATGCAACAGCACATCAAACTTTTGTCCGGCTAATGCTTTACGCAATACAGCATAACTTCGCCAACCTTGGGATTTATCAAATATGACAAACTTTACGCCTGGTAGATGCTGTAATAACTGATATTCCACCTTGCCAATTATCCAGGTAATGCTTAGCTCAGGATATTCTCGCTGAATCGCTTGCACCATAGCCACGGCGTGACATACATCGCCAATGGCTGATAACCTTAAAAGGCATAATGATTTCATCTTGCTAGGGTCAAACTTCATGGGTGTCCAATGTAAGAGTAAGCAAGCGAAGTTGCCAGTGAGTGCAAGTGAGTGATCTTAAGGTATAATGCCCTTTTGATCTAGCAGGGTTATTAAGTATTCATGCAGTTAAAATCCATACCCAAGGGCGTTATTGTTTGGTGCCAACCATCGGCAGCACAATTAACTGTCGACAGCTTCACCGTTGAGCATTGGCAAGCTAAAGATGCGGTAGTGGGTCAGTCGAAGGGGCGCTACACCACTTGGTTTGTACAAACCGGTACTGAACACTTAAAGCAACAGTGGGTATTACGTCATTATTGGCGTGGTGGATTAATGGAAAAGTTTAGTCGTGATGCTTATGTTTATACTGGATTAGCTCGCACTCGTGCCTATACCGAATTAGCGTTATTAGACCTACTTTATCAAGAAGGTTTTGCGGTACCTAATCCCATTGCAGCAAAAATTGAACGTTTTGGCTTGTGGTATCGTGCAGATATTATTATTGAGCGCGTCGCTGGCGCTAAAGATTTGGTGGCTTATTTAGCGAATCAACCGCTTAGTGACGCTAATTGGTTCTCATTGGGCGAAACCATTGCTAAGTTTCATCTGCGTGGCGTGTATCACGCTGACCTTAACGCGAAAAACATTTTAATCTCTGGTGAGTCATTCTCGTTAATTGATTTTGACCGCGGTGAAATAAGACTACCTAATAAGCAATGGCAACAGGCTAATTTACAACGATTATTACGCTCATTTAACAAAGAGCAAACTAAGCAACCAGCCTTACCATTCACCACAGAAAACTGGCAACAATTACTACTAGGCTATCAAACGTTAAATTCGATTGGACTGTAAATTAAGCGTTAATAACATAAACCAACAACAATCATTAAGCCTCTGATAGTGCATTTTAGTGCATTAATAACTGCGCGATTAGCGTATGTTGTTTTTCAAGCGCACCTTTATTTTGCTCAACGACATCACGAGCGGCTTGCACCGCTTGCTCATAGTCTTGTTGATGTTCAAAAAAGTGCATTAATGTATTGCCAAGCTCATCAGCATTGGCTACCACTTTAAGGCCGCCAGCCTGTTCTAGCAGCGCTGTAATTTCGGCGAAATCCCAATGGTTAGGACCAACAGTGACTGACAGCCCCATTGCGGCCGGTTCAAGTGGGTTGTGCCCCCCGCTCTTAATTAGCGTCCCGCCCACAAAAGCTTGGTCTGCTACGCCATATAACATCAGCAACTCCCCCATAGTGTCGCCAAGCAAGACCTGAGTTTGTTCAACTACGCTATCATTCATACTACGGCGCGCTAATTGCAGCCCAGCTTGCGCAATGGTAATCGCGGCTAAATTAAATTGTTCAGGGTGACGCGGCGCCATAATTAATAAAGCTTGAGGGTATTGGGCTAGCAGTTGCTTATGTGCCGTTAATACCGCCTCAAACTCACCAGGATGAACACTGCCCGCTACCCAAATGGGAACTTGTTGACGCTGCCATTGTTGCCTTAACGCTTTAGCTTGCTGCTGCTTTTGCGGATCAATTTCGAGATCAAACTTTAAACTGCCGCACACATGCACAACTGCGGGGTCAACGCCTAATGAAGTAAACCGGCCTGCTTCTGTTTGAGTTTGCACCGCAATAGCACTTAATCGCTTTAACATAGGCTGAATTAACCATAACTTACTTTGGTACTTTTTCGCTGACTTGGCAGATAAACGCGCATTGGCCAGCACTAAGTTAACATGCTGTTTATCAGCAAAATATATTAAGTTTGGCCATAATTCGGTCTCCATAATGATCAACATTTTAGGTTGTGTCTGGCGTAAAAACCGCTTCACTGCGTAAGCAAAATCCAGCGGTAAGTAGCAATGCTGCACTTTATTACCAAATGCTTTGACCACTTCACTGGAACCGGTTGGGCTAGTAGTGGTGACGATAAACTTATACTCTGGGTAGGTTTTAATCAGCTTTTTGATTAACGGCACCGCGGCCAAAGTTTCGCCCATTGAGACACAATGCACCACCACATCGGCTTTTGCCCATTGGGTTAGACCAAAACGTTCGCTCCAACGACTGCGATAATCAACACTTTTATAAGCACGCACGCCAAAATAAATCACAACTAATGGAAACAAGAGGTAAAGAAATATCGAATACAGAATTCGGAACATTAATTGGCTACTTTTGAGATTTTTGCTTGTCAGATAAACACAATGTTAACATAATCATAATTCATAGGGATATGAACTCTCGATTATCATGTCGCCATAAGCGTAAATGACTTTTTGTTGAAATTGGAAATTGCATGAAAACCCGCGATAAAATTGTTTTTGCAAGTCTCGAACTGTTTAATGAGCACGGTGAACGTGCTACAACAACTAATCATATTGCAGCCCATTTAGGCATTAGCCCAGGTAATTTGTATTACCACTTCCGCAATAAAGAAGACATCATCAACTCTATATTCAGTTTGTATGAAAGTCATTTAGAGTCCAGGTTTAAGCCCTACGATGATATCCCGATTACAGTTGACTTACTGATTGGCTATTTTGATGCCATGTTTTACACTTTATGGCAGTTCCGCTTTATGTATGCCAACCTAGCCGATATTTTAAGTCGCGACGATGCACTTAAAAAGCGTTATTTGCATGCCCAGCAGCAGGTATTAAATCGCTCTAGTGATGTATTGCGCAAGCTGAAAAAAGACGGCATCTTAGCAGTTGAAGATGAGCGCATTATCGACTTAGCAGATACCATTAAAATGATGGTGAGTTTCTGGATTAGTTACCAGTTAACTCAAACCAGTATTGGCACAATAACTAAAGCCACTTTATACGATGGTTTATTACGGGTTATGATGATTTTCAAAGCTTATTCTACGCCCTCATCAATCGCGACATTTGACCGTTTAGAACGCCATTATCGTGACATAGCTAGTCAAGAGCGTGCCGCAGCTGCGTAAACTTACAACCATCACACAATAATGCTCAAACCCGCTACACTTGTATGCGGGTTGAGGGTATTTTCAATAACAATTCATTCATAATTCTGATTAGATTTTCTAATCAAAACACCTCAATTGCCCTAATCTTGTTAATGTTGCATTTACCACTATAAAAAACACTGTGGGACAACAAAAATACAGGTTAGAATGCCATCAACTCCAACTGACCAGCCCCGTGTAGACAGTTTTTACGCTGCGGTTTGGATTAGCATAATAACCAATATCTAGGAGATAAAAGGTGGCCTCAACCTCTTTCTATGACCGTATCAACCAACAAATTGCCGATGTGAAAACTGATGGCTTATATAAAAGTGAGCGTGTTATTGCTTCCGCACAGCAAACTGCGATTGAAGTAAATCATACTCAAGTCATTAATTTTTGTGCTAATAACTATCTAGGATTGGCTAACCATCCTGAACTTATCAAAGCAGCAAAAGCAGGCTTGGACAGCCATGGCTTTGGGATGGCTTCGGTACGTTTCATTTGTGGTACTCAAGATATTCATAAGCAATTAGAAGCAAGCTTAAGCAAATTTTTAGGCACTGAAGATACTATTTTGTACTCTTCTTGTTTTGATGCCAACGCCGGCTTATTCGAAACCTTATTAGATGCCGAAGATGCTATTGTGTCTGATGCACTTAACCATGCTTCAATCATTGACGGTGTGCGCTTATGTAAAGCGAAACGCTTCCGTTATGCCAATAATGATATGGCTGATTTAGAAGTCCAATTAAAAGCCGCTCAAGCCGCTGGTGCACGCAATATTTTGATTGCCACCGACGGTGTGTTTTCGATGGACGGCGTAATTGCCAATCTAAAAGGCGTATGTGATTTAGCCGATAAATACGGGGCATTAGTCATGGTCGATGACTCTCACGCCGTGGGCTTTATTGGTCAAAATGGCCGAGGGACACATGAGTACTGTGATGTGATGGACCGAGTGGACATCATTACTGGTACTTTAGGTAAAGCATTAGGTGGCGCATCTGGTGGCTTTACTGCCGCGAAAAAAGAAGTGGTTGAATGGTTACGCCAACGTTCACGCCCTTACTTATTTTCCAACTCTTTAGCCCCATCCATTGTCAGTGCGTCAATTCGCGTGCTTGAAATGCTCCAAACTGGGCAAAACTTGCGTGAAGCGGTATGGGAAAACAGCCGTTATTTCCGTGAGAAAATGACAGCCGCTGGCTTTACTTTAGGCGGCGCAGATCATGCCATTATTCCGGTGATGATTGGCGATGCCAAACTCGCCAGCGATTTCGCTAACCAGTTACTGGCGGAGCATATCTACGTGGTAGGTTTCTCATTCCCTGTGGTTCCTAAAGGACAAGCACGTATTCGCACCCAAATGTCAGCAGCACACACCCGTGAGCAATTAGACCATGCTATCAGTGCCTTTACCCGAATTGGTAAAGACATGGGCATTATTTGATCTTAGCCAAGACGACAACTGCTCGGAAATAATAGGTTATTAAGATGAAAGCACTAAGTAAATTAAAGCCTGAAGAAGGCATCTGGATGGTTGATGCACCAAAACCAGAAGTAGGTCATAACGACCTATTAATCAAAATTCGTAAAACCGCCATATGTGGCACTGACGTACATATTTATAAATGGGACGAATGGGCGCAAAAGACTATTCCTGTTCCTATGATTGCGGGTCATGAATATGTCGGTGAAGTAGTCGGCATGGGTCAAGAAGTACGCGGATTTGCTATTGGCGACCGCGTATCTGGTGAAGGCCACATTACCTGTGGTTATTGCCGAAACTGCCGAGGCGGTCGCACTCATTTATGTCGCAACACTTCAGGTGTGGGTGTAAACCGTGATGGCGCATTTGCTGAGTTTTTAGTATTGCCAGCATTTAACGCCTTTAAAATTCCAGCGGACATTCCGGATGAATTAGCGGCTATTTTTGACCCATTTGGTAACGCTGTTCACACCGCACTGTCATTTGATTTGGTTGGTGAAGATGTATTAATCACAGGTGCAGGCCCTATTGGCATTATGGCCGCAGCTGTGTGTAAGCATGTCGGTGCGCGTCATGTGGTGATTACCGATGTGAACGAATACCGCTTAGACTTGGCTCGTAAAATGGGGGTAACTCGCGCAGTAAACGTCGCCAAAGAAAACTTAAAAGATGTGATGAAAGATCTCGGCATGACCGAAGGCTTTGACGTCGGCTTAGAAATGTCTGGTGTTCCATCAGCATTCCACGCCATGTTAGACACCATGAACCACGGCGGAAAAATTGCCATGCTGGGTATTCCTGGTGGCGATATGGCTATTGACTGGAGCAAAGTCATTTTCAAAGGGTTAATCATCAAAGGCATCTACGGCCGCGAGATGTTTGAAACCTGGTATAAAATGGCCAGTTTAATTCAGTCGGGATTAGATCTGACGCCTATTATTACTCATCATTTCAGTATTGATGACTTCCAACAGGGCTTTGACGCCATGTGTTCAGGCCAGTCAGGAAAAGTGATTTTAAATTGGGACTAATTTAGGCATCGCCCTAAACCTAACTTAATATTCATACCAATAAGGGGTTGTATCAGTACAACCCCTTATTACATAATCACGTTTACTTTGTTATTTATTCCGTTATTTTTACCTAAGGTGCAGCATGTCGACTTTTAAGCATTTATCTATCAACGAACTCATTCATATGACCACAGATTCTAATGATGTACAGATTGTTGATATTCGTGATGGCGCCACTTTTAATGCCGGACATATTGAAAACTCGGTCAACTTAACTAACGAAAATATCGCTCAGTTTATTGCCGATGCCGATATGGATAAACCACTAGTGGTTGTGTGCTACCACGGTGTAAGCAGCCAAGGCGCAGCCGGCTACCTTATTGAGCAAGGTTTTGATGACGTCTATAGCCTTGATGGTGGTTATGCAGCATGGGGAGCCGCCCACGCATGATAGAAATTGGCCTACTACCATACGCTCGCACTGCACAAGCTTTTGTGGATTACCTAGCAGGGTTGGGTATTGAGAGCCATATTGAGCCTCACCCTCATGGCGTGGCCATTATGTTAGTTGAGCCACAACATGAAGCAATAGCTCGTAATGAGTTTGCTCAATTTGTATTGCACCCTCACGATGAAAAGTACCTACAAGCCTCGTGGGATAATGGCAATACACAGACAAAGTTTGATTATGGTTCGGGGGTTTTAGGCCTAGTTCAGCAATTCCTTACTGGTGCGGGACCGCTGACGTTGATCACCTTTTTTAGCTGCGTTGCCATATACGCATTAATGAATTTAGGCATGGCTAACGTCACATTTAGCGCATTATCATTTTTTAGCGCTGTGCCTGACAGTCATCTTAATCAAATATGGCGGGTATTTACGCCATCATTAATGCATTTCTCGGCTATGCATATTATTTTTAATTTGCTTTGGTGGTGGTATTTAGGTGGAAAAATAGAAACCCGCTTAGGTACCAGACCCTTATTGTTCTTACTGCTTATGGCAGGTACTTTGCCTAATATTTTGCAATTTTTTATCACCGGGCCAAATTTTGGCGGCTTATCTGGCGTTGTCTATGCGGTTGTTGGATATACTTGGTTAATGGGCGTGCGAAAACCTAATTGTGGTATTGCACTACCACAATCGTATATGGGCTTTATGATGGTTTGGCTAGTGCTGGGATTTACCGATTTATTAGGCATGCCAATAGCCAACGGCGCCCATGTTGGCGGTTTGTTAGTTGGCTTAGCTCAAGCACTATTTGATAGCCGAAAATCAGCTAACAATTCATCGCCCCCTTAAGAAGGTTTAAGGCAAATAGTGAGTGCTTACCCTACCATTTCCAGTACTTTATTAACTAACTTCTCAATACCTATATTGGCTTGTGCGATATTTGTTGCCAGCATATATGCTGGGGTAGTGACTATTTTATTAGCCTCATCAACAACTATATCCTCAACATTAGCCACATGATGTTCGCCGCCCATTTCATTAAATGCATGGGCAGTTTCACTGTCACGACCAATCGTCCCTTTAGCATTTGCATAAATAGCTGGAAGCATCATAGGGGCAATACACATATAGCCTACAGGTTTATTCGCCAAGGCAAACTCCCGCAAAAAGGTTTCAACAATAGGTGAAATAGTGCAATCACTCCCGTTAGTGGCAAGATTAGATAAATTTTTTGCCGCACCAAAGCCACCAGGGACAATTAAACCATCAAACAAGTCGATGTTTAAAGTTGTAGTATTGAGCACCTCCCCTCTGGTAATTCGTGCGGACTCTACTAATACATTGCGGGTTTCTGCAACGGTAACCTCACCCGTTAAGTGGTTAACCACATGCATTTGATCGATATCAGGCGCAAAACACTGATACTTAACGCCCGCGCGTGACAGTGCCAATAAAGTTAATACTGCTTCATGCACTTCTGTGCCATCAAACACACCGCATCCACTTAATAATACTGCAATAGTTTTCATTGTTGGCTCCTTCACCTTAAGGTTGATTACATAATTTTTTAACAACTGCTCAACAAAACACTTGATCTGATTAAAAATCGTGCTAACTTAGCTCATCCAATTTTTATTAAGTCACTTATTCTATTTTTAAGCCACTCACAACGAATAATCAATGACTGGCTTAGCGGATAATTAACCCTATAAAAATGAATGTATCTGATATGGCTTTAAACGCCAAAAAAATCTTCAATCTATCGTTTATATATCAAGGGGCTAACCCAGTTAAATAAAAAAGTCCACATAATAAGAATAAATTACAAAACTTATATACCGCTCACAAGTTTTAAAATAAAACCTAAAATTCAACAAGTTAAGTTTTTCAATTCTAGTCGTATTTAAAACTATCCTGTTATTTACACAAAATGACTCACAGACTTATCCACAGGCTGTGACCATTTTACGTGGTCATTTTTCTTAACACATCCCTCCCGAGTTAAGTTACTCATAACGTTCAAACATTCACAGCCCATTTCATGCTATATTCACTGCTAGTATATTCTTTTCAACATAACAGAAACGAACTCATATTATGCCTACAGTTGCTCATAATCCGCTTATTTTGGTCGATGGATCGTCTTATCTTTATCGCGCTTACTACGCACCACCACACTTAACCAACTCTAAAGGGGAGGCAACTGGTGCGGTTTATGGCGTAGTAAACATGTTGCGTAGCTTATTAAGCCGATATGAGCCTACCCATATAGCGGTGGTTTTTGATGCTAAAGGCAAAACATTCCGCAACGACATGTACAGTGAGTACAAAGCGCAACGTCCTCCTATGCCGGATGATTTACGCAGTCAAATTGCGCCATTGCACCGTATTATTCGCGCATTAGGCCTGCCATTGATCAGTATTGAAGGTGTAGAAGCCGATGATGTAATAGGCACTCTTTCTCGCCAGGCGAGTAAAGAAGGCCGGGCAACATTAATCAGTACTGGCGATAAAGACATGGCCCAACTCGTAGATGAGCATGTCACGTTAATTAATACCATGACAGATACCATCATGGGGCCAGAAGAAATAAAAACTAAATTTGGTGTTGGTCCTGAATTGATCATCGACTTTTTAGCCTTGATGGGAGACAAAGCCGATAACATTCCAGGCTTGCCTGGTGTAGGTGAAAAAACAGCCCTTGCAATGTTAACCAGGGTTGGCAGCGTGGCGAAATTACTGGCTGATCCCCAATCTGTACTAGAGGTGAACTTTAGAGGCTCAAAAACCATGCCTGCTAAAATCATCGAGAACGCAGACATGTTGAAATTGTCTTATGAATTAGCCACCATCAAAACCGATGTTGAACTAGAACAAGATTGGCATGGATTGGATATCAAACCACAAAACCGTGACGAACTTATTGCCTGTTATGGCGAAATGGAATTTAAGCGTTGGTTAGCCGAGGTATTGGATAACAACAACCCAACAGCACCTAAAGCTGAAGAAACTGATGAGCCAAGTTCGTCACCAATCGCAGTAGAAACTGACTATCAAACCATTTTAACTGACGAGCAACTTGATCAATGGATTGCCACTTTAAATCAGGCTGAATTAATTGCCATTGACACCGAAACCACTAGCTTAAATTATATGGATGCTGAATTAGTCGGGATTTCATTTGCAGTAGAAGCAGGGAAAGCGGCGTATTTACCTTTGGGACACGATTATGAAGGTGCGCCACAACAGCTAGATAAAGCGGCGGCATTAGAAAAACTTCGCCCTATTCTTGAAGGGACTAAACCTGAGAAAGTCGGTCAAAACCTTAAATACGACATCAGTATTTTTGCCAATGCCGGCATTAAGCTACAGGGCGTGCGGTATGACACCATGCTTGAGTCTTACGTGTTTAACTCGGTGGCATCACGTCATGATATGGACGGCTTAGCCCTTAAATATTTAGGCCATAAAAATATCAGTTTTGAAGAAGTTGCAGGTAAAGGTGCCAAACAAATTACCTTTAATCAAGTGTCACTCGACATTGCCGCACCTTATGCAGCAGAAGATGCCGATATTACCTTACGTTTACATCAGCATTTATGGCCAAGAGTCGAGAAGGAAGCCAAACTTGCCAGCGTATTTAATGAGCTAGAATTACCTCTAATTCATGTATTGTCCGACATTGAGCGACAAGGTGTATATATCGACTCAATGCTACTCAGCCAACAAAGTGGTGAATTAGCTCAAAAGCTCGATCAACTAGAGCAAAAAGCGTATGAAATAGCCGAAGAGAAATTTAATCTTGCCTCGCCCAAACAGCTGCAAGTGATATTTTTCGACAAGTTAAAATATCCTATTAAAAAGAAAACCCCCAAAGGTGCCCCTTCTACCGCTGAAGATGTCTTAGTTGAACTCGCTTTAGATTACCCATTGCCTAAAATTATTTTGCAACACCGCAGTTTGGCAAAATTAAAAAGCACTTATACTGATAAGTTACCGCTAATGGTTAACTCAACCACCGGACGTGTACACACCAGTTACCATCAAGCTAATGCGGCAACCGGACGCTTATCATCTAGCGATCCTAACTTACAGAATATTCCGATTCGCACCGAAGAAGGTCGTCGTATTCGCCAAGCATTTATTGCCCCTGAAGGTCGTAAGATATTAGCGGCGGATTACTCGCAAATTGAACTGCGCATTATGGCGCATTTGTCACAGGACAAAGGCCTGTTAACAGCCTTTGCCGAAGGTAAAGACATTCACAAGGCAACTGCTGCTGAAGTGTTTGGCGTACATTTTGAAGAAGTCACCACAGAGCAACGTCGCCGCGCTAAAGCTGTCAACTTTGGTTTGATTTACGGTATGTCAGCATTCGGTTTAGCTAAACAATTAGATATTCCACGCAATGAGGCTCAAACCTATATCGACACCTACTTTGCCCGCTACCCAGGTGTATTAAAGTATATGGAAGACACACGAGCAGATGCCGCTGAACAAGGTTATGTGTCAACTTTATATGGTCGCCGCCTGTATTTACCGGAAATAAAAGACCGCAATGCCATGCGACGCCAGGCTGCTGAGCGCGCTGCGATTAATGCGCCAATGCAAGGCACTGCTGCAGATATTATCAAAAAGGCCATGATTGCAGTCGCAAACTGGATAAAGCAAGACACCCATGGCGAGATAAACATGATCATGCAAGTACACGATGAATTAGTGTTTGAAGTTGACGCTGATCAAGCTGAGGCGTTAAAACAAAAAGTGTGTCAACTTATGGCTGATGCTGCCAAATTAGATGTTCATCTGCTGGCTGAAGCCGGTATTGGTGATAACTGGGATCAAGCTCACTAAGTTTATAAATGTCAAAATAGTTAACTCTATTTAAAATAAAACGAAAACCGCGCCGTAATAGCGCGGTTTTTTATTGCCTACAATCAACTCCAACAACCTGATATTAATGACTAAAATCTATGGTAATGATAAATGAATAAAAAATAAACTGAAGTTACCTGTGCTTGAGCTCACATTATTGCCGTTTTATATGAAAAACAGTTTTCCATTTAAAGTTCAATGGGGTATCATTCTTGTCGTAGGGTACAGAGGTTAAGATGTTCAGTCTTTCAAACCTTTATTTCACTAGCGATAGTGACCAGCCAAATTCGGCGCCTCAGCAATTTTATTGCTGAGGCTTTTTTTTGGTTTTTTTTAATGATTTCTGTGGTTTGAAACTGAATCGCTGACAAGTTACGTTTTATTTTAAACTTTACGCTAAATTTTTAGAGTAAATACTTTAACTAAGTTAAAAATAACGCTATTATACCGTCATTGAGAGTCATCAAATTGAGTTGATGTCGCTTGAGTCTTGTTGAATTTAGCTTCTCCCCAAAAAGAGCTAAAGAATTTTATACCGATAGCCCTATGGTTATCGGTTTTTTTTTGCTTGTAAAAATGACGCCCAATAAAAAAGCGTAATGTGTTTAACACATTACGCTTTTTTATTGTCGAAAAGTAATAGTTAATCTTGTTGTTCCAGCGCTTCTTTTTCCAACGCTTGCTGATCAAGTAACCATTGTGGATTACACCACTTATTTAAAATACTCAGTACTTTTGGTTTGCCTGTGCCTTTGGTTGACGAAAATGGCTCCACTTGAACCCAATCGCCGAATTTAGCCAAATCTTTACGCACTGCATTGACAGTTTTCATCTTCACGTTTTGCGCAAGCTTGTCAGATTTGGTCAATAAAGCTAATACAGGAATTTCGCTAAAAACCGCCCATTCAATCATTTGCATATCTAAATCTTTAAGCGGATGACGAATGTCCATCAATACCACCACACCACTTAAGCAGGCACGCTTTTGCAAATACTCGCCCAGCGCAAGTTGCCATTTATTTTTTAACGCTAATGGTACTTTAGCAAAACCGTAACCTGGTAAATCAACTAAACGGCGATCAGCAGCAAGAGAGAACACGTTAATTAATTGAGTACGTCCAGGTGTTTTACTGGTTCGCGCTAACCCTTTTTGTTCAGTTAACGCATTCAAGGCACTCGACTTACCGGCATTAGAGCGACCCGCAAATGCAATCTCAACACCTACATCGCCAGGAAGATATTGATCTAAGTGTGCAATGTCAGGTGCACTGATTAAAAACTTAGTTTGACGAAAGTCGATTTGAGATTCAGACACGGTTTACTCCAGAAAATGTTTACCTAACATCATATTTATGTATCAAATGCTGCCTTTTGCACGTTTTCGTGTAAAATATCAGCCAGATCACATTATAACTCCAAGCAAATCTTAACATTGTGATTTAAAAAGCCCTTAAATGAACCTCTAAAGTCTCATTTATAGCAAAATTGTCGCTTGGAAAACTATTTTACCACGCTTGCGGGTTATCCTAGTAAGCTCAGGACAATAAATTAACAAGAAGTTGGAACGCCATGAAAAAGTTAGCTCTTGCGCTGTCTGTAGTAGCCGCTATGTCATCACCTGTTATGGCTGAAGGTAATGCCGAAGCGGGCAAAACTAAAGCACTCGTATGTTCTGCCTGTCACGGTGTTGACGGCAATAGCATGATTGATATGTACCCCAAATTAGCGGGACAACACCCATCATACCTTGAGAAACAGTTAAAAGAGTTTCGTGCAGCAATGCAAACGGGTGGTAAAGAAGGTCGTATGGACCCAATCATGGGCAGTATGGCTATTGGGTTAAGTGATCAAGATATTGCTGATCTTTCTGCTTATTATTCATCACTGAAGCTTGTTGTTGCTGATGTAGCCGATGTTCCCGCACTGGGAGAGTCACTTTATAAAGGTGGCGATATGGCTCGCGGTATTACATCATGTATTGCTTGCCACGGCCCTGATGCTAAAGGTATGGAAGCGGCAGGTTTTCCAGCCATTGGTGGTCAGCATGCTAATTATATCAAAATTCAGTTAACTAAGTTCCGTGATACTAATCGTCATAACGATATGAACGGTATGATGCAAGACGTTGCAAAAAAATTATCTGATGCTGATATGGAAGCATTATCTAAATATATTTCAAGCATTAAGTAGTTTTTGGTCATAAATATACTGATAAAATAATGGGTCTGATTGACTCATTATTTTTAAACCCAAGCTTACGTTTACGTCAACTTACACCGCCAATGCTTGACAGCGCCCACACTTTTAGGGTTAAATACACCCCGTACCGAGATGAACCCTACTGTTTATTGCTAAAAATAATAATGTAAAAACAGATTTCGGACTTTGTCATTTAAGATATAAGAATAAATTAAATCAATAATAATAATATGCTTACGGCCGCTCAATAATAATAACAAGAGTCGCGATTTCGGTTTGAAATCCAGGTCAGATAATTTGTAAGGAACAGACCAATTGGTCGATATGCTATATAGCACTGCCTTACGCAACAGAGATAAAAGCCAACTGTAATTAGCACACAAAGCTTATGCTTAGGATGCACTCGCTGGAAGCTGGATATCACTGGAAGGTACTTTATACAAGGATGGTAAATTCACGTCAAAGATGACGATTCGGAATATGATGTGTCATTAGTGACCGTCTACGGAAACTGAAGTCAGGATGACGACAGAACATATAAAAAAGCGTCATAGATGACCAATAACAATAAGCGCATGGAAAGCTTGAAAAATAAGAAGGATCCGACCAGGAAGTCGCATAGCAAGCATGGATACTTGGAATCAGAATAAGGTGCTTTTTGCACTGTTTATAAGGTGGCAGTTTACTGCCACCTTTTTTCTTGTCTGTTTTTCAAGCTATACGGCATATCTTGGTGATTTTAAAGCTCAAACAATCCCTATATACTGTCATGACACATCCTTCTATAGGTGTATAAATATTTAATGATACCCTGCCCTTTGTGCAATCATCAGACTCAATTTTTTTTTCAGGATAAAAAGCGAGCGTTTTATGTCTGTCCACGTTGTGGCCTAGTGGTAGCAGATCCTAAGTCTCATTTAAGACCTAGCATTGAGAGACAGCGTTATGGCCGAGCACAAAAAGGCGCTAAACAACGTCAGCTTTCACAATTCTTACTGCCACTTTTATCGCAAATTAATTTACAACAATCTGGCGCATTATCTGGACTTAACTTTGGTCGGATATTAGATGCACAATGCCTGCAGTCAATTAATGAATCTGGCCATAGTGTTAAGCAATACGATCCTTTTTTTGCAGCAGATCACAGTGTATTACAAACAACCTATGACTTTGTTTGTAGTTATAAAGTTTTTGAGCATTTTCGCTACCCTAAAAAGGAGTGGCAATTGTTATCAGGTTTAGTGAAAGCGGGGGGATGGTTAGCCATTAGCACGCCTCTGATAACGGATTTAAACCATTTTAATAAATGGCATTATAAAAATAATCCCACTCATGTGAGCTTCTATCAACGACAAACTTTCGAATATTTAACCGAAAATAGCGAATTTACGCTATTATTTGCATCGCAGGCGCTCATTTTGATGCAAAAATCATCAGGATCTGATATAAAGCGCATCCTAATTTAATGCACGTTGGTGTTTTACCGGCGTGAGCTGTTTTAAAAAGTAACTGAGATAATTCATGGCGCGCAGTAAGAAAACTCGCAAGGGCGGAGAGAACGGCCCTAAATTTGCACCTAGAGTCAAAAAAGCCGATCGTAAAGATGCTGAAGGTAAACGTGGCGAAACAGGTCGTAAGTCTGGTAGTCGTCATAACGAAGCCTTACTTAAGAAAAGTGCACCTTCTAATGCCGGTAAGTCGACTGATCCTCGCCATGGCAGTAAGAAGCCTGTTGCCCTAGCTCCTGTGGTTAAAGTATCTAAAGTTGCTGAACAGGATAAACCTAAGCAACCTAAAATGACTGACGAGCAGAAATTGCTCAAGTTAGAAGATGATCCACGTCTAAATAGCTTGTTAGATATGCTAGAAGAAGGCCGTGATTTGTCTACAGAAGATCAAAAGTGGCTTGATGCACAGTTAGACAAAATGGAACATTTAATGAACCGCTTAGGGTTAAATGAACTAGAACCAACCAAAAAAGCAACCAAGAAACCCGCTAAGTCTGATTCTGATGATGATTTATTAGCCTCGGTTTGAGTCTGGTGAGAATCACTTAAACGATTACTTCTCCAAAGACTAAATAAACTCCCCACTGGCGCTTAATGCGCCAGCTTTTTATGCGCCGTATTCATCCAATTAAGGAGTCTTTGTGTCTACCGCTGTTATTATTATCGCCATTATTATCATTATCGCCTTAGCTGCTTATGCCGCATCATTGTTATTAAAATTGAAACGCCAAGCTGCCAGTAATCAACAAGCTCTAGAGGCGCGCCTAGCAAAAGCAGAGGAACGTCGCCAACAAATCCTTACCGACATTCGTTATATCGCAACAGCGATGCTAGAGGAACGCTGTGAGCTTTCTGAAGGGGTCATTCGTATTGGTAAGTTATTCGATGCTTTGTCAATGACTGAACAAGTGACTCCGCTGTTCCCACAACTGTTCACCCATTATGACATTATAAGATCTCATCCCATTATGGACGCGCGTCAAGCACTGCCCAAGCAACAACGTATGAAACTGGATTTTGCCAGAATGCGCTCTGAAGCCGATTTAGGTGAGGCTATTTTGCAAGAAGCTAAAAATATTGCAGAATTCGAACAAGCTCCGACACATTAATTGACCAAGCACGAGTGACACTCAACAGGATACTTGCCAAATGCGCGAGATCTATTTTAGCGCTTGCTAATTCAAACGGGTTTGTTAATTTAAAACACATAAAAAATAATAAGGTTATCGGTTTTAGTGATAACCAAAAATAAAGGGTTATCTATGTTTAATCGCTTCTGTAGCTGGTCACTTACCAAGCTGGGTTGGCAATTTGATGGTCATATTAATCATAATCAATCATGTGTGATTATTGTTGGCCCGCATACTAGCAATTGGGATTTTGTGATTGGGATTTTGGCGCGCGGTGCATTAAACACCCCTATCCATTTTTTAGGCAAACACCAATTGTTTATTCCGCCTTGGGGCTGGATATTTAAAGCCATGGGGGGCAGCCCGGTAGACAGACGAAAACATAATAACTTGGTTGATTCAGCGGTACAGCTCTTTAATCAAGATGCAAATTACAAACTTGCATTAGCACCGGAAGGAACTCGCAGCCCAGTTAAACGCTGGAAAAGTGGTTTTTATCATATTGCCCTGCAGGCAGGTGTTGATATTGTGCCGGTAGGGTTAGATTTTCGCAGTAAAAAAATTATTATCGCCACAGCATTAAAACCGACTGGGGCGATAGAGTTAGAAATCAATCAATTGATGGCTTTCTATCGCACCATTAATGGCCGTCATACTAAAACCATCCCTGTTTATCAAAAGTAAAAATCGTATATATAAACTATTAAGGCTGTGATTCACAACCTTAATAGTTTACTCATCTTCGCACTTATTAACGACAGTGTTGATAGATCGCATATCAATGCCTGTCGGATTTTGGAATGCACGTAAGCCAAACTCTGGCAATACCGCAAAAACATGATCAAATATGTCGGCTTGAATTTCCTCGTAATATGCCCAACGAATATCATTGGTAAAAATATACAACTCAATCGGGAGCCCTTCGGTTGTCGGCGCTAACTGACGCACCATTAAGGTCATGTCTTTGTGAATTTTAGGATGCTGATTTAAAAATTCCTGTAGGTATATCCTAAAGGTACCAATGTTGGTTAATCTTCTGCCATTAACTGGCATATCAAGATCGCTAATCAGTTGGTTTGCCGTGGTAATCTCTGACAGTTTTTGTGGAATATACGCTTTTAGATGATTCACTTTTGATAGGCGACTTTTTTCATCATCGCTGAGAAACTTAATACTATTTACATCGATATTAATGGATCGCTTTATGCGGCGTCCGCCTGACTCTGACATACCGCGCCAATTTTTAAACGCATCTGACACTAACGCATAAGCGGGGATCATGGTGATAGTGTTGTCCCAATTACGCACTTTTACTGTTGTTAAGGTGACATCTTCAACCGCGCCATCGGCGCCATATTTATCCATTTGGATCCAATCACCTTTGCTCACCATCCGGTTCGCCGCAAGTTGAATACCCGCAACAAAGCCTAAAATGGTATCGCGAAAAACTAACATCACTAAACCTGTGGCCACACCTAAGCCACTAAAAAAATACACAGGTGATCGATCACTTAATATGGCAATGATAACAATTAGGCCAATAAAGAATAAAAACAGCTTGATCAGTTGTACAAAGCTTTTAACCGGTAGATTACGGTTTATTCGTTTAACATCGGCAATCTCATTAGCAGCATTCAAACCGGCATAAATGGCACGAATAATTAACACTACCAGTAAGGCACTCATGGTACGATCTAAAAACAAGCTCAAAACTTTATGTTCAGTTAATACTATCGGCAATAAAAAATCTAAAATCAGCAGTGGTATTAGTACTGCCAAACGTTCAAACATTTTGAAGCGGATAAAAATATCATCCCAGGTCACACTAGAGCGTCGAATAATACGATTAATACCACTGACGAAAAAATGGTGAGTGATAAAATAGCCAATGCCTGCCACAAGTACACACGCCAGCAGTAATACTGAGGTAGCAATACCATCTGTAGGCTGACTATTAATACCTAAATCTGTTAGCCAGGAGGCCACTTCAACTCGCCAATTTGTATTCACATTCAATCCTATTCATTTAATAGTATGGCTTTTAAATAAGCCTAAAAATCACAAGTGCTGGGTAAATGGTCATCTTTTAAACCATAATTCCCTCTATAAAGCCAGGCACAACCCACTATTTCAAATTGCGATTTTAACACTATCATTTCAGCACTTATATGAAAGATTAAACAATATTGATATTGCTGACTTTGCCCTAAACTAATCATTATTTCTGACACCTTGCAGAAAGTAAAAAAGGACCTTGCGGTCCTTTTACTGCTTAACTTCAGCTTTAGCGCTATGCTTGAAAGCTGTATCCCTAGCGGCTTGGTATCATACCCATAGGTAAGTAAGTATTGAAGTTTGCTTGCATCAATAGGTCTATCGCACTTTCAATATCTGGTGCAAAGAAGCGGTCTTGATCATAAAAGGTCACAACCTCACGTAACTCGGCTTTTGCCTTGGCAACCGCTGCGCTTGGTTGTAATGGCTTTCTAAAATCAAGCCCCTGTGCTGCTGCCAATAATTCAATTGCCAACACGCCACGGGTATTTTCACTCATATCGCGTAAACGACGTGCTGCAAATGTTGCCATAGACACATGATCTTCTTGGTTTGCAGACGTTGGCAAACTGTCTACCGATGCTGGATGCGCGTAGGTTTTATTCTCAGATGCTAGGGCTGCTGCGGTAACCTGTGCAATCATAAAGCCCGAGTTAACCCCACCATTATTGACTAAAAATGGCGGTAGTTTTGATAAACTAGAGTCAATCAGCAACGCCATACGACGTTCAGAAATCGAACCTAACTCGGCTATCGCAATCGCTAAATTATCCGCCGCCATTGCAACCGGTTCAGCATGGAAGTTACCACCTGACAAAATATCACCCGTGTCTTGGAACACTAATGGATTATCTGTTACGCCGTTTGCTTCAACGCCCAGTACATCTGCAGCATGGCGAATTTGAGTTAAACAGGCACCTAATACTTGTGGTTGGCAACGAAGTGAATACGGGTCTTGCACCTTGTCACAGTTTGCATGGCTTTGGCTTATTTCAGAGTCATTACCCAATAGATGACGGAAAATAGCTGCAGAGTCAATTTGGCCTTTCTGGCCTCGAGCTGCGTGAATACGCGCATCAAACGGACTGCGACTGCCCATAGCGGCTTCAACACTCATTGAACCAATCACTGAGCTGGCGGCAAATAAGTCTTCAGCATTAAACAAACCTTCTAACGCCAGCGCGGTAGAAGCTTGGGTACCATTAAGTAATGCCAAGCCTTCTTTAGCGGCTAACTCTAAAGGTTGTAGACCGGCAATTTCTAAGCCTTCTTTGGCGCTAATTAACTCGCCTTGGTAACTCATTTCGCCTTCGCCTAATAAAGGCAAACACATATGCGCCAGCGGAGCTAAATCACCCGATGCACCCACTGAACCTTTTTCTGGCACACAGGGATAAACACCGGCATTAACCAGCTTGATAAGGAAGTTGATCACCTCAAGACGAATACCCGAAAAACCCTGGCTTAATGAGTTAATTTTTAATACCATCATTAAACGCACGGTCGCATCCTGCATGTATTGGCCGATACCCGCCGCATGCGATAATACAATTGAGCGCTGTAATAGCTGTAAATCACTTGGCGCAATTTTGGTATTCGCTAATAAGCCAAAACCGGTATTGATACCATAAACGGTGCGACCATCTCGCAATACTTGCTGAACAATTTCAGCACTGTTATTAATGTCGGCAAAAGCGCTTTCGGCAAGTGTTAGTTCAACAGAATTGCGACTAATTTGGCGTAACTCAGCCAATGTGAGTGTGCCGGTGTTAATGTGAATTTATGCTTAGTCATTATTGTGTTCCTGCCTTGTCACTTGAAATCATAGGTAAATCTAAACCTTGCTCTTTAGCGCAGTTTTTAGCGATATCGTATCCTGCATCAGCATGACGCATCACACCTGTTGCCAGGTCGTTCCATAATACTCGACCTAATCGAGCCGCCGCGTCATCAGTACCGTCAGCAACAATTACCACGCCAGAATGCTGACTAAAGCCCATACCCACACCACCACCATGGTGCAATGACACCCAAGTGGCACCACTAGCCGTGTTTAACAGCGCGTTCATTAATGGCCAATCAGACACTGCATCTGAACCATCAAGCATAGATTCAGTTTCGCGATTTGGACTGGCTACTGAGCCTGAGTCTAAATGGTCACGACCAATAACGATTGGTGCAGATAACTCGCCATTTTTAACCATTTCGTTAAAGGCTAACGCTAAACGAGCACGGTCTTTTAGACCAACCCAGCAAATACGTGCAGGTAAACCTTGGAATGCAATACGCTCACGCGCCATGTCTAACCAATTATGTAAATGAGGATTATCAGGAATAAGCTCTTTTACTTTGGCATCGGTTTTATAAATATCTTCTGGATCACCCGACAAGGCTACCCAGCGGAATGGGCCGATACCTTCACAAAATAAAGGACGCACATAAGCAGGCACAAAGCCAGGGAAGTCAAAGGCATTTTCAACACCTTCATCAAACGCCATTTGACGAATGTTATTACCGTAATCAGTTGTTGCTGCTCCAGCAGCTTGCAATGCCAACATCGCTCTCACTTGAACTGCCATTGACTGTTTAGCCGCTTTTACCACCGCTGCTTCATCTGTTTTACGCATGCTGGCTGCTTGCTCTAATGTCCAGCCTTGAGGTAAATAACCGTTTAATGGGTCATGTGCCGACGTTTGGTCAGTCACCACATCAGGGGTTATGCCACGCTCGACTAGCTCAGTAAATACATCGGCCGCATTACCTAACAAACCGACAGATACAGGCTTGCCACTTTTATTGGCTTCATCAATCATGGCTAATGCTTCATCTAACGTCTTGGCTTTTTTGTCTACATAGCGGGTGCGCATTCTAAAATCGATACGGGTTTCATCCACTTCACAGGTTAATACTGAATAGCCTGCCATCGTGCCTGCAAGCGGCTGAGCACCGCCCATGCCACCTAACCCTCCGGTTAGAATCCACTTACCAGCAGATGAACCACCAAAGTGTTGATTTGCCATGGCGACGAAGGTTTCGTAAGTGCCTTGGACAATGCCCTGCGAGCCAATATAAATCCACGAACCCGCGGTCATTTGGCCATACATAGCCAAACCTTTTTTATCGAGCTCGTTAAAGTGTTCCCAATTAGCCCAATGCGGTACTAGGTTTGAGTTAGCAATAATCACTCGTGGTGCATTACTGTGAGTTTTAAACACACCAACGGGTTTGCCTGATTGCACTAATAAAGTTTCATCATCTTCAAGACGCTGCAGCACTTCAATAATTTTGTCATAGCTTGGCCAGTCTCTTGCTGCACGGCCAATACCACCGTAAACCACCAGATCTTCTGGGCGTTCAGCAACATCTGGGTGTAAGTTGTTCATTAACATCCGCATCGCTGCTTCTGTTAACCAGCTTTTACAGCTGAGTGTGGTGCCATGTGGTGCTATGATGCGGCGGCTTGGGTCATGTCTTTTATCCATACTTTCCTCTTCAACCTGTTCGGTTTGTTTTTTTGTTCTAAATCTTTTTTAGTTGTGTCATCAAAATCATTAACGCTTAGTCGCTGAACCAAATATTGGAGGGTCAACGTTGCTATTTAAAGCGCTTATCGCTTGATGGTTAAATGACCACCTAAGCGGAATTTACTGCCCGGATGGGTAAGTCGTGCAAAACTGACAATGCCTTTACGTGACCATGTTCTGCGTATGATTTGCAAGCATGGTTCAGTGGCTGATATCGCCAATCGTTGTTGAATTTGTTCATTGGCCATAACGGCTTCAATGATGTGTTTTGCTTCTGTTAACGGCGCAACTTCTGATAAATACTCGTGCGGTGTTTGCAGTGCAAAATCCTGTGACAGGTAATCGGGGATTAATGATGGATTAACAAAGCGCTCTTCTACTTGCAGCGGTACTCCATCTTCACAATGCACCAATACGGAATAAAAAACGTTACTGCCAACATCGACACCTAACGCATTGGCTATCTGCTGTGTGCACTCAATTTGACTTAGCTGCAACTGCTTCACACTGTAACCGTGGCCGCGATCTTTAATTTCATCAGCAATGTTACGAATCGCTAACAAAGATGACTGAGATTTAAGCCCCGCAACAAACGTACCTACGCCTTGAGTGCGTTCTAGAACACCGCTTTCAACCAATTCGGTGAGCGATCGTCTTGCGGTCATACGGCTGCAACTAAACATTTCGGTTAGTTGGTTTTCAGAGGGAACTTGATCGTTCTCTTGCCACTCACCAGCTTCTATCTTATTAAGAATGAACTGTTTTATCTGTGCAAACTTCGCTTGTGCCATAACACCTTTGTCTCAAAATTCGTCAGTAAACGGCTTGTCATCACCATACAATCGTCATTAACATTACCTTGTATATACAACCAAAAGCAAGTATTGTTTGATCATTAATAAACTCATCACTATCGAGGCCGCCATGACGTTTGATCACGTTTGGATAGACATTAACATTGCCACCATGGACCCTAACCGAACAGAAAGTTATGGCGCTATTGCTCAAGGTGCGATTGCGGTAAAAGATGGCAAAATAGCCTGGATAGGCCCTCGTGCTGAACTTCCTGAGTTTGATGCCCTAGCCACGCCTATTTACCGTGGTAAAGGTAAATGGATCACCCCTGGTTTAATTGATGCCCACACCCATTTAGTGTTTGCTGGCAGTCGTGCTAATGAGTTTGAACAACGCCTACAAGGTGCAAGTTATCAAGAGATTGCCCAAGCTGGCGGCGGTATTATTTCAACCGTTAAAGCCTGCCGAGAAGCCGATGAAGAAACCTTGTTTGATCTGGGTCGTAAGCGTTTAAATGCACTGGCTAAAGAAGGTGTTACCACAATTGAAATTAAATCAGGTTATGGCTTAGATACCGAAACCGAATTAAAACTCCTTAGGGTTGCGCGTGAACTCGGCGAGCATCATCATATTGATGTGCGCACCACCTTTTGGGCGCCCACGCCATTCCAGCAGAATATAAAAGCCAGCCTGATGCTTATGTCGATTTAGTTATAAATGAGATGTTGCCACAGGTGATAGAGCATAAACTTGCCGATGCGGTTGATGTGTTTTGCGAAGGTATTGCCTTTAATCTTGAACAAACTGAGCGAGTACTAACAGCAGCCAAACAAGCGGGGTTAGCCATAAAACTGCATGCCGAGCAATTGTCTAATATCGGTGGCAGTGAATTAGCCGCCAAACTGGGCGCATTGTCAGTCGACCATATTGAACATTTAGACGAAGCAGGCGTAAAAGCCCTCAGCCAAAGTGGAACTTGCGCGGTATTACTGCCTGGTGCATATTACTTTCTACGTGAAACCAAGCTACCACCTATAGATTTACTGCGTAAATACAAGGTACCAATGGTAATTGCCAGTGATTTCAATCCAGGATCATCACCCATTTGCTCAACTAAATTGATGCTGAATATGGCGTGTACATTATTTAAACTGACCCCTGAAGAAGCGCTAAAAGGCTTGACGATTAATGCCGCCAAAGCATTAGGCATCGACAATAAAGTGGGCAGTTTAGTGGTAGGCAAACAAGCCGATTTCTGTTTGTGGGATATTAGTTCACCAGCAGAGCTTTCCTACACTTTTGGGGTAAACCCTTGCGAGCAAGTCATTAAAGCAGGACAAATCATTCAACACCCATAAATAAAGCAATCTCAACAAACATAGACAATAAAATCGCCCATCAGGGCGATTTTATTTAAGCTCACTCAATTTACTTGTCGACTAACTCATCAAGTGGCAACCAGTTCACTGTTACGCCTGCTTGTAAAAACATATCTTGGCTGATTTTAATTTTCTCTCCCCAACGAGAAAGAAAATCTTCGCTCTGCTCAGGACAGTACACTCCAGTAATACCCGTTTGAATGATTTTTGCTGCACAATTAGGACAAGGAAAATGTGTTACCCAAATATCACAACCATCTAAATCTCGCTTGGCAAACAAAATCGCATTCTCTTCGGCATGCAATGTTTTAAGCAGCTTCATGTCCCGGTCGTCGGTTTCAGCACTGTCTGAAATTCCATGCGGATAACCATTAAAGCCAACAGACACTATGCGATTATGTTTGGTGATCACCGCGCCCACTTGAGTCGACGGGTCTTTGCTCCAAGACCCTACTAACTCGGCCATTTGAAAAAAACGTTTTGCCCACTTTGAAATCATACTAACAGCCCTAAATGAATGACAAATAACAATCTTATTCGATAAAATATCATACCTGATTAATAAATCACGCAACTAAGATGCCTTATCGAATGATACTTCATTACCCCTGATGACTAATGCGTTTTTCTGCGAAGACTTTACCGTAGCAACTTCCCTCATTAAACATACGCTTTAAGCCAGTGCAACATAGCACGTCTTTTAGAATAAACTCGTATAACTTGAGTCAAATTCTGCCTTAAAATGAATCACCTAATTAATCCTAACTTATCTTTTTAGGCTAAACGTACAACTTTCAAACATTTGTTGTGATTGATGATTTACTTACAACAAATCCTCAGCTTAGGGAATGCAATTAAACTAGCCATTAGCAGCAATAAAGCATAGGATCATAGTCAAGTTAATTTGTTTATTTGGAGTCAAAAAACATTATGAGTATTAGAGCCATCATCGTTGATACCGCTGGTACCACTACCGATCTAAACTTTATTCAGGATGTATTATTTCCTTACTCCAAAAAAGCAATGGCTGACTTCCTAGAGCAAAATCAAAGCAATGCATTAGTTGATTATTGTATTAGTGATGTTAAAGATATAGCCCTTGAGCCAGAAGCTGATATTGCCCGTGTAAATGAAATTTTATGCCAATGGATTGATGAAGACCGTAAATTCACCCCCTTAAAAACCTTACAGGGATTGATTTGGAAGCAGGGTTATAATCGCTCAGAATTTAAAGGCCATATTTACCCAGATTTCATCGACAATATTGATCGAATTCTTAATGCTAATCTGCGTATTTATAGTTTTTCATCTGGGTCTGTTGACGCGCAAAAATTACTGTTTAGCCATACAGATTCAGGTGACCTAACCGCTAAATTTAGCGGCCACTTTGATACTCGTACCGGCAATAAATTAGACAAACAAGCGTATAGCAACATTTGTAATACCATCAGCCTAAAGCCCAAACAATTACTGTTTATTTCCGACAAAGTTGAAGAGTTAAAAGCAGCTGAGGCTGCGGGTTTAATGACTTGTCAAATGGTGAGAGGGCCCAGCACCCAAGCCACTAAGTTCAAAACCATTACCACATTTGATGAGCTATCAGTATAAGCAAAAATCCCCCGCACATAAGAATGTGCGGGATAATCATTATTGTTCAGTCACGTTGGCAGGTCTGGGTAACATTCGGCCAAACGTAGCAGACACACAAGGCTTAACCACAAAATCATAGTCATAAAGCGCATTACTATTCTCCGTAATAGCCAATATTTCATAGTCATTTAACTCTACAATATGTGAGTCAACCGACTTTTCACAACGCGAGAAACCATCTGCTTCAAAGGTATACGCAAAAAATGCCACTGCCTTGCGCACCCCAATATAATAATTATGATGAACTTTATTAAAATCAATATCCTGAAGTATATTAACATTAATATTGAAGCCCTCAGACTCTTTATCAAATAGCTTTATATCATCTATCGCACTGCGGTTTTCAATGTCTTTGGTTAGAGGTGGTTGAAGCTGACTCAGTATATCCGCTTCCACATTAATATCTTGCTGATTTAACACCTGAGACACATGACTATCAGGATCTTCGATACTGTCTTCAAGGTCTACTCCTAACAACATCCATAAATGGTAAAGCACAATACAAGATAATATCACTCTGATTAGAAAGGTACTGCGCCGAAAAGTACTATGCTTAAAAAACAGAGGAAGCTTAATGCCAAGTGGTCTCAACATCCATAGTAGTATGAAGTAAGCTGGTGACATGATTTGCACTAAAAATAATACAATTCCGCTAATCGTAATAAACCACGCTGGAATATATAGCAAAATGGCAAAATTATGTGTGTAATTAAAGTGTTGTGCTGGCACGCCAACAACGTCATTGACTACCGCACTAGCATTAGCCAAAGCAAAATTAGCAATAAGAGCATAAAACAATAACAGTACTGCTTTGCCTGCTAAGCTGTGCCACACTTTCTCAAAAATAGGCCAAAACTCTAACAATATAGCGATTAAACTAATCAGGGCAACTAATGCCAATGGTTGCTTAAAAATCAGCAACATAACTGCCACTAAATAGAGTTTTTGCGCAATAGATAATTGATCTCGTAATACAATAAGCTGGCTAATACACTGCTGGAATATTAATTTAGGTATTGAGGTTGCTTTAGGTAATTTAAACGACTTTATTCGTGCAAACATTTATCTCACTCACTTTGACTATCGCGTCAGAATACATACATATAAATAAAGCCATTTAAGTTTATGGCAAAACAATAACATAACGTGTTTTTACACTTGTTGTCAGTATCAATGATTGCTAGATTGGTGGTATATATAAACGATCGTTTAAAAAATTGATACCGACTGCCAATAATAAGGACAAACCATGGAAGACTTTATCGCTGAGCACCCTATTCACACCAGAATTCCGGTCGCATGGGGCGAAATGGATGCTCTACAGCATGTTAATAATGCCGTTTATTTTAGGTATTTCGAAACCGCCAGATTAGATTTTTTTAATCAAATAAACTTACTAGAAGACTTACATAAAACGGGCATCGGCCCAGTGTTAAGTGAAACGAACGCACGCTATAAACGTCCAGTGACCTTTCCTGATACTTTAATTGTTGGCGTGACCATTAGTGATATTCAAGCGGACCGTTTTACCATGCACTACACTGCATTTAGTGAAGCACAACAAGCGATTACCACTCAAGGCTGGGCAAAAGTAGTCATGTTCAACTTTAGAACAGGTAAAAAAGCCGATCTAACAGCGCCCTTACTTGATGCACTAACGCTTTATGCCAAATAATAAGGAAAAAGTATGAATGATATTACTGTAGTTCATCAGCCAGAGCAGCTTCGTTTTATCGTGGGCTCAGCACCAGATCAAGCCATGTTAGAGTATCGTCTAGCCAATAAAACCATCAACTTTCACCATACTTTTGTGCCACCATCAATGCGCGGTAAAGGCGTAGCTGAAAAATTAGTTCGAGCAGGATTAAGCTGGGCGAATGAACAGCAACTGACCACAGAAGCCAGTTGCAGTTACGTTCAAAAATTTCTGCGTTAATGAGTCGCTATCATCCGACTTGCTATCGCAAGAAGTTACCCAGTTAGATCGGCTAATTGAACTTTTACCGCCTCAGACAAGGGCTGGCTTTTCTCGGTTTTATAATCGTAGTGCACCATAGTGGTCTTCGCTTCTGCCGTTTGCTTGCCCTCTTGCCAACAACTTTGAGCGATTTCAAAGCTACTATTACCAATACGACTAATGTGGGTTTTTACCGTGACGGTTTTACCGTAAAATGTCGGCGCATTAAACGCTATGGTAAATCCAGCAATAATCATGTTCCACTTTGATAAATCTTGCCCTGGGTTCACTATTTCAAAAATAGGCTCCCTCGCTGCCTCAAACCACACCGGAAGCACGGTATTATTAATATGCCCTAGAGCGTCGGTTTCACAAAAACGCGGTGTTAAGTCCATTGAAAACTGAGTAACTGACACGGTAATTCCTTATTTTTATTATTGGTAGATTCAATATCGTTACCACCAAACTCAATCTAGCAGTCACAATATTCTAATCAAGTCATCAAACATCATCAAAAAAGTCTTTGTCCCGAATATACTTATGCATGTAATGATATGCAAACGGTGATAGCCACCAGCTGATCATACTTAATAAAAATCGATTTACCGGATGAATATTGTCATAAATTCTTTCATTATGAAGCCACAACATTTTACCCACATGATAATAAATACCCGGTAAAGGCGGTAAAAAGGTCACCATATCAACACCGCAACAAATACGATAAGTCCGTCTATGCAGTAAATATTGCTGCTGAAAACTTTTAAAG
The DNA here is from genome assembly GCF_021513195.1 of Shewanella sp. OMA3-2. Lineage (NCBI taxonomy): Bacteria > Pseudomonadati > Pseudomonadota > Gammaproteobacteria > Alteromonadales > Shewanellaceae > Shewanella > Shewanella sp. OMA3-2. The sequence goes on along the minus strand of NZ_CP090974.1, from coordinate 538,696 downwards.
CCCGGTGCAGGTTGACCAAATGTCACCACCCGCTTTATGGCTTTGGGAAAGGCTCGCTCTAATCTATCCGCGGCTAGAATAGCCATAGCACCGCCAGATGAATGTCCAGTTAAACTAATACGTTTACCGGATTGAATCAAAGGAGTCAGAATACTATACAATTGTTGATAAAGGCTGATATCAGCCAGATACTCAGGGGCTTTTGGGTTAGCGGCTTGCTCAAGTAAATATTCATATCCTGCATGCACTCGATATTCAGTATCAGCAAAAACTTTGGTTACCGGCCAACACCAGGTGTTAATCCACCACTCATTCACCGTTTGCGAGCCGCGAAATACCACCAGCACTTCCGTTTGATCTTCACGCCACAGAATACGTGCGCAAACATTGCCCCAACGATTCGTAATTTGTTGGTAATTTTCTGCTGAAAAACCGAGCTTTTCTGGCGAAAAGTCAGGTCTATAGGTCACCTTGCATAACACAGCATAACGTTCATATTGATAGCGCTTAAGTTTTTTCAAATCAATGTCGTCAGTAAGCTAGTACTAGCTTCTAGCATAATAAAAACTGATGACAGTTCTGTGATGCTGCATATTTGTAGTTACACTGGTTTGAACTTAGCCAATTTATCCATTAGCTATCTCTGTTACGTTTAGCCAGCTCTTCAGCCGCAACTTCCGCTTGGACTAATTTATAATCTTCAACGCTATTTAATCGATGCTGCACAAAAATATGATATTGCTTACTGTTCAGAATAAATATCGATAATACCGCAGCAGAAGCGGCAACCAACTTAAACATAAACACTCCTACTGAAAAACCATCTATTACAATCAATGGAATTAACAGCACTAACAAAGCGTAAATAAGGAATTTCAATAATTTAACCGCGAAAAATGAACCCAGCACAACCTGAAAATTAACCCAGCAAAAAAATAAAACAACGACAGCAAGTGCTACTAACGTGACTTCTGGGGTTGAGGAAAAATAGAACGACATGATTAACGAGGTTATCATGCCTATTGATACGGTCATTAACAGTGAAGCGATTAAAAACAACACTATCGACCGTATTGGTGGTATTAACCCAACCTCGGAATTGTTTGTGTTCTGCTTATATTCCATCATTCAACAACCATCTCTTGATAAATACCAATAGCCAAATTCCTCACAGTGTCAGAAAATACACTACCAGAAAAACTTACCGCTGCACCTACAGCATCGGTTATTTGTAGCCTAAAAGATGCAGTGATTTGTCTTCCTGAGTATTGTTTAATAACGCCTTTTTTAACCATGTTTTTAAACGCTTTCTTAGATACTCCAGGAATATTCAATCTTAATAACTCTGCACTTAATCTCCTTTGCTCAGGTCGTGATAGCCCTTTTAACAAATCATATGTCGTCTTTCCCGTTTGCGCCTGCATTAACTTAATACTTTTTAACGTGACTGCCGCTGATGCACCCGCACCAGCTAAAGAGACCAAATCAATTGCTGTTGTAGATGCTTGATACCATACTTGATCATCAAGATAATCATTTTGCTCAGGTGCATAAACTTCATTCAACACTCTATAACCACCGTTAGCACATTGAAGTGAACTTGCTGCAGTCGCTCCCAAAGCTAAATATGTTATCGCTGTACTTGTGCCGCCGGTTAATGGAATTGCAACTGAACTCCCTACGACCACAAACCAACCAATCAGTGCTGCACTACAACTTAAAACTGCACCAGTGACCTCACCGACTAATTTAGATTCACGAACTTTGCCTTGGCTTCCTCGCAAATGAGCAGCAAACTCTATTTGACTCATTAACTGTGGCGGCTCCCTTAATACTATTTTAATGGGATTAAGCTGACAAACAGGTTCAAACTTCCTCAACTCAACAATATTATATTGACTATCAATATAAACAATCCCTGCTCCAGAAAGCCCCCATATAGCGTCGATTTTTTTAAAAAGCGTTTCGGTATCAATATTGGCTAATACTTTTTGTTTCAATTGATTATGATAAAAAGCTTGAGTGCTTGATTGAAAAGTCGGTTGTCCATTTACCGTGATTATCCCCATAGTTCCCTCTACGTATCCTGAGTTTGAAATAAAGTATTGTACCCTCCATAGAAATACTGACAATTATCACTAAGTATTAGCTTTTAAAATCAACGCTCAAGAAGCATAAAGGACGCCTAAGCGTCCTTTAATCAATATCTAACAATTAATGACTCAATTAATAGAGGCATTAATACATAGCGTTAATTTCGTTAGCATATTTGTTATAAATATTCTTACGCTTCAGCTTCATAGTCGGGGTAATTAACCCTGACTCCATTGAAAAAGCTTCCGGAAGCAAAGTAAACTTTTTGATTTTCTCAAAGCTGGCAAGCTCATGTTGTAGCTCTTTTAAGCGTTGCTCAAAATGATCGACTACTTGACTGTGGCGCAATAAATCCACAGGGCTTTCAACATTAATACCTTTCTCTTTCGCCCAAATTTCTAATGTTTCAAATGCTGGTACAATTAAGGCCGACACATAGTTTCTAGCATCGGCAATGATCGCCACTTGCTCTACAAACGGGCAGCAACTGACTTTGCCTTCAACACGTTGTGGGGCAATATATTTACCATTAGAGGTCTTCATCAACTCTTTAATGCGATCAGTGATATACAGGTTGCCATTGGCATCTATTACGCCTGCATCACCGGTTTTTAACCAACCCGCTTCAAAAGCCTCAGCGGTATCTTCAGGTCGGTTAAAGTATCCCCGCATGACGGTATCACCGCGCACCAGAATTTCGCTGTTGTGACCGATTTTAATTTCCATTGCATGTAAAGGTTTGCCGTTTGAGCCAGTAACACGATTGCTTAATGTATTGCAGGTTACTGTGGCACAAGTTTCTGTCATGCCGTAACCACATAAAATAGGCACACCAATACTGTGAAAAAAAGCCGTCACATTAACATCAAGGGCTGCGCCGCCGACAGGCATAAACTTCAACCGCCCGCCTAATAGATTTTGCAACTTGCTAAACACAAGTTTATTCGCCAATTTCCACTGCGCAGATAACATCAAGTTTGCAGGTTGGCGACCTTGACTGACTTCAAATTGTCGAGCGCCTACGCCTATTGCCCAATGAAATAATTTTTGGCGTAAAGCGGGCGCAGTATTTACCTTGTCATGTACTGCGCTGTACACTTTTTCAAGAAAACGCGGCACAACACATAAAGTATGTGGTCTTACTGCTGCAATAGCTTGTTTAATTCTATGGGTATCATTTAAATACACATTTCGGCCACCACGACATAACACGTAAAAACTCCAGCCACGCTCAAACACATGACTTAACGGTAAGAATGCTAATGACACATCACCTTCTTTAAAAGCTATCTCGGTATCATGCTGCTCAACCATTGATGCAATATTACGATAATCCAACATCACGCCTTTAGGATCACCTGTTGTACCAGAAGTATAAATGAGGGTTAGCAAGTCATCTAAAGAGGTTTGCGACAAACGCTGTGTGAGTTCTGCTTCGCTAGTGGATGAGGGGACCGAACTTAACAGGGTATCTAAATGAAAATGCTCATCTGAGACCAATGTCACCGCACTGCCGAACACCACAATATGCTCAACACTTGGGCATTGAGCTTGAATTTTACAGGCGGTAGCATATTGGCTTTCATCATCGGCAAAAATGACTTTTGCGCGGGCATCACTGACAATAAAAACCGCTTGTTCCATAGTACTGGTTGGGTAAACCGGCACCACAACATTACGGGCTTTCAGCGAGCCGATATCAGCACAGCTCCACTGTGGACTATTTTGTGCCAAAATGACCACTTTATCTTGTACATGCAAGCCAAAGTCGATCAACAACTGTGCTATTTTACTGGTAATAGTATCAAAGTGTTGCCAAGAAACCGTATTCCAAGGAGCCGCCATTTCAAAACCTTCAAGGGCAACATTATCGCCTAAAGCTTGGCTTTGTTGCTGAAGAAGTCTGACAATATGGTATTTTTCAAGAGACATTTTATTACTACCTTTTTAGCTTACAGCTGTACTGCTTTTGGTTGCATTCTACCTGAAGCAATAATAAACAATAAGAGTTTTTGCTCTACTTAATGAACCGTAGCACATTTTCTAATCTACAGCGTTTATACTTATTAGCTGATGAGCCCATTTTTCCACAGCTGCTTTCGCCCCAAGGTTAATAGTATTATCGCCAATAACAGCAATACTCCATCAGCAACCAACCAATAAACAAGGTTAGCTTGCACCTCAAATGACTCAAAACTTAACGATATAAATACCGAATGGGCAATCATCAATACCATAGACACAGACAGTTGGCTGACACTTCGACTTATTGCTCCAAACCCCAGAGCCATAGCAACGCCCCAACCTGTGGCTAACAATAAGTGAACCACAAAAAGTGTCGATAATCCTTGGCCAAATAGATTTCCGACTAAACACACTAACAACATCACTATTAAAGATAGCCCAACAAATCGATAAGAAGCATCATGAAACGCTTTTTGTAATCCCACTAAACCACTAAAACAAGGGAGTAAAAATAAAGTTTCAGTACTACGCCAACGCTGCAGCCAGGTCCAATGCACTAAACTTGCAGCCATTAGCAATGATTGTCCCACTAAAAATGGTACCGGAAAGTCCCAGTCAAATAAGCTAGATAAAATAAACAAAAATGAGCAGACAAGGATAATAAAGATAAGTAATAGCGCCAGTAATGGCCCGACAAAGAAGTTGATAGGATGCAGTTGACGATTCAGCCAATCAAGTAAAATACTTTGTTTTAGGTTAGGCACCCATACCCAACCCATTTCCATACCATTTAAATAAAGTTGCCTGGCGTTGGCATGCCAACTTAATAAACTCAGCTGCATTCTTGCCGCAACAATCATCACCCCCATCAATACAATTAATAGCACTAAAGGTAACTGCGCAGCGACGTCATCGATAAACACTATGCTAATAAATAACAACATTGAAAATTGAAAACCATGTTGCCAGCGTAAGCTTAAAATCAAAAAACCTAACGCCACAATTGAAGACAGCAACACAGTATTAATACCCTGAGGAGCCAAACACCAACTCAACAGCATCATCAGAATGAAGGACCCTGATAAAATACTGCATGCTTGCACGATAACATTACGTTGATAGCTAGGAATAAGCTGACATATTTCGGTGGCTATTAAGCGGTTTATTTGCCACGTCACCGCCACGACGATTGATACCATAGACATGGACAGCATCATGCTAACGGCATTGGTTTTACCCATATAAGCACTTAAAAGCGCGATTGATAAACCTACTAACGCTGTTAACAAAAAGCTAATGCTACCAATATCGTATCCCCACAAACGCCACATACCTCGATAGCACTGGGGGTTACTAAAATCCGCAAGCTTAACGCCATCTGGAGTAAGCCGCTTACTGGCATTAACAAAGTCATTGATAAAAGCTTTCATCAATGCAGCTCCATAAACAGCTGCTCTAAATTCAAGGATTGCACGCTTATTAACCCAGGGAACTTTTCATTACCCAAGTAATCATCCACCACGATTGTTCGGGTAGCTTGAGTCTCTGTTTGATGCAGCACAATTAAATGTGTCGGAAGCTGTGCATCCGTGCTGACTTTTAACAACTTAACCTGTTCACGTAACGCATCAATTTCTTTAAATAATACTAGTCGACCTTGTTTAATTAACGCCACATGGCTGGCTACGCGCTCTAAATCTGAAGTGATATGCGATGAAAATAATACCGCAGAGCCTGACTCTAACGCTAAATCAAACAAGTCGGTCATAAATTTGCGTCTTGCTATTGGGTCAAGGCTGGCAACCGGCTCATCAAGAATTAACAGTTGTGGGCAATACGCCATCGCCATAATTAATGCTAATGCTTGGCGTTGACCTACCGACAACCTCTGCACCGATTGCGTCGCATCCAAATCGAACCTGACTAGCCAATCTTGTTCTAATTGCATGTCCCAGTCAGGATAAAAGCTGCGATGTAACTCTAACGCACGCTCAACTGTAAATCCTTCGTAACCAAAAGGTTGTTGCGGCACATAGCCAATTTTAGCCTTGGCTTGGGCTGATAACATTAAGGGGGTTTGATTTAAGGTGCTAATTTCGCCTTGATCGATATCAAGTATGCCTAATGCGCAGCGCATTAAAGTCGATTTACCTGCGCCGTTTTGCCCCAATAACCCCACCACCATACCAGGTGTAAGTTGTAATGACAGATTGCTTAACGCCACACGCGCAGCTTGGCTACCTTTAGCAGGGTACGTTTTACTGACGTTTGAAAAGGTAAGTATCGGTGGCACTTCAGGGGTCATTTTAGCTATTCCTTGCTTGTATAATCTAGGTGGATCGGATTACTCTTGCCAATGCTGGCCAATTAGCACTTCTAACTCAGCTAAGCTCACACCTAATTGCTGAGCTTGAGAAATTAAGTCTTTAATTTTAGGTTGTAATAAACTACTACCAGAAGTGGTATGAGTATCTGTACGAGTCGCAACTATCGAAGGTTGTCCACGACGACGCTCTATCCAGCCTTGATCGACTAATTGCTGTACCGCCCGTGATACCGTCATTGGGTTGACCGCTAAAAACTCAGCCATTTGCCTTACTGAAGGTAATACTTCTTCAGCTTGCAACTGTCCGCCCACAATCAAACTCACTATTTGATCATGTAATTGACGATATATCGGTTCGCCGCTGCTGGGGTTGACATTTAATAGTGCTAACATTAGTCTCTAATAACTGTATTAATACATTGATACACTCATACACTTATAGTAAGTTAACACAATCATCTAAAAATGCAAAAAGGAAACGTTGCGATGATCTATAGGAAGTTTGTCAGCAAAGCACTTATCTCAAGGCTAAGCCCAACCGCCTTATGCCAATCGGCAAAACTTGCTCGTCGTGGAACAACTATCGTTATGGCGATGGTTTTTGCCAATGCTAGCTTTGCAACTGAAACAACAAATGATCTCAATATTACCGCGCCCGCTAAAACCAGCGCGTGTTACTTAGACGGTATGTCTGAACAACTGCAATGCGGTAAAATTAGCGTACCGGAGAATCCGCAAAAACCTGACGGCAAGCATATTGATATCCACTTTGCGATATTACCGGCCATTAAAGATACACACCCAAGCGAAGCCTTGTTAGCCATTGCCGGTGGCCCAGGCCAATCAGCAATTGAGCACGCTGCAGGATTTGATAAATTACTCAGTAAAGTTCGCCAGCAACGTGATATTTTGCTTATCGATCAGCGCGGCACCGGTCAATCAAACATCCTTAGCTGCGAAGACAGCGAAGCGATATCTATGTTGGCGTTTGATGACGAAAATATCGATGTGATTGCCGAAACTGAAAAATGTTTAATGCAAATCAAAGCCGATATTACCCAATACGGTAGCGAGACAGCCTTAACCGACTTTGAAGCTGTACGAGCATATTTAGGCTACCAAAAACTACACCTTTATGGCATTTCATACGGCACAAGAATGGCGCAGCTTTATATGCGTCACTACCCTGAAGCACTTGCTACAGTAACACTTGACGGTGTAGTGCCTATGCAACAAAGTGTGTTGGCCATTGGCGGTGCAATTGAACGCGGCTTTGAGTTATTAATGCGTGATTGCGCCAACAACACAGCTTGCCACACCCAATACCCCGATTTACTGGCAGACTTTATTACAGTGAATGAACGCCTTGGTAAGAAAGCCATTACTCAAAACGTGCGCGACCCACAAACCAATGAGCCCAGCACATTATTGCTCACCCGTAGCAAGTTTACCGGTGCCATTAGAATGGGACTGTACGCACCTGCTGTACGCGCATTATTACCCCATGCTATTCATCAAGCAGCAAAACAAGACTATCAAGCTATCTTAGGAATTTATACATTGTCTGCTGATGGCCTTGGGCTAGCGATAGGGATGCATTCCTCAGTAGTGTGCGGTGAAGATATACACCGAATATCCGATCAAATGCGCAAAGATGCTAAAGAATCTTACATCAGCGCAAGCATGATTGAAGGTCTTGAGAAAACCTGTGAAGTGTGGAAAATACCGCCCGTTAAAGACACCTTTAGTGAACCGATTCGCAGCGATTTACCCACATTATTATTATCAGGTGAATTAGACCCTGCAACACCGCCTAATTGGGGGGCGTTAGCACAAGCAGAAATGACTAATGCTAAGCATTTAATCTCACCTTTCGCCACCCATGGTGTTGCGGCTCAAACCTGCGCTAATGATTTAATTGCCGACTTGGTCGACAGCGGTAGTGTTAAAAACCTAGATGCGAGTTGTTTACAAAAAGATATTCGTCGTAGTTTCTACCTCAATGCGAACTCAGTTGAACCTCTCACCATGACCACGCCGTCAAGCGCTGAAGACAATGTGACAGCCACACCAGTGACAGAAAATCCAATCAGTATTGTAGAAGATAGCACAACAAGTCATGTAACTGACAGCGTAATAGATAATTCGACTGACAATGCCACTGGCGCAGATAAGGAATAATCATGATTTCAGTGACCAATTTATCGAAAAAAATCGGTGATGTTCAAGCATTAAACAATCTTAGCTTTAGTGCTCAAGATGGCCATATTACCGGTTTACTCGGCCCTAATGGTGCCGGTAAAACTACCTGTTTACGAACTTTATTTGGCTTATTAAAGCCAGATGAGGGCTATGCTGAAGTAGACGGCATCAACATTGCCGATAACCCTATTGCCGCCAAACAACAGTTAGGCCTATTCCCAGACCCATTTGGTTTATATGAGCGCCTCACCCCGCGCGAATATATTACCTACTTTGCTGAACTAAGCGGTATGTCGCGCAAAGACGCTAAAATCGCCACCGAGAATGTCATCAATCAACTTAACTTAAGTGACATTAGTGACCGACGCTGCAAAGGATTTTCACAGGGGCAACGGATGAAAACAGCGTTAGCGCAGGCCATTGTCCACCAGCCAACTAATATCATTTTAGATGAGCCAACACGCGGTTTAGATGTGATGAGCACCCGTTTATTACGCGATATTTTGGTTGACCTAAAAGCGCGTGGCCACTGCGTATTATTTTCAAGCCATGTCATGCAAGAAGTCGCCGCCCTATGTGATCACGTTATCGTAATGGCCAATGGTCAAGTGGTCGCTACAGGCAGCCCTGATGAGCTGTGCCAACAAACGGGAGAAACTTCACTAGAAGAAGCCTTCATTAAACTTATCGGAACTGACGAAGGGATCGCAGCATAATGAATAAACTCATCGCAATGGTGCGCAAAGAACTCATTGATGCCGCACGTGACAAACGCTCGGTAATGGCTGGATTGTATTACGCCATCGGCACACCTTTACTGATGTGTGCCATGTTCATGGTGCTAATTGGTCAGTTGACCAGCCCAGAAGATTTAAACATCACCATTAATAAAGCAGACAACGCCCCAGATCTCGTCCGTTATTTAGGCAGAAAAGGCATTAACCAGGCAGACTTAACCACTGAGGCAGACGCAGATGTAAAGGCGATAATCTTAACCATCAGTGACGATTACGCCGCTAATATGGCCAAAGCAAAACCTGCTGAAGTGATATTAGAAGCAGATAACTCTAACGAGAAACTGCAAAAATCTATCCGTCGTTTGCAGCTTGAACTACAAGCCTATAACTCAGAAATGGGCAGCCTACGCTTAATTGCTCGCGGTATTAACCCGCAAGTCATGCAACCATTAAAAGTGAATATGAAAGATCAAGCCACCCCAGATTCAAAAGGCGGCATGATTTTGGGCATCGCTATTTTCACTATGATTTACTCGGTATTTATTTCGGGTATGAATTTAGCCATCGACACCAGTGCCGGTGAGCGTGAGCGTAATTCATTAGCGTTAATGCTCAGCCACCCTATCAGCACTCGTCAGCTTGTATTAGGTAAGGTCATTGCGGTAACGACCTTTGCCTTGCTCGGTTTAGTGCTTATTTTGCTTATATCCAAAGTGGCCTACACCTTTGTGCCATGGCAAGAGCTGGGCTTTAGCATCAATATCTCCACCGAGTTTATGAAACTGATGTTTGCCATTGGTATACCTGTGGCCTTAATGGCATCAAGCTTACAATTGTTTGTGTCATTTATGGCTAAGTCTTTCAAAGAAGCCCAATCGTATTTAACCATGGTGCTGTTTGTACCACTGGCGCTATCAATTGCAGCCAGTTACAACATAGCCCCTGATGCATTGCAGTGGTTGCCAGTGTCTGGCCAGCAGCAAGCATTAATGGACTTTATTAAAGGCAAAGATATCCCGATGCTGCAACTCGCGGTGTCTTCTATCACCACATTAGCAATCTCTATCGGCTTAATACTGGGTATGGAAAAAATGCTTAAAAGTGAGAAAGTAGTATTTGGTCTATAACCTTTATGGCTTACTCGATCCTTAGCATTCATCGCTAAGGATCGAGTTATTAAAACTTGAAACTAAGGCGCTAAACATGGAAAGCGATTTTGCAATAATTACCCTAGTGCTGATTATCGTTATTGGTACTACGGCCACAGAAATGTTTAAGTATTATATGAAACACAAGCAAAATTTAGACACAAGTAGCGTGGCAGAACTTAAGTCACAAAACCAAGCGTTAGTAGAACGAGTGCAAGTGTTAGAAAGGTTAGTGACCGACAGTGACTTTGAATTAAAGCAGCAGTTTAAACAGCTTTGATGAACAATAAGCATGATGGCTTTAAAAGGGTATTAGTTTATTAAGTATCAGTCTAATACCCTGCTATCACTATTTTGCTTTCGGCCTAAACGGTTTAATCACCGCCTCATCACACTCTAAAAACGGCCCTTCCATTAAATCGATACAGTATGGAATAGCGGGAAATACTGCATCTAAGCATTCGCGAATAGATTTAGGCTTACCGGGTAAATTAACGATTAATGAATCACCACGCAGGCCAGCCGTTTGACGAGAAAGAATCGCGGTTGGCACGAACTTTAATGACTCAGCACGCATTAGCTCACCGAAGCCTGGCATCATTCTATCGCACACCGCTTCTGTAGCTTCTGGCGTAACATCACGTTTTGCTGGGCCTGTGCCTCCTGTGGTTACAATTAAACAGCAGCCTTGGTTATCAGCCATATCAATTAAAGTTGCTTCAATAACATCCCGCTCGTCGGGAATAACTTGATAAACAGGTTCCCACTGCGAAGTTAAATACTCATTGAGTACGTCAATAATGGCTTTGCCAGATAAATCTTCATAAATGCCTGCACTGGCACGATCGCTTACTGTAACAATACCGATTTTTGCTTTACTCATGCTATTTCTTCCCTCGTGTGGGTAAAATTAATACTTAAAAATATACTGCTAATTTAACAAAAAAAGCTATGTTCACAAAATCTTAAACTGATACCTTGATCACTAAATGGCTATTTGAGTTGTGCCTATCTCACTGTCAGCTATATATGCTAGCAAGCATATAAGTGCCTGTATAACAGTGAAATTGAAGTAACCTGGCAAAGAATTAACATGAAGGGTTAAAACAAAAAATTAATCTGATGACAGTTTCAAATTGATAAGGCAGTTAGGGACTGATACGCACCTTTGACCGCCGCCATTGTTTATTCACAGACAGGATTAACATACTGGGTTAACACACAGTCGACAGCCATTTGCGCCACTTTGATTAACGCATCAACATTTGCCTCTTCTGACGCCTGCACCGACATCCCCTGCAACAACACCGCCATTAAGCTAGCGAGGTCTTCAGGACAACACTCTTCCTTTAATTCGCCCTGTCTTTTTGCGGTTTCAAATCGCGCGGCTAAATTTTGATTATGCAGTGCTTTACGTTCAAGAATAGCCTGCTTAACTGACTGACTAGCTTCACTGCAAGATAAAGTGCTGTTAACCAACGCACACCCTTGCGGATGATTTTTATCAGTAAACTGCATAGCAGCACCGAGTAATAATCCCTTAACTACATCACCAATATGATCACATTGAAATGCCTGATTAAAGAATGATCCCGGTCGATTTTCATATAAATCAATCGCCTTTAAGAACAATTGCTCTTTATTGCCGAACGCGGCATAAAGACTCGGCTTTTTAATTCCCATCGCGGCAGTAAGCTCGCTTAAAGACGCCCCTTCATAACCATTACGCCAAAATACATCCAATGCTTGCGCTAAAGCAAAATCAATATCAAATCCACGAGGACGTCCGACACAAGCTGCCTTAATTTCTGTCATAATATACCCTCTTTAAATTGATTAATTGTTAATGATTAATAACTTAACCAAACACGGAAAAATAATCAGCACACTTTACCATAACGTCTGACTTTGGCTCAAAGTCAGAATGACTTAACTCTAACGAATTACGGTGTATTTTGACCCCTGTCACAAACCAATAAAGTCCTTAATGTACCAAGCTTGACTCAAGCCACCTAATACTCACCCGTCCAGTACCAGATTACGCCATCAAAAATAGCATATCTTATGAAATATTTTAATACCTACCGGTATAGATTTAATTGACAGGTGTATATTAATCTATATATTACCGTTCGGTACAGATTATTTTTTACCTTTCGGTACAATTTAACTCTCAAACAACAAAAGCAACACGCTAGATGACATTAAAGCCATTGTTGAAAGGACAATTACATGAACAGATTTACATCAATTCTACCCATACTGATAGTGAGCCTAACCGCATTGCTATTAATCGCATGTGGTAATGAATCGCCTCAACAACAAACGATGCCACCAGCAGCTATGGAAGTGGATGTTGCCAATGTGATCAATGAGCGTATTACCGAATGGGACCAGTTTACCGGTCACTTACAAGCACCAGAAAAAGTCACCTTAGTACCTCGAGTGTCGGGATACATTGAGTCAGTAAATTTTAAAGAAGGTACCCTAGTTAATAAAGGTGATGTGTTATTTACTATCGACTCGAAAGTATTTGTTGCTGAAGCTGAGCGCTTACAGGCTGAGTTAACCAGTGCCATATCCGCCAATGAGTTAGCTAAAAACGATTTTGAACGTGCTAATAAATTATTTAATCAGCAGGCGGTATCAGAAGAGTTAATTGACACTCGTCGCAGTAACTTACACCAAACTGCTGCTGCGGTTGCATCAGTAAAAGCGGCGTTAACGCGCGCGACGCTAAATGTAGAATACACCCAGGTCACAGCGCCAATATCTGGCCGAGTATCTTACGCCAATGAAACAGCCGGTAACTATGTTACTGCCGGACAAACTCAGCTAACCAGTTTAGTGTCGACCGCTAATATGCATGCCTATTTTGATGTCGACGAACAAACCTACCTTAAATATTCTTCATTAGCGATTGAGAACAAGCGTAAAGACCCACGAGCTGAAAACAACACCGTACTTATGGCGCTGGCTAATCAAACCGAATTCACTTACCAAGGTGTTATCGACTTTGTCGATAATGCGGTTAATCAGCAAACCGGCACTATCCGTGTGCGCGCTTCATTTGAAAATTCAGACAATCGCTTATTACCTGGTTTATTTGCCCGCATCAGTATTGCAGGCAGTGCCTCATATCAAGGTATTTTAATCGACGACAAAGCCATTTTCACTGATTTAAATAACAAGTTTGTGTTAGTGGTTAATGCTCAAAATACCCTTGAATATCGAAGCATTACCTTAGGTGAAAAAATTCATGGCTTACGTATTGTGACGGCTGGTTTACAGCCAGAAGACACTATTGTAGTTAACAGCCTACAAAAGGTTCGTCCCAACGTCACTATCACGCCAAAACTGACCGAAATGGCTGATAGCAGTCAAATTGAAGCTCTACATCAAGCACAGCGACTACTTGATATTCAGCCACTCACAGCACGTGTTGCTGATGACGCTAGTCAAGGCTAAGGAATCACACCATGTTGTCTCAATTTTTTATTAAAAGACCGATTTTTGCCGCGGTTTTATCGCTGCTGTTTTTTATTTCGGGCGCACTCGCAGTTTGGCAATTACCGATCACCGAATACCCTGAAGTCGTTCCACCAACGGTAGTGGTGACGGCAAGCTACCCTGGTGCTAACCCAAAAGTTATCGCTGAAACCGTTGCGTCGCCACTAGAGCAAGAAATTAATGGCGTTGAGAACATGCTATACATGTCATCTCAAGCTACCTCTGATGGCCGCATGACATTAACCGTCACCTTTGCCATTGGCAGTGATGTTGATCTAGCTCAATCTCAGGTGCAAAGCCGAGTGGAGCGCGCTAAACCACGGTTACCACAAGCAGTGCAAAGGTTAGGTATTGTCACCGAAAAGTCATCACCTGACTTAACCATGGTGGTGCATTTAACTTCTCCTGATAATCGTTATGACATGTTGTACCTGTCTAACTATGCGGTATTAAAAGTAAAAGATGAGCTCGCGCGGATTGAAGGAGTGGGCGCAGTAAGAGTATTTGGCGCTGGCGATTACAGCATGCGTGTCTGGCTAAACCCTAACAAAGTGGCCGCTATTGGTTTGTCACCTAATGATGTAGTTGCCGCAATACGCGAACAAAACCAACAAGCTGCGGCCGGTAGCTTAGGTGCGCAGCCGAGTGGCGACAGTGATTTTCAGCTACTTATTAATGTTAAGGGCCGTTTAGCCAACGTTGAAGAGTTTGAGCAAATCATTGTTAAGGTAGGCGAACAAGGTCAAATTACCCGCTTAAAAGATATTGCTCGGGTTGAATTAGGCGCGTCAACTTACGCCCTACGCTCAATGTTAGATAATCAAGACGCTGCGGCATTACCTGTGTTTCAAGCTTCTGGCTCTAACGCGATTCAAATATCTGATGATGTGCGCCTTAAAATGGCAGAGCTTTCTAAGTCATTCCCTGACGGCTTAGCCTACGATATCGTCTACGACCCCACTGTATTCGTGCGCGGTTCAATTAAAGCGGTAGTACAAACACTGCTTGAAGCTTTATTGCTGGTTGTGCTTGTGGTGGTACTGTTTTTACAAACCTGGCGCGCATCTATCATTCCATTAGTGGCTGTGCCGGTATCGCTTGTGGGTACATTTGCCTTTATGCACCTAATGGGCTTCTCACTGAATGCCTTGTCGCTGTTTGGCTTAGTACTCGCTATTGGTATCGTGGTCGATGATGCCATTGTGGTAGTTGAAAACGTTGAACGAAATATTTCTGATGGTTTATCGCCTGTTGCTGCTACTCAAAAAGCAATGAAAGAAGTGACTGGCCCAATTGTTGCCACCACCTTGGTACTGGCTGCAGTCTTTATTCCAACCGCCTTTATGTCGGGTTTAACCGGACAGTTTTATAAGCAGTTCGCACTCACCATTACCATTTCAACCTTTATTTCGGCGATTAACTCATTAACCCTAAGCCCTGCGTTATCGGCATTATTGCTTAAAGGTCATCACGAGAAAAAGGACGCGCTAACCCGCGGTATGGATAAATTGCTTGGAGGCTGGTTATTTAATCCGTTTAATCGCCTGTTTGCGCGTATGTCTAATGGTTATGGCTGGTTAGTTAAAAAAATCATTCGCTTTGGTGCTGTAGTTGGCATCCTATATATCGGTTTAGTGGGCTTAACGGGCTTGCAGTTTGCCAACACTCCAACTGGGTATGTACCTGGCCAAGATAAACAGTATCTTATTGCTTTTGCTCAGCTGCCTGACGCCGCATCGTTAGACCGCACTGAAGCCGTGGTAAAAGAAATGTCACGTATTGCTTTGGCACAACCTGGTGTTGCCCACGCTGTCGCCTTTCCTGGCTTAAGCATTAACGGTTTTACCAACAGTACTAATAGTGCCATTGTGTTTACCCCATTAGATAGTTTTGATGACCGTAAAGATCCATCGCTATCAGCAGAGGCTATAGCCGCTGCGTTAAATCAGCAATTTGCAGCCATTGACGGCGCATTTATTGCGATTTTCCCACCGCCGCCGGTACAAGGCTTAGGCACTATTGGTGGCTTTAGATTACAAATTCAAGACCGGGCTAACTACGGTTATGAAGAGTTGTATAAAGTGACCATGCAAGTGATGCAAAAAGCCTGGGCAACACCAGAACTTGCTGGAGTATTCTCAAGTTATCAAGTTAACGTGCCACAACTTGAAGTGAATATTGACCGCACTAAAGCTAAGCAGCAATCGGTGTCGTTAGACGAGTTGTTCGCTACTTTACAGGGATATATGGGGTCGGTTTACGCCAACGACTTCAACCAGTTTGGCCGTACTTATCAAGTAAATGTGCAGGCGGATGAGCAGTTTAGGCAAACACCGGAACAAATCGCCCAACTAAAGGTGCGTAATAACCAGGGTGAAATGGTGCCAATTGGATCATTTATTAATGTCACCAACTCATCAGGCCCAGACCGAGTGATGCATTATAACGGCTTTACCACTGCCGAGCTTAACGGCGGTGCCGCACCTGGATTCAGTAGCGGTGAAGCACAAGCTGCAATTGAAAAGATTTTAGCTGAAACCTTACCTAATGGCATGACGTACGAGTGGACTGAGATCACCTACCAACAAATTTTGGCGGGTAATGCGGGCGCGTATATTTACCCATTAATTATCTTATTAGTGTTTATGGTATTAGCCGCGCAATATGAAAGCTTAAGCTTACCTTTAGCTATCATTCTGATTATTCCTATGACGTTGTTGTCCGCATTAACAGGAGTACTGATTTACGGTGGAGACAACAACATCTTTACCCAGATTGGGTTAATTGTACTGGTGGGGCTGGCAACCAAAAATGCCATTCTTATTGTTGAATTTGCCAAAGAGTTACAAGACGATGGTATGGAACCGTTAGAGGCAATACTTGAAGCGGGTCGCTTACGTTTACGCCCAATTTTAATGACCTCGATAGCGTTCATTATGGGTGTGGTGCCTATGGTATTCTCAAGCGGACCAGGCTCAGAAATGCGTCAAGCCATGGGGGTGGCGGTATTTTCTGGCATGATTGGGGTGACTATTTTTGGTTTAATACTCACACCATTATTTTATTATGCTCTCGCTAAACGCGGTAAAAGTAAAACAGCATCAGTTGACGAACTTTAGGAGCCCCCTGGGTAAACTGGGTCATAGATAATAAAAAACCGCTAACATTGTTAGCGGTTTTTTATTGGCAATCACCACACGCAAAATACGTGGGCTATAAAGCTGGCTGTTGTTGAGCATAATCCACTAAACTGACTAAAGACATATTTTGCTCAAACGTGGTGCTTTTTAACCGTTTAGCAAACCAAAATCTCGGTTTCCAATACACGTTATTTAAGCTTGAAATCTTAACCCCTTTTTTAGTTGATGCATGTAAAAACCTGGCATCTCCCATGTAAATGCCCACATGACGAGCGCTTCTACCTGTTTTAAAAAAAACTAAATCACCCACTTCTAAGGCTTCACGTGGGATTTCTTTACCTAACACACGTTGCGCATTGACCGAGCGAGGTAACTTCTCACCCACTATGTCAAGATAAGCTAAATACACAAAACCTGAGCAATCAACACCTTGTTTACTCATGCCACCTAATCGATAAGGCGTGCCCGCCCAATTCTGGTGGTAAGCTAATAAATTAGGCTCGCTCCACTTAGGTAATTTGGGCTCAGCTTTTACAATCACAGGCTTTTCTGGAGGCTTAACCACTGTCACGGGAACCTGAGTGGCACAAGCACTCAATAATACCGACACGCTAATAAGCGATAATTTCTTTATCAATTTATAGACCTCTAAGCCTAAACATATCTGTTAATCACACTACACTTTGTTTAAAAAGATTAACTTATCATTATACTGTTCAAGTAATAAACAGCGTAATTTACACCAGTTAAAAAAAATCTCAAAATAAAACTTTTTTCATCTAAAAAGTAAAATGACAGCTTGTTGCTTGCCACTTATAAGCATCAACTATGATAACGTTAAACCATGACTAATTTATCGCCACCGACAAGAAGTAACCCACCAAGGTTGCGGTGATGACGCCAATAAACCCAGGAATAATAAAGCTGTGATTAAGCACATACTTACCAATATGGGTTGTGCCAGTTCTATCAAAACTTATTGCCGCTAAATCGCTTGGATAAAATGGGAAAAAGAAGTAGGCATAACACGCTGGTAGCACACCTATTAGTACTGGCGCCGGATCCCTAATGAAAACCCTAATGGCAACATAATGGTTAATACCGCTGCTTGGCTTTTTAAGAATATCGATGACACAAACATAGCAATGGCAAATGTCCACGGATAAATACTGACAATATCGCTCACCGCATTCACTAAGTAGGTTTTATGGTGCTCTATAATAGTGTCACTCATCCATGCGATACCAAAAATAATGATGACCGCTGTCATACCTGCGGTAAACACATTACTGGTGACAATTTTTTTCGGTGATATATTGGTGGCTAGTAATATGATAGCGCCGACAGACAGCATCATAAACTGAATCGCAACCGACATACTGACACCACTAGGTAACACTTGCTTGCTAAACATTGCCACCATGATAACGGCAAAAATACCCAATAAAAATACGGTTAACCCTTTTTTTGCAGTCGCTTCTGCGGCAGGCGTTTGTACTTGCTCAGCACTTGGGTCTATTAATGATTCGCGAAATTCCTTATCAATTAGACGAGCCTGAAACTGTTGATCTTTATCCAAATCTTTACCGCGCTTTAGACTCCAAGTACACGCCACCAGCAAGCCGATTAAGGTCGCGGGAATAGTCACCATCAATACATCAATTAAGCTGATATCAAGGTTATTATCGACCGCAGTTGCCAATACCACAGCCGCTGCGGCGGCTATTGGACTTGCTGTAATCCCCATTTGTGAAGCCACTGTAGCCATTGCTAATGGGCGCTCTGGTCGAATACCTTTTTTATATGAGACATCATAAATAACCGGTAAAAGTGGGTAAACCGAATGACCAGTACCAACAAGTACGGTTAAAAAATAAGTACAAAGAGGACCTAAAAAGACGATATGTTCAGGGTGTTTACGTAACAGCTTTTCAGCAAACTTGACCAACAGTTTTAAACCGCCAGTGGCCTCTAGCGTTGCTGAGGCAGCGACTACAGCCAGAATAATCAGCATTACGCTGACAGGAGGCGCACCTGGTGCTATACCAAATACAAAAGCCAGTACTGAAACACCTAACCCACCCAATAAACCAAATGCGATTCCGCCGTGACGTATGCCGACAAAAATGACGGTTAATAGCAACAACATATGTATATAAAACATTATCAATACCCACAATATTAAGTGCCTATTGCAGATATAACACAGCAGAAAATACAGTGGGTGACCTAAATCAAGCTATTGGATAAAGTGCCGCACCTGATAGATAAAACTGTGAGTTATTGAACACTTTTTATTTTATTTATACTCATCCAACTAATTAGTTTATAAAAATCAACTTGAAAGGTTATCGCAGCTAAGCAATATACCCTGATTAACAAACTGCCACGGATATATACTTTTGACTTACAACGAGTCTAAGTTAATCTTAAGTGTAATAGAGTAGCGATACAAAAAGAGTGGCAACTAATGAATCAACTAATAAATGAGTACTTTGATGCCAAGCAAAAACCTTTAACAGCGCACTTAAGCATAATGTTAAGTGGGTTATTATTTTTACTTACAAGCCAAGTAGCAATAGCTGCTGAAGTTGATAGAGTCATAACTATTGCCACCCAAGAATGGGCGCCCTACCAAATGGAAGTTGGCTTGCAAAATGACGGTTATGCGATAGAAGCGTTAGCTTGTGTGATGGATAAACTTCAGCAACCTTATAAGGTTGTATTTCTCCCATGGGGTCGTGCACAGCTAGAAGTAAAACAAGGAAAGTACGATGGTTTCTTTTCAGCCTCGCAAAATAGCGCAAGAGACCGCTATGCTGTTTTATCAAATACTTTTATTGCGCAGCAATGGAACTTTTACTTACTCAAGCACACTTCTATACCTTTAAATAAAGACGCCATAAAATCAAATGCACAATTTGGTGGTCGTAAGCACTCTAACACCACGTTCTGGCTACAAAAAAATAATTATAACGTTATCCACCAAGCAAGCTCTCTCGATGAATTAATTCATTTACTGGAAAAAAATCGTATAGGTGCAATCTTAGAAAGCGATTTATTTTTTGAAGCTGCTGCCAAACGAGTAAACATTCCATTAAGTGACTTTTCTGTGGTGCCCAATCTAGATAGATCGTTAGGAGTTTATTTTGGCAAAATATTTTTGAAGCAATATCCCGCTTTTTTAGATAAATTTAATCAACATACTGAAAGCTGTAGATTTACTTCAGAGCAAGCTAACTAAACGATATAGCCAAATAGCTTCAATTAACTGAGGGCATAAAAAAGCCAGCATGCAAGCTGGCTTTCTCGATTTAATGTGACACTAATGTTGATAACTTATTGACTCTGATTTATGAATCAGCGATACGCAGTTCGTCAACCACTTTATCTACATCGTCAGCATTTTTCGCAATTGCGACAACTAAATCACGTTCAGCATCACTTGTGACCGTACCTTTTAATGTCACAACACCAGATTTAACATCAACATCAATTTTAGAGCCCGCTACATCGTCAGAAAACAGCAAACGAGTTTTAACAATCATAGCAACCTTAGCATCAGTTAGATCATCACCTAAATCGCTATCGTTACTATCATCTTGTTGCTTCAAAACAGTCAATTGATTATCAATACTTTTTACGCCGTCCAAGCTTTTAACCAGCTCACCCGCTAATGACTTATCAATACTGCTATCAACTTTACCCGTTAAGGTAACCTTACCGGCATGCACATCGGTATTGATGTCAAACGAGTTAAGGTTGGTATTGAGCAATAATGTGGTTTCAACTTTACCATCAATCCATGCGTCTTTAGCGTCATCCTGCCAATCTTGTGCTGCATTTGCAGAAAAAGCCATTGCACCAAGCATCGTACTTACTACTAAAGATAATGTTGTCTTATTCATAAAGATATCCTCCATTGTTTATCTCAACATAAGTAATGCGCAAACCGTGCCAACAAACATAAGTTACTGTTATAATTTATTTTTATGTTTAATTTGCTATTTTTACATGTATGTAAGTCTGATTTTTTTGGACATTTTTACCGACAACAGGTAATTTTTTCATCTTAGTGATAACTCATATTCAAATAACAATGCGATCACTCAATTAGCGGCACCTTTACGACTCACATACAGACTGTTCATGCTATCACACCCCATTTGCAGCCACGCACAGCCTTCAGCTAATTGTTGAGCGACCTTCTTATTTGTCGCCTGGCGAGCGGCCCACTTAAGTTGATGTAAAGCCTGTTGCTCTATATCTAGTAATAACCCTATCGCTGTCCATAGTTTGTCTTGCTGTATCATTTTACCTGCCTGAGCATAGCCATCAGTAAAGGAAAATAAACTAATTGGTTGGACATCATTTGAGGCTATCCCGTCTTGCTTAGCCTGTTGAAATAACGGCACTAGATGCTGCAGCATCGATCTTCTCGTTTCTGCCATATCCATAAAAATACGCTTAATATTATAGTCATCTGCATCCGCAACGGTTTGCGTGTAAAACAGCTGCCCTGCTTGACACAAATTAATGGCATCGCTAATTACTCCTAGGTCAATTTGCTTGCTTGATAAATGGTTGATATGTGAATATTGCAATGTCATTTCTCCTATCATTAAATAACTAATAGCTATCCTGTAATATTTATAGTCATAATGAATAAACTATTATTGTTTACCCTATGATTAACTCATGCATAATTCGTACACAAAACAAAAAATACAATAAGACATTAATAAATAAGGAATTAATAACAAACACCCCCAAATGTAAACAGTATGTTAAGAAATAATTACCGATTGTTATTGTCAAATTTACAAAGTGGCCATTAATGAAATGACCACGAAAAAGGAGTAACACTGACATGGCTAGTCCTACCTTGTTTTACCATTTGCTCCACCCTCAAACAGCAACACTGCTTCTAAAAGCACCTAGTTGTGGACGTTTTAATAAAATAGCGAGTATTACGGAGCTCCCCTGGCTAACACAGCTTGAAGCGAGTAATGCGGATGTGGCAATTATTGAAGTATCTCAATTAGGCCAAGCTGATTATGACTGCCTTACAGATAACGCCTTAATGTCTGATATAGAATTTATCTTCTTAAGTGAGGGAAAACCCAACCCTCACCTTGATAAATTAATGTCAAAGGGCGCGGGCTATCACTTTAGACAGCCATACAATATGGAACTGATTGATGACACCCTGAATGATTTTGCTCAAGACTTATTGTTAGAGTCAACTAAGCGCCAACAGGTATTATCAAGTGAACTCGATCAATACGGATTATTAGTTGGATCATCCCGTGCAATGCATAAGCTGTATCGCACGGTTCGTAAAGTCGCGGTGACTGAAAGTAATGTGTTAATTGTTGGCGAAAGTGGTGCAGGTAAAGAATTAGTAGCCAACACGATTCATCTTGCAAGTAACAGAGCAAACGAGCCTTTTATTGCAATTAACTGTGGTGCACTCAGTCCAGAATTAGTTGACAGTGAGCTATTTGGTCACGTTAAAGGGGCTTTTACGGGGGCACACCGTGATCATCGCGGGGTATTTGATCAAGCAGAAGGCGGGACATTATTTCTAGATGAAATTACTGAGATGCCTATTGATCATCAAGTGAAATTATTAAGGGTATTGGAAAATAGTGAATATCGCCCTATTGGTAGCACCAGCCTAAAAAAAGCCAATGTGCGTATTGTCGCCGCGACCAATCGTGATCCAGCAAGCGCTATTGAACAAGGTCTTTTTCGTGAGGATTTATACTTCAGACTTGCTCATTTCCCTATTCGCGTTCCACCGCTACGTGACAGAGGTGATGATATTAGCGGGTTGGCAAAACACTTTTTAGCTTATCGAAATGTAGCAGAAAAACTCACCAAAACCTTTACCCCAGAAGCTATCAGCTTTATTCAACAACAGCGCTGGACAGGTAATGTGCGAGAGTTAAAACATGCTATTGAAAGAGCATATATTCTCGCTGATGACACGATCGACCAAAGTCATTTTAACACCTTTGAAACCGAGTCTAAGCCAGAAAATACCACAGATAAGATTCAAGTACCTTCAGGTATGCGTTTAGATGAAATTGAAAAGGTCGCTATTTTTCAAGCACTAGACAAGGCTGGAGGCAATAAAAATGAAACCGCCGAACAATTGGGAATAAGCGTTAAAACCTTATATAACAAACTCAGTAAATATGAAGATAACAGCAGTACCGATTAACGCTTCAAGATTGGGCTTGTTGCTGGCACAAAAACCTTCAGAGACTTTGGCACAACCTCTACCGTGACATCATTAGCCTCAAAAAGCTCTCCATCAATCACATAAGGTGTTTTTTGTTGAGCTTTTAGGTATATCTTTTTAGCTTGGGCATGATGTATTGCATCAGGCTTATTGTTAGCTTGATTCCACAAACGAGAAACACCTGTAAACAGTAAATCGACTAAACTCATTAACTGCTCCTGTGATGACTCTGTAGGTTCAATCCAAGTAATATCGAGTAATCCATCAGTAATATTAGGCTCACCATTACCTTGTGCGAGTAAACTGGTAAACGGAGCAGAATTGGCTATTACTATACTAGTGGTCTCAATTGTATGTGTTTCACCATCATCTAATTGTATAGACAAAGATAGCGGCTGATTTTCATCAATCGCATTCCATAAACCACTTAAGTAAGCAAACTGACCCGATTCATTTTTCTTGTCTCGATTCGCGCTTTCAATCATCTTATGCTCAAAGCCAATACCCACCAGCAATAGCATTATTCGTTCATTACACAGTGCTGTATCAATAGGTTGGTAATGACCTTGAATCAAAATATCCACGGCTTGAGAAACAGGGATCAGCTTACTGCCTACACCAAATAAGGTATGCGCCAAAGCATTTGTTGTCCCCATAGGAATAATACCTAATGTGATTGAGGTGTTAACCAACATAGAAGCCACCTCGTTAACGGTGCCATCACCACCGCAAGCTACAACAATATCAGCCCCACGCTTAACGGCTTCGCAGGCTTGCACAGCTGCATCCTTATCTTCCGTCGTCTCAAGCAGCTTTACTCGATAATAGCTCGATAAGGTTTGTTGAATATACTCAGCATCATCCTGCCACTTACCCCCGCCCGATACTGGATTAGCAATTAAATAGAGTGTTTTATTAATTTTAATCCGATTTTGCTGATACATTTGAGAGACTTTAGCAAATTGCCATTTATTCAAACGGGCGGTATGGCGAATTTCATTAATAGAGCTCAACACCTCATCTAAGTGACTTTTGTTATCGCGACAAGCAAGATAAGCGGCTAATACTAATACCGAACGTCCACGGCCTAGCGCACAATGCACTACCACTTTCTTACCGTTACGCACCTGATTATTAAGCCAATTGATCGCCTGGTTGAGTTGCGCTTCTGACGGGACACTATGATCTAAAACAGGCACATTTAAATAATCGATATCCTCAGCCAATAATGTGCCATCTAATGCATCAAATTCAGCGGTCACATCAAGAATAGCATCAACCCCTTGGGTTTTAAGGTAGTCAATATCAGAAGGAAATAAACGACATGCTAAATAGAGCTGATCTTCAATCTTTTGAATTGCGGGTACCTTATCGTGTTTTCTTGCCCAAGCATTATAAATCTGGCATCCCAATAGAAAAGGCACAAAGCCCCAACTGATATACCAAGGAATTGAACCATTTTGCTTTTTACGGAAAACACCACCAGCATTAAACCAATAAGCAAAACTCACTAACCCCAAAGATAATGCCAGCCAGCCAATAAAAAATTTAGCCCACGGAGAATTAAGTAGCACACACAAAATCACAGCCAATAATGCGCCGGCTGTGTAGTAATACTTAATATTTATCTTGGTTAGCATATAGATGTCCTATTTTGGAAACAGCAAAAAGCGGCGCACTATAGTGCGCCGCTTAGTTTCTTTAACAATCAGGATCTTCTGCTTTAAGACCTTCTTTTACATCTTCACACGCATCTTCAACTGCATTACCGGCGTCCTTCATCATTTCATCAACTTTCTCGCCCGCATTTTCAGCTTTATTGTCTGAACATGCCATCATACCTACTGTTGTTAATCCCAATAAAACCATGATGCTTAATTTTTTTAGTAAATTCATATTGATCTCCTTGACCACTAGGTCATTCCATTTGTGGTTACTATATTTAGATATATTCATCTTCTATCATTAAATAATAAGGCGTCGCTTACATAGCGTTATGCCTTTGGCGCCTTACCTCGTATTGCACTTGCCACTAAAGAAATAACAAGTAATACGATAAAAATAAAGAAAATTATTTTCGCAATACCGGCTGCTGCACCTGCAATACCACCAAAACCTAATAAGCCAGCAACGATAGCGATAATTAAAAACATCAATGTCCAACCTAACATAAGTAATCTCCTTAAATATGAAATGATAAAT
Source organism: Shewanella sp. OMA3-2 (assembly GCF_021513195.1). Taxonomy (NCBI): domain Bacteria; kingdom Pseudomonadati; phylum Pseudomonadota; class Gammaproteobacteria; order Alteromonadales; family Shewanellaceae; genus Shewanella; species Shewanella sp. OMA3-2. The sequence continues at coordinate 513,122 of NZ_CP090974.1, read as the reverse complement.
AACACACAAAAATCAACTTATAATAATGAACAACTGTTTGTGTATCGTTTAGCTAACTTATACTAAGCCAACTTCATGCCAAACTTACATGAAATATATAACAACATGATAATAAAGCAAAATAAATTTGTATTTTTTATTACCTCACCATTAACTCACGCAATTATTGGCAAAAATTACCGACAATTCGGTAAGAGTTTCAAATTAATGATGGGACAGTAGACACATCAGTAAATATTGGAAATAACAAATCAAGATAGAGATAATTACAGAAAGATGATTTAGAGAAAGTGAAAAAAGATATAAGCAAAAATAAAAAATAACAGAAAGTGATAAAGCTGAGTTCCTCTGTGTTTTATCAGAAGAACTCAATAAAATTCTTTAAACAGCTAACCCAGCAGCCACGCCAGACGACCATGCCCATTGGAAGTTGAACCCTCCCAGCCAACCACTGACGTCCATCACTTCACCAATAAAATACAATCCAGAAACATTATTGGCTTGCATGGTTTTAGATGACAGTTCATTAGTATCTACACCGCCCAGAGTGACCTCTGCTGTACGATATCCCTCTGTACCATTCATTACTATTAACCAGCTGTTTAACTCACTAGCCAGCGTTTCACGTTCGCCATGACCAAGTTGATTTAACGCTTTGTCTAATTGCGCCTCTTCAAATAACGCTTCAACGAGTCGTTTTGGTAGCCATTGGCTTAAGGTATTTCGTAAACTTTGTTTTGGATGATGTTTCAGTGCAAACTCGATTTTATCTACAGCATTTTCACCTGGCAGTAAATTAATTGAAATCGCTTCACCAGCCTGCCAGTAGTTTGATATTTGCAATACAGCTGGGCCAGACAGGCCGCGATGGGTAAATAATAATGCTTCACTAAACTGGGTGCCATCTTGTGCGGTAATCGTTGTAGGTACAGCAATACCCGATAACGGCTCAAAACGAATTTTTTGTTCAGCATGCCAGGTAAAAGGCACTAAACCTGCGCTAGTTGGCAGCACTTTTAAACCAAACTGCTCAGCCAGCTTATAACCATAAGGCGTCGCGCCAAGTTTAGGCATTGATAAGCCACCTGTGGCTATCACGAGTGATTCACAGCTAAAGTCACCATTAGAGGTAGTAAGATTAAAGCCTGTACCCGTTTTACTAACAGATAAAATATCCGTGCGCAGCTGGACTTTTGCCCCAGCCCATTCGCATTCGGTCATCAGCATAGTCACTATTTCTTTGGCTGAGTTATTGCAAAATAACTGTCCGTGATCACGTTCATGGTATTCAATACCATGACGCTCAACCAACTCAATAAAATCACTTGAGCGATAACGTGCTAATGCCGATTTGACAAAATGGGGGTTACTGCAAAGAAACTGATGCGGTTCAACCTTTTGATTAGTGAAGTTACAGCGACCACCACCACTGATCAAAATTTTACGTCCTGCTTGTTTTGCATTGTCTAACACCAAAACATTACGGCCACGATAACCCGCTGTAGCAGCGCACATTAACCCTGCTGCACCGGCGCCGATAATAATTACGTCATGATGTTTCACTGTTGAGACTCTCTTTAAACAAGTTGGTTATACTGACACTAGGGTCGCAGTCCCTGCGTAGGCCACCCATGGCCGTCAAGGATAATTACTTCCATGTACAAATCCTTTACGTATGCCATCCATGGCCTTCAAGGATAATTACTTCCATGTACAAATCCTTTACGTATGCCATCCATGGCCTTCAAGGATAATTACTTCCATGTACAAAAAAGGGCGCTATATTAGCACCCTTTTATCGGTATTTGTATATTCGCTAGCCGTTACACTGTTTCTGATTTTTTATCTCGACTTAATAACTCTTTAGCCGCATCAACAGGCGCTTTACCTTGATAAAGTACTTGATAAATTTGCTCGGTTATCGGCATTTCTACCCCTAGTCGTTTTGCTAAGGTAAATACCTCTTTGGTATTTCGATAACCTTCAACTACTTGGCCAATTTCAATTTGCGCAGTATCGACATCACATCCTTTTCCAAGGGCGAGCCCAAAACGACGATTTCGAGATTGGTTATCAGTACACGTCAGCACTAAATCACCTAAGCCCGCCATCCCCATAAAGGTATTAGCGTCAGCGCCTAGTGCGACACCTAAGCGAGTTAACTCAACTAAACCACGAGTGATTAATGCTGTGCGTGCATTCGCGCCAAAACCAATGCCGTCAGACATGCCAGCGCCAATGGCGATAACATTTTTAACCGCACCGCCAAGCTGAATACCAGTGAAATCATCATTGGCATATACACGTAACCGTTTTGGGCTGTGTAACAGTTCAACTAAATCATGGGTAAACTGCGGACAAGTACCAGCTACTGATATCGCAGTTGGTAAACCTGCGGCTAATTCTTTGGCAAATGTAGGGCCCGACAATACCGCTAGGGGATATTGCTCACCCAATTGTTCACGTGCTACATCCTGTAATAAGCGGCCGGTTTCAGGCTCTAGACCTTTGGTCGCCCATACAATACGAGCGTCACTGCGCAATAACGGTTTAGCTTGTTTTAGTACATCACCAAAAACATGGCTTGGTACAACAACCAACACATTTTTACTGGCGGCTAAGGCTGTGGCCAAATCAAGTTCAATTTGTAAACAATCAGGAAATGTTATGCCAGGCAGGTAAGTTTCATTACTGCGAGAGTCAGCCAAAGCCTGCATGCGCTTGGGATCATGTCCCCACAATAAGGTTTTATGACCGTTGCTTGCTAAAGAAATAGCAAGGGCGGTGCCATAAGACCCCGCCCCAATTACCGTTATTTCGGCAGTGCTGTTCATCACTTACGCGTTAGCTTCAGCTGGGGCTTCTGCAGCTGCCGCTTGACGCTGTTGAACATATTGAGCAAATAATGCATCAAAGTTCACTGGCGCTAAGTTAAGTTGTGGGAAAGTACCACGGGCAACTAAACCAGAAACGGTTTCACGCGCATATGGGAATAATACGTTAGGACAATAAGCACCTAAAGAATGCGCTAGTTGTGGCTCAGTTAAACCTACTATAGAGAAGATACCTGCTTGCTGAACTTCACATAAGAAAGCTGTTTCGTCACCATTTTTAGCGGTAACAGTTAAAGAAAGTACTACTTCATAAGTGTCGTCAGATAACTTAGCACTACGCGTGTCTAGGTCTAACTTAACTTCTGGGTTCCACTCTTTTTGGAAAACTGCTGGGCTATTTGGTGTTTCAAAAGACAAATCCTTTGTATAAACACGCTGAATGTTAAACTGTGGTGCAACTGCTTCGTTGTTTGCTATTTCTTCAGCCATGATATCCTACCTATTTAATGTTATTTTTCGCTTTTCTGTGGAGCGAATATGGTGTTAGGCTTGTAAGCGAGAATAATCTCGCATTCCCTTAAAATCGATAATACAGCTAAAAAATCACTAAGCATTTTACGTCAATAAGACCAAAACTTAATGGTATTGATTACTCATCAATACGATGTTTTTACTGCAATATGATGAACCTAGTGACTATCTCTTGCTTTTGACAACTGGCATATTTGCTGATTGCCAATCACCCATACCACCTTTAAGGTTATGTACGTTTTCAAAGCCTTGCTTAACAAGAAGTTGAGCTGCTTGAGAAGATGTCATGCCAGCGTTACATACTAATATAATGGGGCTGGTTTTAAACTTTTCAAGACTCGTTGCCTGATTATTTTTAATTTCAGACAATGGTACGTTTATCGCGTCAACGATATGACCCTTTTTAAACTCTTCTTTGCCACGAACATCAACAACTTTAGCGTCTTGCTTGTTCATCATTAGCGTGAGTTCATGATTGTTAACAGTCTTTACTTTTGATGTACCTGATTTGAATGTTGTCACAATTAAAGCAAAAAATAAGCCTGCCCAAGCTAAAGACAACATTGGGTTTGCTCTTAAAAATTCAATATATTCTTGCATGGTCACTGCCTATAACGTATCGAGCTAAGATTAATTTGGCCAAGAGTATATACCCAAACAAGCTTAAGATATAGGGCTCAGAGTGACATCAAAGAGGTTAGGTAAGATTCATTATTGGGAGATATAGTCATTATCTTTCAGACGTGTTTCATCCAGAATTATGCGCCCCGAATAAGGTCAAAAAACTTAATTGCACAAATGCATCCGCATAAATGAAATTTAATCACCTGTTAGGGCAATCGAGAACCTAAGCCTGTTGCCAGCAGCCAATAAGTAGTAATATTTGTCCAATTTCATTTTTAATTTCATCTTTAACACTTTAAATAAGGGTATTTCCATGACGACAACTAAACGTCCGCTGGCACTGCTTATTCTTGATGGCTGGGGCTATCGTGAAAATCCGCAAGATAATGCGATTTTTCACGCTAACACACCGGTCTTGGATAAGTTAACTGCCACCTATGCTAACAGCTTAATTTCAGGTTCAGGTCTTGACGTAGGTTTACCTGATGGCCAAATGGGTAACTCTGAAGTTGGCCATATCAACATTGGTTCTGGTCGCATTGTTTATCAAGAACTCACGCGGATCAGTAAAGCCATTGAAGATAATGAATTTGAACAAAACCCAGCACTAATTGACGCGGTAGACCAAGCCATTGCCGCAAACGGCGCTGTGCATATCATGGGATTATTATCACCAGGTGGCGTCCATAGCCATGAGCAACATATTGAAGCTATGTGCCGCATGGCCGTTTCCCGTGGGGCTAAAGCAGTTTACTTGCACGCCTTCTTAGATGGTCGAGACACTCCACCAAGAAGCGCCAAAAACAGTATTGAACACTTCAATACTGTTTTTGCTGAAATAGGTACAGGTCGTATTGCATCCCTAATTGGACGCTACTTCGCATTAGATCGTGATAACCGTTGGGATCGAGTAACTCAAGCTTATGAGCTGATCACTGAAGGCAAAGGAAAGTTTGAATATGCAAACTCAGTCGATGCACTTGAAGCCGCTTATGCACGAGATGAAAATGATGAGTTTGTCGCTGCGTCAGCTATTGTTGATACAACAGGCCAAGCAGCGACACTGAATGACAACGATGCATTGATTTTCATGAATTTCCGTGCAGATCGCGCGCGTCAAATCAGCCGTAGCTTTGTTAATCCAGATTTTGATGGGTTTGTTCGCCATAAAACCCCTAAAATTAATTTTGTCATGCTGACACAATATGCAGACGATATTCAGGCACCAGTGGCATTTGCATCAGACAACCTTGTTAATACACTTGGTGAGACACTGCAAAAGCAAGATAAAACTCAGTTACGTATTTCTGAAACAGAAAAATATGCTCATGTAACTTTCTTTTTCAATGGCGGTAAAGAAGCCCCATTTGACGGTGAAGACCGCATTTTAATTGAGTCACCTAAAGTGGCGACTTATGATTTACAACCAGAGATGAACTCAGCAGAGCTCACAGACAAGCTGGTAGGGGCGATTGAATCAAGCAAATATGATGTGATTATTTGTAACTACCCTAATGGCGACATGGTTGGCCATACTGGTAAGTTTGATGCTGCTGTTAAAGCGTGTGAAGCTGTTGATGCGTGTATTGGCCGAGTAATAGAAGCGTTAGCCAAAGTTGGGGGTGAATGTATTATTACCGCTGATCACGGTAATGCTGAACAAATGACAGATCCAACTACAGGGCAAGCTCATACTGCGCACACAAGTGAATTAGTTCCTTTCATCTATGTCGGTCGTGATGCTACTATCAAACCTAACGGCCGCTTATGTGACATCGCACCAACGATGTTAACGTTAATGGGGCAAAGTGTGCCAACCGAAATGACTGGCCGCTGTATCATTGACTTAAAAGAGTAATTAATTACCTGTGATAACTCGTTTCTTTGTTAAAGCCAGCATTTTTGCTGGCTTTATAATACTATCTTATGCCGCTACAGGCGCCGACCTCAGCAAACGTCAGTCTGAGTTAAAGTCTATTCAGACACAAATCAGTGCGCAGCAAAATGATTTAAAAAACACTTCAAAACAGCGAGAGAAGCTCATTAATTTGCTTAAAAAAGATGAGCAAGCCATCGCACGTGCGGCAGGCAGGGTCAATGAAACTCAAACATCATTAAAAAATATCAGCAGTCAATTAATCGAGTTAGAAAAACAACAAAGAAGTTTAACTGCACAAAAGGTTGGACAACAAAAAACGTTATCAAAGCAACTATCTAGCGCTTATTTAGCCGGAAACCATGATTACAGCAAGATGATGCTTAATCAGCAAAACCCTGCAACCATTGAACGCATGCTGGCTTACTATCAATATTTAAACAATGCCCGAATCAAAGCGATCAGCAAACTAAAAACGACTAGTGAACAATTAGCTGAAGTTAAAAACAAACAAGTCAAAAAGCAACAACAACTGAATACTGTGATTATTGACCAAAAACAACAAGCTAAACAATTAAGTAATGAACAAAATCAACGCCAGCAAACCTTAACTCAAATTCAGCGTACACTTTCTGATAAAGGTGCTCAGCTAGAACAATTACAAATTGAAGAAGCAAGCTTAAAACGTATTGTTGAACAAGCGGTTGTGACAGCAAAAGCCAACCCATTAATGGACGGACTTGAAAATCGAAAAGGTAAGTTAAGTTGGCCAACAAAGGGCCGCATGAGTGAACGTTTTGGTAGTAGCCGTTCAGGTCAAATAAAATGGAAAGGCGCCGTATTAACCGCGCCAGAAGGTCAAAACATTAAAGCGGTTGCCGCAGGTAAAGTCATCTATGCCGATTGGTTGCGTGGTTTCGGCATGGTAATGGTACTTGATCATGGTAAAGGGTATATGAGTCTATATGGCCATGCCCAAACCTTATTTAAAGAGGCTGGTGATAATGTTAATGATGGTGAATCGATTGCTTTAGTCGGTCGTTCAGGTGGACAGACCGAACCTAGCCTATACTTTGAGATAAGACATAAAGGGCAAGCGGTCGATCCGGCAAGATACTGTCGCTAGGATGGCTCAAACTGCCTATGGTTAACGGGGCAGTTATGCATCAAATCATTCGTTATATCAGTTGCTTTACACTTGGCGTCTTCGTGGCGCTATCAATCAGTATCTCAAGTTCAGAACATGCTAATCCGCAATCTACCGATTATCATTTTGACTACCCACTTTTGGTCGATATTATTGATACTGTCGAAACTTACTACGTAGATAGAATAGATCGCCAGCAACTTATTGATGCTGCGATAAAAGGGATATTTGAACAACTTGACCCCTACTCTGGATTTCTAACCCATGACGATTTTCAAGCGATAAACGACTCCAATAAGGGGGAATATTTTGGCTTTGGTTTTGAGATCGCGACTGAAGATGGAAAAATCACCATCATCACTCCATTCAAAAACTCGCCAGCTGAACGCGCGGGTATTAAAGCGGGTGATAAGATTATCAAGCTTAATGATACACTTATTGATGCCACAAACCTGCAAATGGTGTTAAGCGAAATTAGACAGTATAGTAATGACAACAAAGCTATTTCCTTAAGCCTCCTTCCTATCGTAAATAAAACACCGATTACCATCACCTTACAACCTGACTTTATCCACATCAATTCTCTTAACAGTGAAATTATTAATGACGATATTGGTTACTTACACCTAACAAGTTTCCAAGAAGACGCTACTGATGCGATAAGTGAACAAGCAACAAAATGGCAGCATGTACCATTAAGGGGGCTAATTCTAGATTTACGAAATAACCCAGGCGGACTACTCGACCAAGCGATTAGTATTGCAGATTTATTTCTTGATCACGGTCGAATAGTGACAACTACTGGACGTATTTTTGATGCAAATGAAGATTACTACGCCTCCCAAAAGACTATTTTTGCTAACATACCCATGATTGTGTTAATCAATAAAGGCTCAGCATCGGCTTCAGAGGTTTTAGCCGCGGCGCTGCAAGAGAATCATCGCGCAACCTTATTAGGAGAAACCAGTTTTGGTAAGGGAACTGTTCAAAGTGTTATACCCATACTTGGTCAAAGTAATGCGATAAAACTGACTATTGCCAACTACAGCACCCCTAATGGAAATAATATAAACACCATAGGCATTACTCCAGATATCGAAATAGCAATTACTGCTGTTACAGACGAGATGAATATGCCTATAATCGGTGCAGAAAAAATATTAAACAAAGATTACGATCAGCAAATCGACTCAGCCATCGCCTGGATAGATAGCAGAGAAAACTAAATAAAATAAAAAAGAAAATAATAATAACTGTGCGATTTTTATCGATAATAATATTACAATTTGCCTGTTTTTCATCAACATACGCAGCAAACCTAGCTATCATCATTGACGATATTGGATACCGTCAAACAGATGAGGCTGTTTTGTCACTGCCTAACAATATTACCTTATCAGTCTTACCCCACACACCTTTAGGACAAAAACTTGCATTAGAAGGTCATAATAAAGGCCATGAAATAATGATCCATTTACCTATGCAAGCTTTAAGCGGTAACGCCTTAGGCCCTGGTGGACTAACCAATGACATGAACGAGCAACAAATTAAGCACGAAATAACATCCGCTTTTGGAAATATCCCTTATGCCCGAGGGGCAAATAATCACATGGGTAGCTTACTGACTCAATTAGAGAAGCCCATGCTATGGGTGATGCAAAGTTTAAAAAGCAAACAAGCTTACTTTGTTGACAGCATGACAACAAAATACAGTAAGGCGAGTGATAAAGCTAAAGCGGTAGGGGTGCCTTTATTACAGCGACAAGTCTTTTTAGATAATGACTTACATCAACACGCACTTGAAAAGCAGTTTAAAAAAATTATTTTACAAACAAAACAACAAGGAACATTAGTTGCAATTGCACATCCATATCCTGAAACTATTGCCTACCTCAAGGCCAACCTTCCTAGGCTGAAACAAAATGGTATCAACTTAGTACACACTTCAGATCTACTTGCGACTGATATTGCTAAGGTATACCCAATTAGCTCACATCAAACACTGAGATAGATAAATCAGGCAAGGTTGAAATTAACTCTGCTTTATTATTCACTATATCCGCTAATGAATATTGATCCAATACCGCCAAATAAGCAGCAACCGCTTTCCCTAGTACCCCTTTCAAATTACATACAGGGGTAAAGCGACAAAAAGGTTCTTCACAATTAACAGCAATTAATGAGTGTTCTAGCTGTCTAACCAGCAAGCCTATTTGAATATCCTTAACAGGAATAGCCAATTTAAACCCGCCACTTTTACCTCGAATAGTTTTTAAATAGCCTAATCTTCCAAGCTGATGAACAATTTTAGCGACATGATTTGATGATAAATCGAAAACTTTAGTAACCTCAGCAATACGGAACAAAGCTTCTCGCTCTGGTTGTACAGCAAGGTACATCAAAATGCGGATACCATAATCTGTATAGCGGGTTAATTGCATTGATAAACCATACTCTATAAAAGAAAAAACGACTTTAGCATGTTGAACGCTCTAAATCAGTGATCAACCATAAAGCTTGCTCATATGAAGCACCACAAACATCTATACTTGCAGAGAAACCACTACACACTGAAGGTCTCTCTGGTCTACCAAAGATCATACATAGATTTTTATCGCTTAATTGAGTACAACGGACACCTGCAGGTTTCCCATCAGGCATTCCAGGTATAGCGCTCGTAATCGACGGTGAAATACAACACGCGCCACAACCTAACCGACAATCCATTCTAATCTCATATAATAAAGTAACATCAATTATATATCTGATATACCGTTTAAAGAAACACTAACCGTTCTGGCTCAACAATCAACACACTTAAATAAAGGCATGCTTTATGACAATATCGATGAACGTCCAAGTATATTTCAAATAACCATAATATCAGCAATACATTAATCGGAACGATAAGTTTTCCTCAAAGAAGCTCATCAACCACTTTAATCATATCTACAATTGAAGTTATACCAATTAATTATAATGATATAACGCTGAATAAGTTTAAATTACACATACGAAAAAGGCCTTTGCATTGCTGCAAAGGCCTTCATCTTAAGTTGGCGGAGCGGACGGGACTCGAACCCGCGACCCCAGGCGTGACAGGCCGGTATTCTAACCAACTGAACTACCGCTCCTTTAGTAAAATGCTTACGCAAGATACTAAATGCTTTTTAAGTCGCTAGTATGTCATAACTAGGAGACTTGCTCTTTCGAGCATCTCTTAACGAGATAATTTGGCGCCTGGAAATGACCTACTCTCACATGGGGAGACCCCACACTACCATCGGCGATACTGTGTTTCACTTCTGAGTTCGGAATGGGATCAGGTGGTGCCACAGCTCTATGGTTTCCAGACAAATTTGGTTTATCTAACACACTCATTGTGCATTAAATAATAATTCGGAAAGCTGATTTGCTTACGCCCTTATCAGAGCTTCGCTTATTTGAGTTTTCGCACTGCTTAAGTGTCACATTCTAATACTAAGTCGTATCAGTAAAACCCATCTGGGTTGTATGGTTAAGCCTCACGGGTCATTAGTACAAGTTAGCTCAACGCCTCACAACGCTTACACACCTTGCCTATCAACGTAGTAGTCTCCTACGGCCCTTTAGAGAGCTTAAAGCTCTAGGGATGACTCATCTTGGGGCTCGCTTCCCGCTTAGATGCTTTCAGCGGTTATCGATTCCGAACGTAGCTACTGGGCAATGCCATTGGCATGACAACCCAAACACCAGCGGTTCGTCCACTCCGGTCCTCTCGTACTAGGAGCAGCTCCCCTCAATCATCCAACGCCCACGGCAGATAGGGACCGAACTGTCTCACGACGTTCTGAACCCAGCTCGCGTACCACTTTAAATGGCGAACAGCCATACCCTTGGGACCGACTTCAGCCCCAGGATGTGATGAGCCGACATCGAGGTGCCAAACACCGCCGTCGATATGAACTCTTGGGCGGTATCAGCCTGTTATCCCCGGAGTACCTTTTATCCGTTGAGCGATGGCCCTTCCATTCAGAACCACCGGATCACTATGACCTACTTTCGTACCTGCTCGACGTGTATGTCTCGCAGTTAAGCTGGCTTATGCCATTGCACTAACCGTACGATGTCCGACCGTACTTAGCCAACCTTCGTGCTCCTCCGTTACTCTTTGGGAGGAGACCGCCCCAGTCAAACTACCCACCAGGCACTGTCCTCAACCCCGATAAGGGGCCAGAGTTAGAACATCAAAACTACAAGGGTGGTATTTCAAGATTGACTCCACTCCATCTAGCGACGAAGCTTCAAAGTCTCCCACCTATCCTACACATGTAGGTTCAATGTTCAGTGCCAAGCTATAGTAAAGGTTCACGGGGTCTTTCCGTCTAGCCGCGGGTATACGGCATCTTCACCGCAATTTCAACTTCACTGAGTCTCGGCTGGAGACAGCGTGGCCATCATTACGCCATTCGTGCAGGTCGGAACTTACCCGACAAGGAATTTCGCTACCTTAGGACCGTTATAGTTACGGCCGCCGTTTACTTGGGCTTCGATCATGAGCTTCTCTTGCGATAACCCAATCAATTAACCTTCAAGCACCGGGCAGGCGTCACACCGTATACGTCATCTTGCGATTTTGCACAGTGCTGTGTTTTTGATAAACAGTTGCAGCCACCTGGTATCTGCGACTGCCGTCAGCTTAGGGAGCAAGTCCCATCACCAACAGCAGCGTACCTTCTCCCGAAGTTACGGTACCATTTTGCCTAGTTCCTTCAGCCGAGTTCTCTCAAGCGCCTTGGTATTCTCTACCCGACCACCTGTGTCGGTTTGGGGTACGATCCCTACTAACCTGAAGCTTAGAAGATTTTCCTGGAAGCATGGCATCAACTACTTCATCACCTTAGTGACTCGTCATCAGCTCTCAACGTGTACATTTAAGTACGTGTTCCCGGATTTGCCTAAGAACACCGCCTACTACCTTAAACGCGGACTACCAACGCCGCGCTAGCCTAGCCTTCTCCGTCTCTCCATCGCAGTTAGCAGAGGTACAGAAATATTAATCTGTTTTCCATCGATTACGCCTTTCGGCCTCACCTTAGGGGTCGACTCACCCTGCCCCGATTAACGTTGGACAGGAACCCTTGGTCTTTCGGCGAGGGAGTTTTTCACTCCCTTTATCGTTACTCATGTCAGCATTCGCACTTCTGATACGTCCAGTGTGGGTTACCCCTTCACCTTCAACCGCTTACAGAACGCTCCTCTACCGCTTGCAGTAAACTGCAAACCCGTAGCTTCGGTGGTATGTTTAGCCCCGTTAAATCTTCCGCGCAGGCCGACTCGACTAGTGAGCTATTACGCTTTCTTTAAATGATGGCTGCTTCTAAGCCAACATCCTAGCTGTCTAAGCCTTCCCACATCGTTTCCCACTTAACATACACTTTGGGACCTTAGCTGACGGTCTGGGTTGTTTCCCTTTTGACAACGGACGTTAGCACCCGCTGTCTGTCTCCCGAGTAGTACTCATTGGTATTCGGAGTTTGCAAAGGGTTGGTAAGTCGGGATGACCCCCTAGCCTTAACAGTGCTCTACCCCCAATGGTATTCGCTCGAGGCGCTACCTAAATAGCTTTCGAGGAGAACCAGATATCTCCGAGTTTGATTGGCCTTTCACCCCCAGCCACAAGTCATCCGCTCATTTTTCAACATAAGTCGGTTCGGTCCTCCAGTTGATGTTACTCAACCTTCAACCTGCCCATGGCTAGATCACTCGGTTTCGGGTCTACGCCTTGCAACTAAACGCGCAGTTAACACTCGGTTTCCCTACGGCTCCGCTATTCGCTTAACCTCGCTACAAAACGTAAGTCGCTGACCCATTATACAAAAGGTACGCAGTCACGGTCTCAAGAACCGCTCCCACTGCTTGTACGTATACGGTTTCAGGTTCTATTTCACTCCCCTCACAGGGGTTCTTTTCGCCTTTCCCTCACGGTACTGGTTCACTATCGGTCAGTCAGGAGTATTTAGCCTTGGAGGATGGTCCCCCCATATTCAAACAGGATGTCACGTGTCCCGCCTTACTCGTTTTCATCTATGGTTAGTTTTCATGTACGGGGCTATCACCCTGTGCCGCTGTGCTTTCCAACACATTCCACTAACACCCCATAGACTTAAGGGCTAATCCCCGTTCGCTCGCCGCTACTAGGGGAATCTCGGTTGATTTCTTTTCCTCTGGGTACTTAGATGTTTCAGTTCCCCAGGTTCGCCTCATGCAACTATGTATTCACTGCATGATGACCACTTATGTGGCCAGGTTTCCCCATTCGGATATCGTTAGCTCAAATGCTTATTACTAGCTCGCCAACGCTTTTCGCAAGTTATTACGTCCTTCATCGCCTCTGACTGCCAAGGCATCCACCGTATACGCTTAGTCACTTAACCATACAACCCAAATGAGTTTCACTTGCGTGAACTAATTAGACTGTATCGCAACTAGCTGGTTTTTACTTGTCTCACTCCCGACCAGGAAGTGTGACTCGCCTTAGTTTTTAGAATATTCAAGACACTTAAACAGTGTTTTGAGAACTCAAGTGTTAATACTTTCGTATTAACGTTTTTCGCACTAACATAATCACACAAACAACAACGAATCATCATCTATGCGCCTTTAGTTAGTACTATCAGCTTTCCAAATTGTTAAAGAACAACACTGACCGGCAAGCGGCGTGTTTCACTCTACTTCCGAAGAAGTTAACAAGTAATCTGTGTGAACACTCACATGCATTGCTGCACTTTAGGTATTGAGTTAGTCGTATAGGTAAGGAGGTGATCCAGCCCCAGGTTCCCCTAGGGCTACCTTGTTACGACTTCACCCCAGTCATGAACCACAAAGTGGTGAGCGTTCTCCCGAAGGTTAAACTACCCACTTCTTTTGCAGCCCACTCCCATGGTGTGACGGGCGGTGTGTACAAGGCCTGGAACGTATTCACCGTGACATTCTGATTCACGATTACTAGCGATTCCGACTTCATGGAGTCGAGTTGCAGACTCCAATCCGGACTACGACGTACTTTGTGAGATTAGCTCCACCTCGCGGCTTTGCAACCCTCTGTATACGCCATTGTAGCACGTGTGTAGCCCTACTCGTAAGGGCCATGATGACTTGACGTCGTCCCCACCTTCCTCCGGTTTATCACCGGCAGTCTCCCTAAAGTTCCCGACATAACTCGCTGGCAAATAAGGATAGGGGTTGCGCTCGTTGCGGGACTTAACCCAACATTTCACAACACGAGCTGACGACAGCCATGCAGCACCTGTCTCACAGTTCCCGAAGGCACAATCGCATCTCTGCAATCTTCTGTGGATGTCAAGAGTAGGTAAGGTTCTTCGCGTTGCATCGAATTAAACCACATGCTCCACCGCTTGTGCGGGCCCCCGTCAATTCATTTGAGTTTTAACCTTGCGGCCGTACTCCCCAGGCGGTCTACTTAATGCGTTAGCTTGGGAGCCCAGTGACTAAGTCACCAAACTCCGAGTAGACATCGTTTACGGCGTGGACTACCAGGGTATCTAATCCTGTTTGCTCCCCACGCTTTCGTGCATGAGCGTCAGTCTTTGTCCAGGAGGCCGCCTTCGCCACCGGTATTCCTTCAGATATCTACGCATTTCACCGCTACACCTGAAATTCTACCTCCCTCTACAAGACTCTAGTTCCCCAGTTCCAAATGCTATTCCTAGGTTGAGCCCAGGGCTTTCACATCTGGCTTAAAAAACCGCCTGCGCACGCTTTACGCCCAGTAATTCCGATTAACGCTCGGACCCTCCGTATTACCGCGGCTGCTGGCACGGAGTTAGCCGGTCCTTCTTCTGTAGGTAACGTCACAGTAACCGTTTATTAAACGACTACCTTTCCTCCCTACTGAAAGTGCTTTACAACCCGAAGGCCTTCTTCACACACGCGGCATGGCTGCATCAGGCTTTCGCCCATTGTGCAATATTCCCCACTGCTGCCTCCCGTAGGAGTCTGGGCCGTGTCTCAGTCCCAGTGTGGCTGATCATCCTCTCAGAACAGCTAGGGATCGTCGCCTTGGTGAGCCATTACCTCACCAACTAGCTAATCCCACCTAGGTTCATCCAATCGCGAAAGGCCCGAAGGTCCCCTCCTTTCCCCCGTAGGGCGTATGCGGTATTAGCAGTCGTTTCCAACTGTTATCCCCCTCGACTGGGCAGATCCCTAGGCATTACTCACCCGTCCGCCGCTCGCCGGCAAAGATAGCAAGCTATCTTCCCGCTGCCGCTCGACTTGCATGTGTTAGGCCTGCCGCCAGCGTTCAATCTGAGCCATGATCAAACTCTTCAATTAAAGTTTTTTGAATCTTGCGATTCGGCTCAATGAATTCTGATTGCTTTATCAACCGAAGTTAACAAAGTCTTTTTGTACATATTGCTATGAACATTCATCGTTGCATTGAGTTTAAATTTTTTGATTGCCAACATTCCGAAGAACAGAAGACAATTTCGAATAACTCAATACCTGTGAATGTCCACACAGATTTCTTGTTTAAGTTGTTAAAGAGCGTTGATGTTAATTTTTCAAACATCGCCGTTAGACGCTAGGTCGTTGGCTTGGGCTGCGTATTCTACAGACCCTGTTGTCAGCGTCAAGTGTTTTTTCAAACTTTCTTGTCGCTGTTGATTTGATGATGAAACCGAAGTTTTTATCCTTTCAAATCAACCTAACTCGCCGCGTTGCTTTCGCGCTGTGCCGTGTCAGTGGATGCGCATTATAGGGAGATTCTGAGGTAGTGCAAGGGCTTTTAAGAAGTTTTTTACCAAAATAGCATCAAGGGGGCATTTTTTGGACGAAACGCACAAAAAAGGGACTATTCGTCCCTTCTTTATATGCTTTATGACTCTTATTAATGTTTTTTACTCACCGAAGAACCGTGTTTCTTGGGTGGTAATGACTGATTCACCATCTATTTCAGCCTTCACTACGATATTTATGTTGGTAACACTTCGTTTTAGCTCTACTGGGTCAATTGCCACGCTAATAGGTAATGTTAAAATCTCACCTGCTGCAATACTGACATTCTCCTGTCCGATCCATCTGGCATTATTAAGCCCTTCAACACTTAACTGATAATCGTGCTTGGCCTCGGTCTTATTCAGGATTTTAATCGTAAAGGTGTTTTCTATTTCCCCTCGATTGTTTTCCCGGTAAAGGGCATTACGATCACGGATAACATCCATTCGGACCGGCGCTATGGTTGCACTGGCGTAAACAAACAATAATATCATCACAGTTAAGATCACGCCGTAACCCACCAGCTTGGGGCGCAACACTGTCTCTTTTATGTTATCAAGCTTGTTTTCTGTAGTGTAACTAATTAAGCCTTTGTCATATCCCATACGTTCCATGGTGTTATCGCATGCATCAATACATGCACCACAGTTAATACATTCATATTGCAAGCCGTTACGGATATCGATCCCGGTTGGGCAGACTTGAACACAAAGGTCGCAGTCAATGCAGTCTCCTAATCCCTTTTCCTTAGGGTCATCTTTACGAGAACGAGGCCCGCGAGTTTCACCGCGCTTAACATCATAGCCAACTATATAGGTGTTCTTATCGAACATTGCTGCTTGGAATCGCGCATAAGGACACATATGAATACACATGATCTCCCGCATCCATCCTGCATTACCGTATGTGGCTATAGTAAAGAAAATAACCCAAAAGTAGATACCGCCATCAGCATTTAACGTAAAGACATCTATATAGACTTCTCTTGTCGGCACAAAATAAGATACGAAAGTCATGGCAGTTAAGAGGGAGATGAATATCCAGGCGGTATGTTTGGCGGTTTTACGCCAGACTTTATTAAGGCCCCACGGCATTTGATCTAACTTGATACGCTTATTACGTGCCCCTTCAAATTTTTCTTCAAACCAGATAAAGATAAACGTCCATACGGTTTGCGGGCAGGTATAGCCACACCATACTCGACCGAGATATGTCGTGACAAAAAATAATCCAAAGGCGGAGATCATAAATAGGGCGGCGAGTAATGTTAAATCCTGTGGCCAGATAGTCAGACCAAAAACATGAAATTTCTGTTCTGCGAGGTGAAACCATACAGCTTGACGGTCGCCCCATGTGATCCATGGCAATATAAGGAAGAACAGCATGGTAATCCAGCCCATACGGCGGCGCACTCTTGTCCAAAGTCCATCAACGGCTCTTACATAAATACTATTGCTGGGATTAAAACGGTCGGCCTTGTTCGCATCGGGCTGATGAATCTGAATTCGATTTTGTTTCGAATAATCTTTGGGTTTCGATTCTATTGTCATTTTACGCCCTTACTACATTAACATTACAAACAAACTGGCATAGTATATACCTTTCTAACATTTACCCGGACAAAAAAATGAGAGGTTGGATAGGTTTAGCCATCATAGGTGGCATTATTTATTACTTTGCAACAGAAACCAATAAGCTAGACGAGCCTATTGAATATGTGCAAACAATGTTTACTACAGCAGATAAAAAAGTCACTTCAATGACGGGGACAACAATTCAACGGATTGATAAAAAAATACCTATTATTAAAGAGAAAATTTATGAACGCTTGTCGACCATAGAAATTCGTGAACTTGATGGTGTTTTCATTGATAGTGATTCTATAGCAAACTTTAAACAAGAGTATTGTTCACGCTCAACGGTAAACCATCCTGTTTTTAGCCGAGATAACTTACTGTTTATTTGCGACCAGATATAGTTAACGCTTTTGAACTCGCGAGATTGACCTAGATATTAATACAGCATAGCCTTTGAATAATTGATTGAAAAAGGCTAGCTTATAATGACACAAGCGATTTCCGATATATTTGACCCTACACGTTGGAACACCGTCAGTGGTTTCGACTTTGAAGACATCACCTATCACCGCGCTAAAGATCAAGGTACTGTGCGTATTGCAATTAATCGCCCAGATTGCTTAAACTCGTTTCGCCCTAAAACCGTAGATGAACTCTTTATGGCTTTAGACCACGCTAGGCAATGGTCAGATGTCGGCTGTGTGCTAATCACTGGCAATGGACCATCAGCAAAGGGCCAGTACTCTTTTTGCGCCGGTGGTGACCAGCGTATTCGCGGTAAAGACGGTTATAAGTATGAAGGTGCTGAAGAAGGCAAACCCGATGTGGCTCGTATGGGTCGCCTGCATATTTTAGAAGTGCAGCGGTTAATTCGTTTTATGCCAAAAGTGGTTATTGCGGTTGTGCCTGGTTGGGCTGTTGGCGGCGGCCATAGTTTACATGTGGTTTGTGATTTAACATTAGCATCTAAAGAGCATGCTATTTTCAAGCAAACCGATCCTGATGTAGGCAGTTTTGACTCGGGTTATGGCAGTGCTTATTTAGCTAAGATGATTGGCCAAAAACGCGCCCGTGAAATTTTCTTTTTGGGGTTTAATTACTCGGCAGAAGAAGCCGTTGCTATGGGCATGGTTAACCGCGCTATTTCACATGCTGAACTTGAAACAGAAGCCTTAGCATGGGCGAAGGAAATTAACGCTAAGTCACCTACCGCAATGCGCATGCTTAAATATGGCTTTAACATGGCTGACGATGGTTTAGTGGGTCAGCAACTGTTTGCCGGTGAAGCAACTCGCTTAGCTTACGGTACTGAAGAAGCCCAAGAAGGACGAGATGCTTTTTTAGAAAAGCGTGAGCAAGATTTCTCTAAGTTTCCTTGGCACTATTAACTCGGTTAATGACTTAATCTGACTATAAACAAAATACATTTTAAGCCCGCTTTTTCTTGGCGGGCTTATTCATTTAAAAAATCGATTAAGCCAACTGATAAATTTAACTTTCAATTGCAAATGATAATCACTATCATTAAATCAAATCAATTGGAGGGTCTTACCATGAAAAAAACCATGACATTTGCGGTACTGCATTTTTCTGTCGCATTTACCATTACCTACTTACTCACTGGTAGCATTGTTATTGGTGGTGCGGTTGCATTAATTGAACCCGCTGTGAACACAGTGGTGTTTTACTTTCATGACAAAATTTGGAATCATATTGAAGCAAAAAAACTAGCTCAAGAGCTCGAGCTAACGGCTATCCATTAATCAGCCTTAGTCACTTAGTATGGCAACTTAGTGATAGCGAACCTAGCTAGACACTCTAGCAATGACAATATAAGAGTGGGCACCTATGTTTTCAGCACAACGCTGTGTACAAAAGGTAACTTTACGATGTTGGTTTAAATATTTGTTCTGCTATTACCTGATTAGCTTCAGGCTGTTTTAGCCGCTCTCTACACCAGAGCAGCAAACACAGAGGAAATAAGCCGTTATAATCTAGAATCAATTAACACTAATAACTCATTAATAATTTTAACCATTCCCGTTTTGGCTAACTCCGGCTGACGCATTCTTATCGCATTATAAATGGCAGCGTGATCTTCCACGTTGGCACCATTAACGCCTTTCATTTGATTGGTATAACGCAAACTCACCTTTAATGCTGTACTGGTAAAGCCGGTCATTTGTACGAAAAAGCGATTATTACTAGAACACAAAATATTTGCGTGAAACAAAATATCAGCCTCAAGCGGATCTTCAAGTCCTAGCTCAGCTTCTCTCATTCGCTGTAACGCTATGTCTAAATGTTCTATCTGTTCAGCAGTTGCATGTTTCGCCGCCAATGCTGCGGCCTCTGGTTCTAATGCTAAACGCATTTGCGTAAACTCTTTTAATAATGATAAAGAGGGTTTACTGCTTAATATCCAATGCAAAACATCAATATCGAACATATTCCATTGGCTTTCTGACATCACTTTTATACCCTGCTTTGGACGTGATGTAATTAAACCTTTAGCCGACAACATCTTTACCGCTTCACGTGTTGAACTACGGCTTACATTATACTTAATGCACAAGTCAGCTTCGGAAGGTAATCCTTCTCCAATAGGGTATTCCCCACTGACGATAGCAATGCCAAGATCATGAGTTAATTGGTGAGTTAGATTTTGACGAGTTATGCTTGTCATTCAAGTGGCTGTCTTTTGATGTTTCACGGATGAATTACATCATACTATAAAGACATCAAGCTTATTACTGAGTATATGTAAAATTTAGTACAGATAATTTAATGCATCTCTTAACTCGATTTGAGGTTAATTGAATATCAATTAAAACAGCCAAAACAGCAGTTTTGGCCGTTTTCATTATCTATAAACCTTAAAAATTACTTATTTGAATGCTATTACTGTTGAAACTAAATTGATTCACCTTGCCGCATTGTGCAACATGATTACTTGAAGGAAATGGCGTATTAGATTGGCTAATACTACTTTCCCAGCCTTGGCCATTTTTGACAAACGCTTTTACTTCAAAGTGTCCATTGACCGTTTTGCTGCAATCCATATCCACATCTAACATCCAATAATGTTGCCCCCAGATGTTTAAAGGCTCTTCTCCATATCCATTATTGGTCACGGTTTGTTTGGCTCCCCAAGCCGCAGGCCATAAATTGGTTGTCCAATCCAACGCTGAACCCGCTGATGCTGTGCTTTGGGCAGATTCAGGACCATACCAATCTAAATATGCATCATTAGCTTTCCAGGGGGCAGTGGTCACGTTACGTAGATTGTTATGTCTAATCGGGATCGCACACTCAAAATTACTACTGGTACAGGTTTTATTTAAGTTGCTTGCTGCATAGGCATGATCAATGCCGCCACGAAGAAACATATCTTGACCACTTTGGGTTTGAGCTTGAACAAAAATAACCGTCCGCTGCCAATCAGGATTATTAACAACGCCACCAGCGATGAGCTTCGCCCCTTGATGAATTGCAAACGCATCCCATGCTGTGACGTTAGCATTAATCGCACCATTATTATTAACCACTATGGTTTCACCGCTGCATGAACGTTTGTCCTGGGCGATTTTACCTTTAAGCACGTTACAATAAGTCCCTGGAGCCATAGATGTTGCTAACGATGCGGTTAAATTTGAGTTCTCTTTATTAATAGCCACAAAACCTGAGCTGCCGCGACCGAAAGCAATTTTATTGTTACCATTGTCCCACCAGTTTGTTGTGGCCCAATTATCTGCGGTATTGTTGCGAAAACTCACTCCACCAGCAATGTAGCTCCAGCGATGTTCACACTTCCAGTTGTTACCAAAACATTCTAAATTGCCATTATTATGAACGCTCACGTTAGGTCCACCAGCATCGGTATTGCCATTAAATGAATAACTCGACATTACTTTTGGATAACCATAAGGATAAGCAAGCATAAACACATTGGCTAAGTCATATAAACGACCATCTTCAAACGTAATCACATTACCTGCGCCACCGTGACCACGTTGGTTGTCATGGTTATCAACAAAAACAACCGCTGAGCTGCTCGGCATAAACCCCCAGCCTTCACCAAAGTTTTTTAAGGATGCTAAGTTACCATTACGGAATGTATTGCCTAACTGGGTTGAATATTTAAACTCTGTCACCAAGCCAACACTGGTATATTCACTGGCACTAATCGCTTCACCACCTTGGTCAATCACTTCTTGAAAAACCAGAGGAGAGCCATTCACTTTTGACATAACACCTTGAATATCTTCAACGGCCATATGTTTAGAAGCATCAAAACGGAAACCTGCAACACCTATGTTAGTCAGGTCATTCAAAAATCCAGCGATAGTGGTCTGAACATAATTAGCACTGGTATTAAGATCGGTTAAACCAACAAGCTCGCAGTTTTGTACTTCCCAGCGGTTGTTATAATCTTTAATCGCACAGGTATTATGAAAATCTTGCGGGCTATATGCAGGGTAACTTTTATTACCATAAGCGCTGCCAGCAGTGCCTGTACCGCTGCCGCTAGCCATATGATTAATCACTGCATCAACATAAATATCAACATTAACCGCCTTACAACGATTAACCATATTAATAAACTGACTACGGTTGCCACCACGACTTTGCAACACATAACTTACAGGTTGGTAGCGGGTCCACCACTGGTTGCCTTGGATGTGTTCATTAGGCGGGGAGACTTGTACTGCGGCATAGCCACTAGGCCCTAAAAACTGCTCACATTCTTGAGCGACATCTTGCCAATTCCACTCAAATAAATGCACAAATGTTGTCGGTTGTGAAGTAGCAAATACGGATGATGACATACACACAGATAAGCCAGTTGCTAGGGCCACCTTAGTTAACGCGTGATTACAATTCATGTTTAAGGCCTTTATTATTAAATTATCATTGTTGCTAACAATTTGTTAACACGAATCAGTATCGCTCAATAATCAAACAAATAAACATGCCATAATGCTGAATACGTATGCATAACAACTAAAGTAGTCGCCGCTTATATTTTAATAACGACAACTAAAATACTTTCTTAAATTAAACACAAGTCATTGATAAAGTTTACTGTAAACCACATAAGAGTGTTTAGGATTGGGTATAGCAATTAACAAACCAAACACGGCAAAGCAAGCTACTGTAAGGGCTGGGATAAGATTAATTCGAGGTGACTATATTCGAGATGACTATAAATGTAGCACGCGCTATCGTGTCGACGACTTGGTTTCTGTCAGCGGAGTAAATCTAGATAGCAAGCAAAATAGAACTGGATAATATTTAACTCTTAATGGTGAGTTAGTCATGCCAACGTTGCTTAATGTCTAAAATGCTTGGCAAGCACTGTTGAAATAAAACCACTAAATCTGGGTCGAAATGAATACCACTTTGCTCATTAATGAACGTCATCGCTTTTTCAACGCTCCACGCCTCTTTATAAGGGCGTTTACTTGTCAGTGCATCAAACACATCCGCAATGGCAACAATACGCCCTTCAATCGGAATATCTTGTCCTTTTAAGCCTTTTGGGTAGCCGCTACCATCGTATTTTTCATGATGCGTTAATGCCACAACCTTTGCTAAAGCAATTAAATCAGAATCTGATTCGCCTAATATCTCAGCGCCAATTTCTGGATGCGTTTTCATGATGGTAAATTCTTCATCGGTCAGTTTTCCGGTTTGAGCATAATACTATCTGGAATCCCAATTTTACCGATATCATGCATAGGGGCGGCATGCAGTAAATTATCTGCCGCCGACTCTGATAACCCATAGGCAAGAGCTATCACCTTAGAAAAATGACTCATCCGCATAACGTGCATGCCTGTTTCATTGTCTTTATATTCTGATGCCCGCCCAAGACGCTGAATCACTTGCAAGCGTGTACGACGTAAATCATCGGCTTGCACTAAAGACAAATGAGTACGCACGCGAGCTTTTACAATGGCCGGTGATACCGGTTTAGTAATGTAATCGACGGCCCCTACTTCAAAGCCTTTTGTTTCATCAAGTTCATCATTCAGTGCCGTCACAAAAATAATAGGTACCGCTTTACTAATAGGGTTGTCCTTTAGTCGCTGGCAAACTTCAAACCCAGTCATACCTGGCATCATGACATCAAGCAGAATTAAATTAGGCAGCTCTCTTTGCACTAAACGCAGAGCCTCCTCACCACTTTTGGCAAAAATTAACCGATATTGATCCTCAAGCATTTTTTTCAATACTCTTAGATTTGCTGGCTCATCGTCGACAATGAGAATGGTCTGCTGACAATCTTGACTATTATTTATCATTTAATTAGGTCTTTTTACTGTGTACTTATTTGCAGTTCTAAATTATCTAGTGCTATAAGTGCTTGTTCAAATTCAAAATCATCTAAAGCATTTTGTATCAGTATGCAAAGTGGTCGATGCATTGTCGGCGCTGATGCAACCAGTGACGCAACATCTGATTCATTATATTGATTATCTTTTGCACTTAGTCGAATATGATCAATAAGCTGTTGTATCTGATCCACACTCAAACGGTCACTGGCTAACACTTCATTATCATCAACTTGCAGAGCTTCGAGATAAGCATCTACTCTGGAAAATGCTTGATCAATATTGGCCACCAAAGTCAGTAACTCTGCAGGCGAGGGAATATGCGCTAAACGCTCTGCATCACTGAGTAAACGAGTGAGCTGTGTTAACGCTAAGTTACCTGATAACCCCTTAAGACTATGTAATAAGTTATGCACCGCAGGCCAGTCGGCCGCCGTTATACCTTGTACTAGTTCCACACTCGTGCTGTGTTGTTTAGTTATAAAGTTGGTAATTTCTTTAATTAGTGTCGCTTTATCACCCCACAAAGCGATACCTTTTTTCTCATTAACCACCTGTTTATTATCAACAGCCGTAAGCGTAGCATCGGTAATATCATGGTTTATTTCAAGCTTTAGCACTTGTGCTATTTCATAATTCAGCAGGGCAATATCAATAGGCTTGTTAGCAAAACCATCCATGCCAGCATCAAGGGCGGCCTTCCTGTCTTCTGGCAGTACACTGGCCGTTAATGCAATGATGGGCATGTAGGGTAGGTGTTCTGCACGCTCTTGTTCGCGACGCTCAAGTGATGCCGTTAAGCCATCCATAATAGGCATTTGTATATCCATTAATACTACATCTATCTTATCACTTCGCATCCTAAGTAACGCTTGTTTACCGTCGCGTGCGCTAATGACAGTATGACCTTGACGACTCATTAAAATAGTTAATAAATCAATATTTTGCTGAATATCATCAACAATCAAAATATCTAGCGGTTTAAGATTAATTCTCTCCAAAGGCACTGTCGAACGCAGTGCTTTTATAGGTGCAAGCAATGGCAATGAGAAAGTAAAGCAACTTCCTTCACCATAAGTACTCAGTGCAGTAATTTTACCGCCCATTAACTCCACTAATTGTTTACTAATTGTGGTACCTAAGCCTGTGCCTCCAAAACGACGGTTCATACTAGCATCAGCTTGAGCGAATGCATCAAACACCATTTTAAGCTGATCTTGGGTCATCCCAATACCTGTGTCTGTAATGGCAAATTCAATGCAACCACTAGGCTTGACGCTCACCACTATATTCACCCCACCTTCAGCGGTAAATTTAATCGCATTACCAATTATGTTTGTTAGCACTTGGCGAATACGATCGGGGGCACCGTGATAAGACAGAGTGACTTCGGCAGCCACACTCACATTTAAATACAACCCCTTAGAGTTTGCTTGTAACCACAGGGTAGACACAACTGAGTCTATTTCTTCAATTAATGAAAAATCCCTTAGCTCTAATTCGAATTTGCCTTTGTCTAATTTTGCACTGTCGAGCACATCATTTAATAGGTGTAATAATGATTTAGCTGACTGATTAATCGTATGGAGATATTTTTGCTGTTGTGGAGGTAATTTATCATCAAGTAAAATATCACTAAAGCCTATAATGGCATTCATTGGGGTACGGATCTCATGACTCATATTCGCTAAGAAAGCCGCCCTTGCAGACGCAGCTTGTTCCGCTTTGTCTTTGGCTATAAGTAAGGATTGCTCCATGGCTTTACGCTCAGTGATATCCATAATAAAACCATCAAGCCATTTATCTCCAGCATCATCAACATGGGTGCCATAACCCAGTAACCAACGTATTTCGCCTTTAATATTATAGATGCGGTACTCTAGTTGATAAACATAACCGGCGTTAATTTGTTGAGTTATTTGTTCAAGGTCATCATGATGCACGTGTTCAGAAAAATAGCGTTTCGGCGGTGACCCCAAATAATCACTTGCTGGATAACCTGTAATACTTTCTACAGCATCGCTAATAAACATCATAGGCCAGTTTTCAGTATTCATACAACGGTAAGCAATACCTGGAATGTTGGTAATCAATGAGCGAAATTGAGCCTCACTTGTTACTAAGGCGCGCTGCATTTCAATACGATAACGCAGGTCACTTACATACATAATAAAGAGGCTTCGTCCTTCAATGGACGCATGACCTATTGATACTCTTACAGGTATTGTTGAACCATTACTGTGTAACGCTTCTACGTCACGCCCATCACCTTGTTGTCTTGAAATAACACAGCTTAAAAAGCTTTCCAAATAATCATTAAAGTCATCAATAAAATTTGCAGGAATAAAGTTGCGAATATTTTGATGACATAGTTTATCAAGCTGCAAACCTAACAATGCTTCAACAGCTTTATTGCCACTTTCAATTTTGCCTTCAGCGTTAAAAGTAATAATACCGTCAATTGCGGTACTAATTGTCGCGCGGTAACGTGCTTCACTTAGCTTAGCTTGATGTAAAGACGCTCGATATTTCATTAGTAAATTAACGCCCAGTACTAATAAAATAATCGTAATGGTTATTATCGCAACAGCCCCACCAAGAAAAAGCGACATCATTTGATCTTGTTCTGAAAACTCAAAACCTGGCGGCCTAACGAAGCGGGCGGCTGCCATACCGGTGTAATGCATTCCAGATATGGCGCATCCCATCACCATAGCTGCAATAATATTTTTTTGAAGTTCGCTTAAAGTGAAACGACCAAACTTATTTAAACTAAACCGAATCCATAAGGATAAAATGGCCAAAAATACCGCGACAAAAATCGACAAACCAAAATAAAATAAGTCATATCTTAATATTGGAGCCATTTGCATAGCAGCCATACCGACATAGTGCATAGTGCCAATGCCCGCTCCAGCAAGAACACCACCAATAACAAACTGGATAAGTTTCGGATTAGAGGCTGATATGACATGGAAAGCAACCCATGACGCGGCAATACTGGGAATAAAAGACAGTAAAGTTAACGTAACATCGTAATTTACTGGAGTGCACAAACTAAATGCCAACATTCCAATAAAATGCATCGACCACACACCGCCACCCAAGGCAATGCTGCCAGACATTGTTAATATTAAACGTTTGCTCTTATCGCGAGTTACTGCGGCTTGCGCAGCCACTTGTAATGCCATGAACGAAGCTAACGTAGCAATACCTATTGAAATCAATACAGCCCAAGGCTGGAAGTTACCAATAATCAGCAAACTGTCATCGGTGACGGAAAAAAGTATACGAATAGATTCAAACATCATTTATAAATACCGCTGTGTTTAGTCATTAGTTTATCGGCATCAAAGCTGAAAACACCAGCGTCGTTACTTAATTTTACCAAAACCTGTCTTAAATCAATAATGATTAAAACGCAAAATATCATAATAAAAGGTTTTGCTGCTATTTTGCTTCAAAATCTATTGAGGTGCTAAATTTAGTCTTAGAATAAGGTCAAAATAATAGCAAGACTCTTTAAGCTCATTTTAATGCAGCTCCTGGTTAATCATTTGATTTTTTTAAACAACGACCCACAACTGAACGATTGTTCAAAATACAACTTGAACGAACGTTCAATTAGGTTTATATTATGTTCATATTAAGCACAGCGCTTAACAATAAAGTGATTTACTTCTCGCTTAATAAATTAACTACCTTTTGGAGTGCCACATGAGCAAATTTACTATCCATAATTTAGAAACGGTTCCAGCACAAAGCAAAGCATTGCTAGAGCAATCTCAAAAAGCTTACGGCATGGTTCCTAACCTTCACGGAGTATTGGCTGAGTCTCCTGGCATTTTTGAGGCCTATCAAACACTGCACACACTATTTACTGAATCGTCATTTAATGCAGATGAATTAACCGTAGTATGGCAAACCATAAACGTTGAACATGGTTGTACCTACTGTGTGCCTGCCCACACGGGTATAGCTGAAATGATGAAAGTGGATTCTGCACTATCAGATGCATTAAGAAACCGTGAAGCCATGCCAAATGCTAAATTACAGGCGCTACACGACACTACATTACTTGTGGTACGTAACCGCGGGATATTGTCAGATGCTGAAATGGACGCGTTTTTTGCAGCGGGTTATGGCCAACGCCAATTGCTTGAAATAATCTTAGGTTTATCACAAAAAGTGATCAGCAATTATGTTAATCATCTTGCTCATACACCTGTTGATGCCCCTTTTAAAAAGTTTGCGTGGCAAGACAATAAGTAAGTACAAATAGCTAAACCTAAAAAAGAGCCCACACAGTAGGCGCTTTTACTCGTTAACCACATAAAAGCAGGTAAAAATATGGCAGATAGAATTAAACTAGACATAGTTTCAGATGTCGTTTGTCCATGGTGTATCGTTGGATATGAAGGATTAAAACAAGCGATAGTAGAGCTTGGTATTGAAGATAAGGTTGATATTGAATGGCAACCATTCGAACTTAATCCAGATATGCCACCAGAAGGTGAAGAACTGCGCGCACATGTTGCCCGTAAATATGGTTCTAGCCGTGAAGACAGTGATCGTGCTCGCAGCAATATTACCGCCCGTGGTGCAGAGTTTGGTTTTGAGTTCAACTATGCTGATGACATGAAAATAGTCAACACGTTTGACGCCCACATTTTGCTAGATTATGCCAAAGCGTTTGGTAAACAAACTGAACTGAAAATACGTCTATTTAAGGCTTTTTTTAGCGAGCATAAAGATGTGTCTGACAGACAGGTTCTCGCCAATGAACTTATCGCCGTCGGCTTGAATCCAGAAGAGGCTATACCATTACTCGATAATGCAGAAGTTAGAGCGCATATCATCGCAGAGAAAAACCAGTGGTTATCTGCTGGCATAAATTCAGTGCCAACCGTGGTATTTAATCGCACCAGCGCATTAAATGGCGCTCACCCTGTTGAATCTTATAAACAAGTGCTTAGCGAACTTCTGGCTGAACAAAAAGCGTAAATTAAAAGTCACAACTTAAAAAGCCAAAAACCTTAGCAGTTTTGGCTTTTTGGTATTTAGGGGAGTAAATGTAGTGGTAGTGATAGTTAACAAAGGCAACATCAATTATTAGTTGATATTTTTCATCTAGTTTGAACACCTAATCAGCTATAGCTATCGATTAAATTTGCCGTCTTTCAAAGTACATTTATCACAATGTATAAATCAAAATATGCCATTAGTGATATAGCGTGAATACCCTATTTTTTAATGGCTAACGGTGGGTTACTGAATATAGCCTCGATAAAATCACCAATGGTATTGTCGTCATTATTAGCATGGGCATAAGTGCGAATACCAATAATTTGCACCTGTAAAAAACGCGCTAATGCTTGTGGCGTTTGTGCTGTATCTAACTCACCATTTTGTTGTGCCTGAGCTAATAACTTGGCAAACTCAGCCTCTACCATCACTAAAGACTCTTTTGCTTCAGCTAACAAGTCAGCGTTATCTTCGGTTAATTCAGCTACGGTTTTAACCAACATACACATGCCACTTGGCGCATTACATTGACCCAAAACAGCACGTTCAACAAACAACTTTAACGCCGCTAACGGAGAGCGAGTTTCAGCAATACAAATGTGCAACTGGGCAACACCAGCATTAGCATAATGCTGCAATGCTTCTTTAAATAATCCCTCTTTACTGCCAAAGCTAGCGTAAATACTACCAGGGCGCATGTCGATGACTTCTTGAAGGTTACGCATAGAAGTAGCATGAAAGCCTTTTTGCCAATATAAATTGGCCGCTTTTTCAATAATGTCTTCGCGATTAAATTTAGCTGGTTTACTCATTGGCATATCTCTAAAAACAGGGGGTTATTTTTTGAACGACCGCTCAATTATAGTCATGACACTTATTTTAGTCCAGCCGTTTAACGGTATTCTATTAACTTAAACGATACAGTACCTTCTAGCTATCTTAGCTTGATATCGATACAAATGAAGATTCAATTTTATATCTCGATAGTTATGTCATAGTAGAGTCAAAGTGAACTAACACATTAGTGGACAGAATTGGCTTAGAAGGTTTTTCTATAAAAACTTACCCTGACTCGACTAAATTTAGATAAAAAAGCCACTTTATTTCTTTTTTATACCTACTCAAATACAAAACTGGATCCCCGATAAAAACACTCGAGGATGACAGTATTTTTATTTGTACTAGCTTGTGGGGCTGTTATTCATAACATGAGATTGTTTGTAAAAGGGCATCATTGAAATCAAAAATTTGATCTAACGTTTCTATTGGATGCCTTGTTTCATTTTTATCTAAATCAAATAATCCAATATATTTTTGTTTTGCGTTGAAATGCAAACGGCATAGTGGTTTACGGTTGTTATCATCCAGTAATACACCAAAATAACTTTGGGTATCTCTGGCAATAATCCTATTAGCATCTACTTTTTGTCTCAAAATAGCTTTTACAATATTAAAGCCTTCAACTTCATCATTAGTCGTAATGACTTTAGGTTTTTCATCATCAACAAGAGATTTTTCGTCAACTTCTGCTTTCGAAACTTGTTCACTACCAATTGCTGATTTTAACCTTTCATTGATACTGTCACTTAAGAATTGCCTTAATGCTTTTTTAGTTATCTCAGTAAATTGCTGTTTTACTTTTGGCGTAAGTACACCTTCATAACTCCTTGCTGCAAAGAATTTAATAAATTCCTCTTCTGGGTCTTTAAACTGCTCACCTAATAATTTTTTTATTTGATTTAAATATTTTAGCTCTCCAGCAGCGCTCACTATGGAATCGACATCAAATGATGTTTTAGTGAGTTTTTTTAGTTCTGGAATTAAATGCTCATCAATATTTAATAAATCTAACGTTAAAAATGGTTTTTCATCCATTTTATTTGGCGCATCTAAATCGGTAAAAAATTGATATTCTGTACCGTTTGTCAAAATAGCTAATCTTGAGTTTGTTACAGAAAAATATCTAAACAACTGGCCAGCATGCTTTACTGAAAGCTTTTCACCGTATTTTTTACATTCAATAAGAATTTGTACTTCACCATCTTTGACTAGTGCATAATCAACTTTTTCACCTTTTTTTGTTGCTACATCGGCGGTGAACTCTGGAATGACTTCATTAGGATTAAAAACATCATATCCCAATACCGTATGCAAAAATGGCATTATTAGTGCATTTTTTGTTGCTTCCTCCGTTTGCAAGCTTGCAGATATCTGCGGGATTCGTTTTGATAAAGCATCTATTCGTTCAATAAAATCCATCTCATCGACCTCTTATTTGATAACGTTAAAAACATCTATTTGAATTAGCAGATAAAAACTCCCTACCTAATTTTCAAACATGATCTTTTATCGTCTGTTTGCGCGCTCTTGTCAATTAAATTATGACTAATAAAAAAGGCTTTCTTAGAAAGCCTTCTTTAAAAATATTTTTACTTAAAATCAAACAGTTACTCTACAGTGACCGATTTTGCCAAGTTACGTGGTTGGTCGACATCGGTACCTTTAATTAGTGCCACATGGTATGACAATAACTGTAATGGAATGGTGTAAATCAAGGGTGCCATAAACTCATCACAATGAGGAACCTGGATAACTTTCATGGTGTCGTCTGACTCAAACTCAGCGTCGATATCTGCAAACACATACATTAATCCACCACGAGCACGGACTTCTTCAACGTTTGACTTAAGCTTTTCAAGTAACTCGTTGTTTGGCGCAACAACAATAACAGGCATATCGGCATCAACTAAGGCTAGTGGCCCATGTTTTAACTCACCAGAGGCATAAGCTTCTGCATGAATATATGAAATTTCTTTTAGCTTTAATGCGCCTTCCATTGCGATTGGATATTGATCGCCACGGCCTAAGAATAGTGCATGGTGTTTGTCGGCAAAGTCTTCCGCTAACTGAGCAATGGCATCGTCCAAACCTAATGCTTGCTCTACTTTAGCAGGCATTGATAACAAGCTTTGGGTGATGTTAGCTTGCATCTCGTCTGACATACCGTTGTGACGACCAATTACAGCTGTTAGCATCAGTAAACCAGCTAATTGCACGGTAAACGCTTTAGTTGATGCTACGCCAATTTCAGCACCCGCTTTCATCATGTAAGCCATGTCTGATTCGCGTACTAACGATGAACCACCTGAGTTACAAATGGTTAAGGTGGCTTTGTAGCCCATTTCTTTAGCAAGACGCATTGCCGCTAAGGTATCAGCAGTTTCACCCGATTGTGAAATAGTCACTAACAAGCTATTTGGGAATAAGTGCGATTTGCGGTAACGAAACTCTGAAGCAATTTCAACATTACATGACACACCAGCCCAATCTTCTAGCCAGTAACGCGCAGCCATACCGGCATGGTAACTGGTACCACAGGCGATAATTTGTACGTGTTTAATGTCTTTTAAGAACTCTGCTGCATTATCACCAAAAGCACTGTCTAATACTTGTTTGTTGGCAATGCGACCTTCAATCGTACGGGCTAAAGCCATTGGCTGCTCGTAGATTTCTTTTAGCATATAGTGACGGTATTCACCTTTATCACCAGCGTCATGGGTCACTTCTGATTCTTTGATTTCACGCTTAACCGCATTGCCGTTAAAATCAAAAATATTCACTTCACGACGAGTCACTTCTGCCACATCGCCTTCTTCTAAGAAAGCAAAATTACGGGTTACAGGTAGTAGTGCAAGTTGGTCTGATGCAACAAAGTTTTCACCAATACCATAACCGATAACAAGTGGGCTACCACTACGAGCCACAACCATACGTTCGCTGTCGCGACGGTCAATAACCACTGTACCGTATGCACCTTCTAACTGCTTAACAGTGGCTTGTACTGCTGATAACAACGTATCAGCTGTTTTAAGTTCATGGTGGACTAAATGACAAATAACTTCGGTGTCTGTGTCTGATGAAAACACATAGCCTAAGCCTTTTAGTTTTTCACGTAGCTTATTGTGGTTTTCAATGATGCCGTTGTGAACAACGGCAATATCATCTTCTGATAAATGCGGGTGGGCATTACGTTCACTTGGTTCACCATGGGTTGCCCAGCGAGTGTGGGCGATACCCGTTCCGCCAGACAGTGGCGCTTCAGCTAACGCTGACGATAGCTCTTGTACTTTACCTAAACGGCGAGTGCGGTTTAGTTCTGTACCATTAATCACCGCCACACCAGCACTGTCATAACCGCGATATTCTAAGCGGCGTAAACCTTCAACTAAAATTTCAGCAACATCTCTTTGCGCTACTGCGCCAACGATTCCACACATGGTTATTTACCTATTGAGTATTTTTAAATTAATTTGATTCAACGTAGGGTGCAAGTAACACTTTAACACCCTGGTTTTGAATGATTTGTAATGCCTCAGCTGAGATATGGTCATCGGTGACCAATACGTTTATCTCATTCCAGGGCAATTCTAAATTCGGGATACGGCGACCAATTTTTGATGATTCGAGTAATACGATCACTTCACGTGACATTTCTGCCATCACCTTACTCAGTCCGGTTAGTTCATTAAATGTGGTGGTTCCACGATCTAAGTCCAAGCCGTCTGCGCCGATAAATAATTGATCAAAGTTATATGAGCGTAAAACTTGCTCAGCCACCTGGCCTTGAAAGGATTCTGAATGCGGGTCCCAGGTACCACCGGTCATCAATAATGTCGGTTCATTTTCAAGCTCATGGATCGCATTAGCCAGCTGTAATGAGTTAGTCATTACCACTAAACCGCGCAAGTTATTTAACTGCTGCACAATACCTGTGGTAGTGCTGCCACTATCTATAATAATGCGGTTGTGATCTTTAATCAGTGCAGCGGCCGTTTTAGCTATGGCCAACTTATTAGGGGGAATTTTGGCGCTGAACTGCTGGGTCACTTCATCAGGGACTGCTACTGCACCACCATAACGACGTAAAAGTAAGCCTGTTTTTTCTAAAGTAGCTAGATCCTTGCGAATGGTGACTTCTGATGTTTCAAAACGTAAAGACAACTCTTCAACACTGACTTCTCCTTGCTGATTAAGCAAATTGATAATGCTATGACGACGTTGTTGGGTATTACGTTTATTCATAATGGTGTTTTACTTTCATCTAAGTTACGAAACGAAAGATATTTTAGCAGCAAATGAAACTTTATCTAGGTTTTTTGAAAGATAAATAACAAAAAAGCAGCTATTATCGCTGCTTTTTTAATTGTTAAGTGTAAATCAATATTAGAACTTAGCTTCTAACGCTAGGCTAAAGTTACGACCTTGACCTATGGTGGCCATATTGTATTGACCACCTTCGACATAATCGGTATCAAACAGGTTTTTTATGTTGGCACGAAGGCTAATATCTTTGCCCATCATATCCAGAGTGTATGCCGCTCCCATATCAAAACGAATATAGTCATCTTTAGTTATAGTGTTATTAACATCAGCAAAACGCTCACCGACATATACAGCACCCAAATTCATGGCAAAGTTTTCTGTCACTTCATAACGAGTCCAAATATTGGCAGACCATTCTGGTGCATCTACTGGGGTATTACCTTCACGCTCATCACCGGTATGATATTTAGCATCTAAAAACATCATAGAGGAGGTTATAAACCAGCTTTCACTTAATTGACCTTGGGCACTCACCTCAAAACCCCGATGTTTTTGCTCACCACCTTGAGTAGTGATGTCGGTAAACTTGCTATCTGGTGTCGGTAGTTTTTCGGTAATAGTGATATTTTCTAGTGTTATATCAAAAACTGCTGCCGTTAATAGCAAGCTATCATTAAATAACTCCCATTTAGTACCCACTTCATATTGGATACCATATTCTGGTTTTAAATCTAACTCATGGTTAACATCAGATTCATTATTCACTGCACCTTGCGGGCTGAAGCTTTTTGAATAGTTAACATAAATACTGCCATTATCAGCAGGTGAGTAGATTGCACCAAACTTAGGTGATACGGCATAACTGTTTTCACCTAAACCCTCTTTCTTTTGCTCGTCATAACGTACACCGGCAAGCAACTTCCACAGCTCATTCAAGGTCATTAAGTCTTGTAGATAAAAGCCGTAGTATTTATAAGTACTCGCGGCTCCCGCTGCTACATTGTTATAGTCATAATCAGGCACAGCGACAGGTTGGCCAGGAATAACATTGATTAATTTTTTACCGCCATCACGGCGTTGTTGATAAAAATAATCTAAGTAGTTAGCGCCAATCAGCAACTGATGCTGTATGCCAGCTAAATCAAATTCGCCCGTAAAGTCAGCATAAGCGGTTTTATGCTGCCAATCATCATAACGGTCAAATGGTTTGATGTTATAACCATTAGTGGTGAATGGGTCTTCAACATACTGTGGAGCTGAATCAAAACGTTGACGATTAAACTGCTGCTCGTTATATCCCGTCTTCAATTTCCATGTGTCGTTGATATGCCAAGTTAAGTCAGCACCTAGGTTTGATACCGTATTGTCGGTAAAAGCCCAAGGGGCATCCCATATGGTTTGGTTGTTACCGATAACATTGCCTTGTTTGTCTAACCAACCACCAGCATCGATACCTGCTTTATCTTGAGTGTGATCATACTTAAGTGACAACATAACATCGTCACTTAGGTCAAACTCAGTATTAATGTAGCCTAACCAACGATCGCGTTCCTGGGCTTCATCATTGGCGGAAAACTCACGCCAATACTCAGTATCTTGCTTCACCAACACAGCACGATAACGCATAGTTTGGGCTTGATTAAAACTGCCGCCGGCATCTAATTGAAAACGCGTTGAACCATTTTCATCGGTATCAAAGCCTAGATCTAGCATGTTGTCGTAAGTAGGCTTTTTGGTCACCATGTTAACCAAACCGCCAGGGCCTGATTGACCATAAAGCATACTGGAAGGGCCTTTTAATACTTCTACCCGTTGTAGTGTTTCAATAGGCTGCACATAGTGCGACCATTGCTGGTGGCCATTTATCAGGTAACCGTTGCCAGAATCTAATTCAAAACCGCGGATGCTAAACACTTGGCGGTTCCAACGAGTGGTACCCGCGGTAACACTTGAGTCATTAACTAAAACTTCAGCTAAGTTAGTAGCAAGCTGTTCATCTGTAACAAAATCAGGGATAACATTAACAGACTGTGGAGTGTCCATTAAGTCAATATTGCCACGCATAGCACCTGAAGCCGAACCTACTTTGTAGTCGTTGAACATGCGTCCTGTGACTTCCATATGTTCAATATTTTTATGTGCCTGATCTGGAGAGACTAGCACTGAAGAAACTGACGCGGCTGGTTCTGCTTGAGCATTAGAATGCACTGAAAATGACAATAGTCCCGTTGTTACGGCTATGGCTACGGCTGATAATTTAATTAACATACATACCTCTATTAAGATGCTATACCTATTTATTGCGCGCATATTAAATGAGAATGATTTACATTAACACTAACCTTACGATAAATTTACAATGTAAATTTGATTTTTGAACAATAAAAAAAGCGATAAGTGTTTTGCACTTATCGCTTAATAATGAATGGCTAATATTGGTTATAGATATTAATTATCGTTATTTTGGTAATTTTACCGGACGTTGCCATCCAGCGATATGACGTTGTTTAACACGAGTGATCACTAACTCACCTTCAGCAACATCTTTAGCTATTGTTGAACCAGCGCCTAATGTAGCGTTTTTACCTATGGTAACAGGGGCGATAAGTTGAGTGTCACTGCCAACAAATACACCATCTTCAATTACCGTTAAAAACTTATTAACACCATCATAGTTACAGGTAATAGTCCCGGCACCAATGTTAACCCCTGCACCTATTTGTGCATCACCTAAATAGCTTAAATGTCCGGCTTTAGACCCTTTTCCTAATACGGTTTTTTTCATTTCAACAAAGTTACCTACATGGGCATCTTCTTGAAG
This sequence comes from Shewanella sp. OMA3-2, assembly GCF_021513195.1. Taxonomy (NCBI): domain Bacteria; kingdom Pseudomonadati; phylum Pseudomonadota; class Gammaproteobacteria; order Alteromonadales; family Shewanellaceae; genus Shewanella; species Shewanella sp. OMA3-2. The sequence goes on along the minus strand of NZ_CP090974.1, from coordinate 476,465 downwards.
TTCTGCACCGGTACGTAAACGGGCAAATGGTCCAGCACTGGCAGATTTACCTAATTTAGCGCCTTCTATAATAGAGTAAGGCTTAATTTCAGCGTTATCGGCAATGTCACAATCGATAAGAATTGCGCCAGCACCTATAGTCACGTTGTTACCTAAGGTAACAGTACCCTGAATAATCACGTTAACATCAATCATCACATCCATACCTACGGTAACATCTCCGCGGATATCAATACGGGCGGGATCACGAAGGTTAGCGCCTGCAAGCATTAACTTTTCAGCCGCACGCGCCTGATAAGCTCGTTCTAATTGAGCCAACTGTACTCGATTATTTGCCCCTTCAACTTCGATAGCAGATTCTGGCTGTGCTGTCGTTATAGCTACACCATCTGCATGTGCCATGGCAATAATATCGGTAAGGTAATACTCACCCTGTGCATTACTATTAGATAAACGGCTTAACCAAGCTTTTAATTGCTTGCCCGGTACAGCCATTATGCCTGTATTGACTTCGGTAATTTTTAACTGCTCAGCATTAGCATCTTTTTGTTCAATAATGCCAACCACATTATTATTTTGACGCACTATACGGCCATATCCGGTTGGATTAACAAGGTTGACGGTAAGAATAGCTAAACCATTATCGGCACGGGCGGCTAATAATTTTTCTAAGGTTGATTGCTGAATAAGCGGTACATCACCGTAAAGAATTAATACCGTATCATCATCACTAATGTTTGAATTGGCCTGAGCTACAGCATGACCGGTTCCAAGTTGTTCGGCTTGTAATACCCAATTTAAAGGCTGTTCACCTAATGCTTGCTTTAGTTTGTCTGCGCCATAGCCATATACAAGTTGAATGGCCTTTGAACCTAAAGCGTTTGCCGTATCTATAACATGTTGAACCATGCTTTTATGGGCGATTGGATGTAACACTTTAGGGAGATCTGAGCGCATACGCGTTCCTTTGCCTGCAGCTAAGATCACAACATTTAACGACATGATTGATTCCTTCAAAAGACTAAAAAGTATAATTGGCGCTATTTTAGCTGAATACTGTCTAAAATGGAAAATACTCACCATTGCTAGCAACGATAAACAAACCTTCGTAGCAAAACGACAGCAATAAAAAAAGGCGACTCATAAATGAGTCGCCTTTTTATTCAGCAAATAATCAATTTATCTGGTGATATTTCTTTTGATGGTCTCAACAACTTTCAATTGTGCTATAGATTTAGCCAATTCAATTGTTGCCGCTTCATAATTAAAGTCTACACCGGCATTAGCAATTTTCTCTTCTGCGCGACGTTTAGCTTCTAAAGCTGCTTGCTCATCAATATCATCGGCACGCAATGCAACATCAGCAAGGACAGAAATAGATGTAGGTTGAACCTCCAGAATACCACCTGAAAGATACAACACTTCTTCACTGCCATCTTGCTTGATCATGCGCGCCATGCCAGGTTTGATTTTTGTTAGCAAAGGAGCATGATTAGGCATTATACCTAACTCACCTTCAGCGCCAGATACTTCAAAAAAAGTAACTTCGCCGTGGTACAAGCTTTTCTCTGCACTAACAATATCAAGTTTGACTGTCATGCCTGCCATTGAGCTCTCCTTAAAGAACTAAGCTTTACGGCCTAGTTATTTCTTCTTGTTCGCTTTTTCGATAGCTTCATCGATTGAGCCAACCATGTAGAACGCTTGCTCAGGGATGTGATCGAACTCACCATCCAAGATACCCTTAAAGCCACGAATAGTGTCTTTAAGAGAAACGTACTTACCAGGAGAACCAGTAAACACTTCTGCTACGAAGAAAGGTTGAGACAAGAAACGCTCAATCTTACGTGCTCTGAATACCATGGTTTTGTCATTATCTGACAATTCATCCATACCCAAAATAGCAATAATGTCTTTCAGCTCTTTATAGCGCTGTAATACAGTTTGTACACCGCTTGCAACATCATAATGCTCTTGACCAACAACTTGTGGATCTAACTGACGTGAAGTCGAATCCAATGGGTCAACCGCTGGGTAAATACCTAGCGATGCAATATTACGAGACAATACAACAGTCGCATCTAAGTGAGCGAAGGTTGTTGCTGGTGACGGATCCGTTAAGTCATCCGCTGGTACATATACCGCTTGTACAGAAGTAATAGAGCCTGTTTTAGTTGAAGCGATACGTTCTTGAAGAACACCCATCTCTTCAGCCAGTGTTGGCTGATAACCTACTGCAGAAGGCATACGACCTAAAAGTGCAGATACTTCAGTACCGGCTAAGGTGTAACGGTAAATGTTGTCAACGAACAACAGTACGTCACGACCTTCGTCACGGAACTTTTCAGCGATACTCAGGCCTGTTAACGCTACGCGTAAACGGTTACCTGGAGGCTCGTTCATTTGACCGTAAACCATGGCTACTTTGTCTAATACGCCTGAATCTTCCATCTCGTAGTAGAAGTCGTTACCCTCACGAGTACGCTCACCAACACCAGCGAATACAGAAAGACCTGAGTGAGCTTTAGCGATGTTGTTAATCAGTTCCATCATGTTAACTGTTTTACCAACACCAGCACCACCGAACAGACCGACTTTACCACCTTTAGCGAAAGGACAAACAAGGTCGATAACCTTGATACCCGTCTCTAATAGCTCAGTTGAATTTGACTGCTCTTCGTATGAAGGTGCTGCACGGTGAATTTCATAACGCTCTTCTTCACCAATTGGACCCGCTTCATCGATAGGTTCACCCAATACGTTCATAATACGGCCAAGGGTTGCAACCCCTACCGGAACAGAAATTGGTGAACCTGAGTTTACTACCTCTAAACCACGACGCAGACCATCAGAAGAACCCATAGCGATGGTACGAACAACACCACCACCTAGTTGTTGCTGAACTTCCAGCACCAAACCATTACATGGGCTTTCGCCTGTGATCTTCAGAGCGTCATATACTCGAGGTACAGAATCTTGTGGAAACTCTACGTCCACAACCGCGCCAATTACTTGGACAACAGTACCTGTGCTCATGATTAATCCTCTAAACTTGATTTCGTTACCTAAACCTAAACCGCTGCAGCGCCTGATACAATTTCCGACAGTTCTTGCGTAATAGCAGCCTGACGGGCCTTGTTATAGACGAGTTGTAAACCATCGATCATGTCGCCAGCGTTATCTGTTGCCGCTTTCATTGCTACCATACGGGCAGACTGTTCAGAGGCAATATTTTCAACAACACCTTGATATACTTGTGATTCTATATAACGAGTTAGCAGTGTTTCCAAAATTTCTTTTGGATCTGGCTCGTAAATATAATCCCAAGGATAACTAGCTACTTCTTCATCTGATTTAGGTAAAGGTAGCAGTTGCTCGATCACAGGAGTCTGGGTCATTGTATTAACAAACTTGTTAAACACAATGTACAGACGGTCCAGTTTGCCTTCGTTGTAAGCTTTTAACATGACACGTACAGTGCCAATCAAATCAGCAAGTTTGGGCGCGTCGCCTAAACCTGATGCATGGGCAGATATTTCACCACCAAAGCTTTTAAAAAACTGAACAGAACGGGCACCAATTGGGCAAAACTCAATTTCTGCGCCTTGTTCTTTCCATTTTTTAATGTCTGTCACAACCTTTTTAAATAAGTTGGTATTCAAACCACCACAAAGACCACGGTCGGTTGCTACAACAATGTAACCAACCCGCTTAGCATCTCGAACTTCTAACATTGGATGTTTAAATTCGAGAGTACCTTGCGCTACATGACCGATCACTTTACGCATATTTTCAGCATATGGACGGCTTGCTGCCATGCGTTCCTGCGCTTTACGCATTTTGCTGGCTGCAACCATTTCCATAGCGGAAGTGATCTTCTGAGTATTTTTGATACTCGCGATCTTGGTTTTAATCTCTTTAGCGTTAGCCATCTCTACTCTCCAATCTGGGACCTGAGGTGCCCACGGACACCCCGTTCATTGTTACCAGGTTTGGGTTTCAATGAACTTGTCCATGCCTGCCTTTAACTCATCTTCGATATCAGCGTTATAATCGCCAGTAGCATTGATGGTGTTCATAAGGTCAGCATGTTGACTGTTCATGTATGAAAGCAGAGCGGCTTCAAAGCGACCGATTTCATTTAAAGCAACACTTTTAAGGAAGCCTTTTTCAGCTGCAAAAATAGACACAGACTGGGCGGCAACACTCATTGGTGCATATTGCTTTTGCTTCATTAATTCGGTTACACGCTCACCATGCTCAAGTTGAGCACGAGTTGCTTCATCTAAATCAGACGCAAACTGTGAGAACGCTGCAAGCTCACGATACTGTGCAAGTGCGGTACGAATACCACCAGACAGTTTCTTGATGATCTTAGTCTGCGCTGCACCACCAACACGAGAAACAGAGATACCTGGGTTAACTGCTGGACGAAGTCCTGAGTTAAACAAGTCAGTTTCAAGGAAGATCTGACCATCGGTAATCGAAATTACGTTAGTCGGTACGAACGCTGATACGTCACCAGCTTGGGTTTCAATAATAGGTAACGCAGTTAAAGAACCGGTTTTACCTGTTACTGCACCTTTAGTAAATTTCTCTACATAATTTTCGTTTACGCGTGAAGCACGCTCTAATAAACGAGAGTGTAGATAGAAAACGTCACCTGGGTATGCTTCACGTCCTGGTGGACGCTTCAATAGTAATGAAATCTGACGGTAAGCAACTGCTTGCTTAGACAAATCATCATATACGATTAAAGAATCTTCACCGCGGTCACGGAAGTATTCACCCATAGAACAACCAGAATATGGCGCCAAAAATTGCAGTGCAGCTGTTTCTGAAGCAGATGCAACTACAACTATAGTGTTTGCTAATGCGCCATGTTCTTCAAGTTTACGTACTACGTTGGCTATGGTAGAGGCTTTCTGACCAACAGCAACATAGACACACTTAATGCCTGAATCTTTCTGGTTGATAATTGCATCGATTGCCATCGCTGTTTTACCAGTCTGACGGTCACCAATGATCAATTCACGTTGTCCACGACCAATAGGGATCATAGAATCAACGGCTTTATAACCTGTTTGAACTGGTTGCGATACTGACTTACGTTCAATAACACCAGGAGCAATTACTTCAACAGGAGAGAAACCATCGTTGTCGACAGGTCCTTTTCCGTCAATAGGCTCACCAAGTGTGTTAACAACGCGACCAAGTAGACCACGACCAACTGGTACTTCAAGAATACGACCAGTGGTTCTAACTTTATCGCCTTCTGCTAAACTAGCATAAGGCCCCATCACTACAGCGCCGACAGAATCACGTTCTAAGTTCAACGCGATTGCAAAACAGCCACCAGGCAGTTCGATCATTTCACCTTGCATTACATCGGCAAGGCCGTTAATGCGAATGATGCCGTCACTTACTGCAACGATTGTACCTTCGTTGCGAGCTTCACTAACGACGTTGAACTGCTCGATCCGCTGTTTAATCAGATCGCTGATTTCAGTGGAATTCAGTTGCATGCTAAAACTCCCAATTACGACTGCAGCTTATCAGACAGACGCGATAACTTACCGCTTACCGAGCCATCAATGACTAGGTCGCCTGATTTAATAATCACACCGCCGATTAGCGATGGATCAATACTGCAATTCAGCTTAACTTTGCGTGCGAGACGTTTCTCTAAAGAAACACTAATTTGCTGCTGTTGCTCAGAGTTTAACTCGAAAGCAGAAACCACATCGGCCTCAACTTCTTTCGCCCACTCATTTCGGTATTCAGCAAAAATCAGCGATACAGAAGGCAGTATCGCTAAACGACCGTTTTCAGCCATTACCTTTATCAGGTTTTGACCTTGCTCGTTGACTTGTTCTCCACATACTTTAATAAATAGTGAAGCAAGTTCAGCACTCGCTAGAGTGCCATTAAGCAGTGGCTTTATTGATTCGTTTACACTTACCAATGACGCGAAAGTTAACATTTCTGTCCAACTGTCGACTGCTTTATGTTCAACTGCAAAGTCAAAAGCTGCCTTTGCGTAAGGACGAGCGATGGTGCTTAATTCAGCCATTACTCAACTCCTTAATCAAATTTCAGCAACTAGTTTATTAACTATGTCACTGTGGGCTGCTGGGTCAATCGAACGCTCAAGAATCTTCTCTGCACCAATGATGGCTAGAGCAGCTACTTGCTTACGCAAGTCATCTTTCACGCGATTACGTTCGTTCTCAATTTCTGCTTTACCCTGAGCGACAATTTTAGCTCGCTCAGCATCTGCTTCAGCCTTTGCTTCTTCAACGATTTGAGCTTTACGCTTGTTAGCTTGCTCAATAATTTCGTTAGCAGTTGCCTTAGCATCTTTAAGTTGCTCAGTGGCTTTCGCTTGAGCTAACTCTAGATCTTTTGCAGCACGGCCGGCATCGGCCAGACCATCAGCAATTTTCTTTTGGCGCTCTTCGATTGCATTCATCAACGGCGGCCATACAAACTTCATGCAGAACCACACAAAGAGCGCAAAAGATATTGCTTGGCCTAGCAGGGTAGCGTTAATACTCATAACGTTAACTCCTTACAGGGTGCTAAGATTAGCCAAGTTTAGCTACGTTTTCTAAGAATTGAGCTAAGAATGGGTTAGCAAATACGAAGAATAATGCAACACCAACCGCAATCATAGAGATCGCATCAAGTAGACCCGCTACGATGAACATCTTAATTTGTAATGCAGGCGCTAGCTCAGGCTGACGTGCAGAAGCTTCTAAGAACTTGCCACCTAAAATAGCAAAGCCAATACCAGTACCTAAAGCAGCTAGGCCAATCATGATAGCAACAGCGATTGCCGTAAAACTAATTACAGTTTCCATTTTATCTCCGATAAATATCTAATTATCAATTGTCTAAATTAATGTTCTTCATGAGCCATGCTTAAATAAACAATTGTCAGCATCATGAAAATAAAGGCCTGAAGCACTATAATTAAAATATGGAATATAGCCCAAGGCACTGAAAGTGCGAACTGAGCCCACCAAGGCATTAGTGCAATCAGAATAAAAATTAACTCACCTGCATACAGGTTACCAAACAGACGAAGCGCTAATGAAATAGGCTTCGCAACCAAAGTAACTGTTTCCAATATAAAGTTAACTGGAATCAATAACCAATGATTGAAAGGTTGTAATGTTAGTTCCTTAGTGAAACCGCCAATACCCTTAACTTTAATACTGTAAAACACAATCAACACAAACACGCTTAAGGACATGCCTAAAGTGACGTTTAAATCGGTGGTTGGTACAATTTTAAGGTAAGGAACACCTAATAATCTGTTTGCAGCTTCAGGTATAAAGTCAACCAGGATTAAGTCCATTAAGTTCATCAGGAAAATCCAGACAAATATAGTTAAACCTAACGGTGCAATAACTGCATTACGACCATTAAATGAGTCTTTTGCAATTTTATCAACACCTTCCATGCACATTTCAACAAAACATTGAAATTTACCTGGAACACCAGTGGTCGCTTTTTTTCCTGCTTTGCGGAATAACCACAAAAACAAGACCCCAAGGCCAACTGAAAACAAAAGTGAGTCAATGTGCCAAGTCCAAAACCCGCATCTTGACATGCATAATTAAAAGCAATTCCACCATCGGCAGAACACATTTTCGCATTAGTCAGGTGATGCTGGATATACTCGGAAGCATTTAATGCTTCACCAGTTGTCGCCATGATTAATCTCACTTAATTTTGCTTGAAGTATAAAGGGACTGTCCATGGTAATATAAGCCCTAAAACATAGGTTGCAAATAAAGGTGCGAACACCATATCTAACAAACCAAATGCCATAGAAAATAATACTATGGTTAGCAGTAACTTTACCGCTTCCCCCAGAAAAAACGATTGAACGACTTTTCTTGACGCACTTGCCCCCGCATGGGAAAAGGCTAGGGTTGCGAATACAAAATTGGGCAATACAGCAATAACACCTCCTGCAAAAGCAGAAAGACCATACTGAACTCCCCACAGAGCGAAAAGTAAAATTGATGTTGCCCCAACAACCGCCGCCTGAAATACCACCATTTTATAGGCTGAAGACCGGCCACGACGCGCTAAAACATTAGTCAAATTTTTCTCTCCGCATTCGTGTTTTTTGCGAGCTGAAGTCTAAATTAACTTTATTAACCCAGCCTTAACTTACAAAAAGCCTGCAAAGTATACCTTTTCGCATTTTGTTTGCAACTTTGATAAGTGTAAAACAGCTATTTTCAAGATGATTTGCCTGAAGAACCGCAAAAACAAAAATAGCTAGCTGCGTCACAAACTTACTGATGATGTGATTTTTTGTTAAAAATTAGTGAATTTTACTCAAAATACCGTCTAATTCAGCGAGATTTTGATAATTTATTACAATTTTGCCCTTTCCTTTACTACCATGGTTAATTGCAACTTTAGCACCTAATCTTTCAATTAACTGTTGCTCTAAACGGCTTACATCGTGATCTTTAGCGGTAGTTTCAGGGGTTTTAGTCGGATTTATTGCTTTATTAACTAATCGTTCAGTTTCACGAACAGTCATTTCTTTTGATGCGACTAATCTGGCAAGGTTAGTTTGCTCGTCACCTTCGATAGCAAGTAAGGCGCGTGCGTGCCCCATGTCAATATCACCATTCTCTAATAAACGCTTTACGGGTTCATTAAGACTGTTTAAGCGTAACAAATTAGATACTGATGCCCGTGACTTACCTACGGCATCGGCCACTTGTTGATGTGTGAGTTCAAATTCAGTTAATAGTCGTTGTAATGCTATGGCTTCTTCCATTGCATTGAGGTCTTCGCGCTGAATATTCTCAATTAGGGCAATGGCCACAGCCGCTTCATCGGCCACTTGCTTAACTAAGCAGGGTACTTTATTCAGCTTTGCTATTTGGGCTGCACGCCATCGACGTTCACCGGCAATAATTTCGTATTTAAATTCTGATACTTTACGCACAACAATAGGCTGAATAATCCCCTGTGAACGAATAGATTCAGCTAACTCCTCAAGTGCTTCAGGTGACATATCTTTACGAGGTTGATATTTGCCTGGTTGCAATAAATCGAGATCAAGGTGTATCAGCTCATTATCCTGTTGATTGATACTATTTTGTTGAATATCTGATTGTCGACTTGCTGCATTGCTATGGCTAAGTAGGGCATCCAAGCCTTTACCTAAACCGCGTTTCTTTACCGTCATTATCTTATCCTACGCTTGTTTAATGGTTGTTTGCTGCTCTGCACGGCGAATAATTTCACCCGCCAAGGCTAAATATGCTTTGGCTCCGGCACTGCTTTTATCATAATACATGGCAGGTGCTCCAAAACTTGGTGCTTCAGCTAAACGAATATTTCTTGGGATCACGGTACGATAAACTTTCTCACCAAAATGTTGTTTCAGTTGATCAGATACATCGTTAGATAGTCTATTACGGGGATCGTACATAGTACGCAAGATCCCTTCAATTTTTAGGGCCGGATTAACCATAGCGCCTAATTTGGTGATGGTATCAATTAATGCTGTTAGTCCTTCAAGAGCATAATATTCACATTGCATAGGTACTAACACAGAATCTGCTGCAGACATTGCGTTAACTGTCAGCATGTTTAGCGACGGTGGACAATCAATAAAAATAAAGTCGTACTGATCTTTAATCGGCGCAAGTGCATTACGTAAGCGAATTTCGCGAGCATAAAATTCCATTAATTTGATCTCAGCAGCAGTAACATCTCCATTGCCTGCTATGAGATCATATTTACCCACTGTGTTTCTTATCACCATTTCATCAAATGGTTTTTCTTCTACTAGTAACTCATAAGCGGTGTTTTCGACTTCATATTTGTCAACACCACTGCCCATAGTGGCATTACCTTGTGGATCTAAATCAATCAACAACACTTTACGCTTTGTGGCGGCAAGTGATGCGGCTAAATTTACGCAAGTTGTTGTTTTTCCTACGCCACCTTTTTGGTTGGCTACGGCAATGATTTTACCCACTATATTATCCTGTTGTAATTATTGATGTCCGGTATACGTATATCTGCTAGTGAGTATTACACTTTTACCAATTTTAATAAATGTCGCTGTTCATCAAGCTTTGGTACTTGTAAAACAATGGTTTCTATCAGTTTAAACTCAGCAGGTATTGCGGCTATTTCGGTTTCAGTCAATTGTCCTTTTAAGGCGTAAAATAACCCACCTTCTTTAGGCAAATGGTGGCACCAGTTCAGCATGTCGGTTATGGAAGCAAATGCTCTGCTCAACACACCATCAAATTTATCCTGTGGTTGATATGCTTCAACTCTGCTTTCAATGGAACTGAAGTTGTTAATCTTTAACTCAAATTGAACCTGTTTTTGAAAACGGATCCGTTTACCCAAACTGTCTAACAGAACAAATTCTTTATCGGGATTTAAAATAGCCAGTGGGATCCCAGGTAAACCGGGACCGGTTCCAACATCAATAAAACGTTGACCCTCAAGATAAGGGGATACCACTAAACTGTCCATCACATGACGGATTAACATTTGTTCAGGTAATCTAACCGAGGTTAAATTATAGGCTTTATTCCATTTATTGAGCATTTCAACAAAGCCAACAAGTTGTTTTTGCTGTAATTCTGTTGCTGATATATTTATTTCAGCTAAATAATCACTAAGTTGAGCAGCTAACACAGATAATGCCTCTTTAATTTAAAACGGTAAGCCTCGGTATTATGAAGCCGTAAAAGCACTAAGGGAAGCCTTATGGCTCCCCTTATTATTGAGTTTAATTAGTTTGTTTGAATTTATGCTGTTTTTCTTAATAAACCGCGTTTTTTCAAGTGCACTAATAAAATGGATATGGCTGCAGGAGTTATTCCTGATATACGTGATGCTTGACCTACTGTATCTGGTTTATGATTATTCAATTTCGCGATCACTTCATTAGATAAGCCTGGCACTTCTTGATAATCCAGATCTAATGGTAATAATGAGCTTTCATGGCGAATAGCTTTATCAATTTCACCTTGTTGACGTTGAATATAACCAGAATATTTAACCTGAATTTGAACTTGTTCTGCTGCTTGTGGATCTTCCAGTCCAGGACCAAAACCTTCTAAAGACATTAACTTAGCATAGTCCATTTCCGGACGACGTAATAAATCTTCAAAAGAGGCCTCACGCGATATAGGTGTATTTAACTCAGGGTTTAATACATCTAGCAAAGGTGAATTGGGGTGAACCCATTGACCACGGAGACGTTGCAACTCTAACTCGATCGATTCACGTTTTTTACTGAACTTAGCCCAGCGATCATCATCTACTAATCCTAATTCACGACCTTTTTCTGTGAGGCGTAAGTCAGCATTGTCTTCACGAAGCAGTAAACGGTATTCAGCTCGACTAGTAAACATACGGTACGGTTCTTTGGTGCCCAAAGTTGATAAATCATCCACTAAAACACCAAGATAAGCTTCATCACGGCGTGGACACCAACTGTCTTTACCTTGCACTTGTAAACTTGCATTCATTCCTGCAAGTAAACCTTGCGCAGCAGCTTCTTCATATCCGGTTGTGCCGTTGATTTGTCCAGCAAAGAATAATCCGCCGATCGCTTTGGTTTCGAGTGAGTTTTTCAGATCCCTTGGATCAAAATAGTCATATTCAATCGCATAACCAGGTCGCATAATTTCAGCATTTTCCATGCCTTTGATCGAACGAACTAAATTAAGTTGTACGTCAAATGGTAAACTGGTTGAAATACCATTGGGGTAAATTTCATTGGTACTAAGACCTTCAGGCTCAATAAATATTTGGTGAGATGATTTGTCCGCAAAACGATGTATTTTATCTTCAATAGAGGGACAATATCTTGGGCCTATACCTTCGATAACCCCAGAATACATAGGGCTTCTGTCTAATCCGCCTCGAATAATATCGTGAGTTTTTTCGTTAGTGTGAGTGATATAACAAGACACTTGTTTAGGATGCTGACTGACATCACCGATAAAAGACATTACTGGCAATGGTGTATCGCCTTTTTGCTCTGTCATTTGATCAAAATCTATTGTATTCGCATCAATACGCGGTGGCGTACCTGTTTTTAATCGGCCTACACGGATAGGTAACTCACGTAAACGATTGGCTAATGCGATAGCTGGCGGATCACCGGCTCTGCCACCACTATAATTTTGCATTCCAATATGTATTTTACCGCTTAAAAAAGTGCCTGTTGTTAACACCACGCTTGGTGCTTCAAATGCTAATCCCATTTGAGTAACAACACCTATAATTCTATTGTTTTCAACAACAACATCATCTACAGCTTGTTGGAATATACGCAAATTAGCTTGATTTTGAAGAATCTGTTGTATTTTTTGACGATATAAAGCTCGATCAGCTTGTGCTCGAGTGGCGCGAACTGCTGGGCCCTTGCTAGAATTTAATGTTCTAAATTGAATTCCTGCAAAGTCAGTTGCAATTGCCATTGAACCGCCTAAGGCATCGATTTCTTTAACCAAATGACCCTTTCCAATACCACCAATTGCTGGATTACAGGACATTTGTCCTAGGGTATCGATATTGTGTGTGAGCAATAGGGTTTTTGATCCCATTCTTGCAGCGGCGAGTGCAGCCTCAGTTCCGGCATGACCACCACCAACAACAATTACATCAAACCGTTCATGAAAATGCATTTGCAACCTACGTTAACTAATTTAAAAAATGGGTTAAAAAAATAATCGAGTTTTAGTCGAGTTCAAATTGAGCGGATCATTTTAGCATTTGCAGGGCACTTGGTGAAAGATCATTTTTACCTGTTCGATCTAATGAGGTTTGACTAATAGATCTTAAGATCTTTATATAGATCTTCTTATTATGTTTATTATTAGGATCGACTAAATCTGTGGGTAACGCTAATTTCTATTTAGTATTATGGGTTTACAAGATCTCAAACCTGTGATCATTCAGCGATCAAACCCAAGATAAGCTGGGGATAGATCGCACAGTTATCCACAGGGACGATCTTGATCAAGATCGGGGTGTGAACAGTACAGGGTTATGATCGTATAAATTAATAGTTTATCCACATACTTATAAATTAAATTAGTTTTTTGTGGATAAACTGGAACTAAATTGTGGGTGGTTGATCTTTTACACCCATAAAAAGTGTTAATAGATCTAAATGATCTGTTCCTGCCAACTAGATAACCATGATAAAGCGGGCTCTTCAGGGATAGGATCGCGTTGTACATCAATTTGGATCTTATCCACAATGGCTTTTGCTCCAGCGGCTTCAAATAAGCTAATTAGCAATTCAGGCCCCTGACAAAAAGTATCGTAACTTGAATCACCAATTGCGCATAAAGCAAACTGGTATTGTTTTAAATCCGGCATTTCTACTATTAATTGTTGATAAAAAGGCTGGATATTGTCGGGTAGATCACCTGCTCCATGGGTCGAACAGACTAAAATCCATAGTGGATATTCGCGTAAATTGTGTAGATTTGGGTCTAAAATAACGGCTGTTTGATGGCCTATTTCAACCAGTTGAGCAGCCAAATCATCAGCTATATACTCACTACCGCCTAAAGTTGTGCCAACTAATAGTGCTACTTTTGCCATGTTAACTCCAAATAATGTTCGGGATATCTATTCATTTTGCCTGATTTACTCTCGGTTTGTACCATTTAGATATTTAGACCATACAATTAGTATTCTGCGTGGTAAACATCATGAGGATGGTGCAGAGGGGTCATATTAGCCATGCGTGAGTATTTGCCAGTACTATTGAGGTACTGTGGGATGGGTTATATAGGCAGAGTTGCAGTTGCTATTTTGGGTTGTGGATCAGCGCCATAGTAGGCATAGCAACTAAGTTTTTTAGCTGTACTTTTGCCATTATGTACCGTGTGAATATGAAGATGGTGATTTACGGGGTTGTTATATATATGATTAGATTAGTTTTTTAAAGGTAATTCTTGGCTATATTGTTTGCTGCATCCGCCAGTTTATAAGAAATAGTTAATGTTATTGATGTTGCTCACGCATTAATGGCTATTGCAACAATGACATCTGCTTTTTTCTGGATCTTAAAGCTAAGGATGATTTGGTTAAATATTTTTATAAGTTAAAATTCAAGTAGCTAAATTAATTGGATATATATTGATTTTACAACTTAAAAAAGGAATGTAGATACATTCCTTTTTCATTTTTATAAGGTGGGTTTTACTGGTTAAAAATATCTAGCGTGAAAGCGTAGATGTTCTTCAATAAAACTAGAGATGAAATAATAACTGTGATCATAGCCTTCTTGCATGCGTAAGGTTAACGGGTAATTAACCTGTTTAGCGGCCTCTTGTAATGCTTGTGGGTTTAGCTGTTCAGCTAAAAAGTTATCATCACTACCTTGGTCCACCAGCGCTGGAATATAGTTTTTTTCATCGGTTAACATTTTTAGCCGCTCACAGCTGTCATATTCAAGCCAGGCATTGTTATCTTCTCCTAAATAGCCTTTGAAGGCTTTTTGGCCCCAGGGACAACTAATGGGGTGGCAGATTGGACTGAATGCTGAAACACTGCTGTATCTTGCAAGATTACTAAAGGCGATAAGCAGTGCACCATGGCCTCCCATAGAATGGCCGCTAATTGCACGTTGTTTTGTGACGGGAAAGTTAGCTTCAATAATGGCAGGTAACTCATCAACGACATAATCATACATTTTATAATGCTTATCAAAAGGAGCTTGGGTGGCATTTAGATAAAAGCCTGCGCCTAGGCCAAAATCATATGCACCTTTACTGTCATCTGCTACATCATCACCGCGGGGGCTGGTATCTGGACAAACAATAGCAATGCCTAATTCTGCTGCAAGTTTTAGTGCTCCAGCTTTTTGCATAAAATTTTCATCTGTGCAGGTTAACCCTGATAACCAATAAAGCACCGGCACTTTTTTTGTTTGCGCTTGTGGTGGCAAGAAAATAGCAAAACGCATACTACAGTGTGTGCTAGTTGATTGATGACTAAACTGTTTATGCCAGCCATTAAATACTTTAGTTGAGCTCACTTGTTGAATAGGCATCTTGATTCCTTTTGCTGTTTTATAAGAAAAACCTAATAACACTAAATAGTGTTATTAGGCTGTTCTATCTGGTTATTTTGTTGAATAAAATTACTTATTAAAGTGAATTACACTGCGAATACTTTCACCTTTATGCATTAATTCAAATGCATCATTAATACCTTCAAGTCCCATAGTGTGGGTAATAAAGTGGTCTAATTTGAATTCACCTGCTAAGTATTGTTCAACAATACCAGGTAATTCACTGCGTCCTTTTACGCCACCAAATGCACTACCACGCCATACTCGACCAGTTACCAATTGGAATGGGCGGGTTGATATTTCTTGGCCTGCACCCGCAACACCGATAACGACAGACTCTCCCCATCCTTTATGACAACATTCTAGTGCGCTGCGCATTACGTTGACGTTACCAATACATTCGAATGAGAAATCAACACCGCCATCAGTCATTTCAACAATCACATCTTGAATAGGCTTATCAAAGTTTTTAGGATTAATGCAGTCGGTTGCGCCTAATTTTTTAGCCAGCTCAAATTTAGATTCATTAAGATCAACACCAATAATTCGACTAGCGCCAGCCATGGTTGCACCGATAATTGCTGATAAACCTATTCCACCTAAACCGAATATAGCGACTGTATCGCCTTTTTGAACTTTAGCTGTTTTCAGTACCGCCCCCATACCTGTAGTAACACCACAACCTAATAAACACACTTCTTCAAGCGGGGCTGTTGGGTTAACTTTTGCTAATGATATTTCCGGTAATACCGTGTATTCAGAAAATGTTGAACAGCCCATATAGTGAAAAATAGGCTCGCCATCTTTAAAGAAACGAGTGGTGCCGTCAGGCATTAAGCCTTTACCTTGGGTTTCACGTACTGCGCTACATAAGTTGGTTTTACCTGAAGTACAGAACTTACACTTACCACATTCAGCGGTGTAAAGTGGAATAACATGATCACCCACCTTTACACTAGTAACACCTTCACCGATCATATGAACGATACCGCCACCTTCATGACCTAAAATAGCTGGAAATACACCTTCAGGATCATCGCCAGATAAGGTGAAAGCATCGGTGTGACAAACGCCCGATGCCACAATACGTACCATGACTTCACCCGCTTTTGGGTACATCACGTCGACTTCTTCTATTTTTAACGGTTGACCTGGTCCCCAAGCAACGGCGGCTTTAGATTTTATAAATTGTGCTGACATATGGTTATTCCTATTTTGGGTTACTTAAGCTAGGTTAACAAAAAATCTCTCTACATAGTGTAGATCATAAAACTATTGTAATTGTTTTCTGTAAGATGATAATTAGCTTATATTACAAATCACTTTTACGAGGGTGTAACAATGATGCCATGGGATGGGGTGGTCGAGTTTGTCGCGGTTGCACAAACGGAAAGTTTTACTCAAGCTGCTAGCCGCTTGGGCATATCTACTGCACAGGTGAGTCGCCAAGTGAGTCAGCTTGAGAATAGACTGACAATAAAATTATTTTATCGTACCACACGTAAAGTATCACTCACCGAAGAAGGCGCTATATATTTTCGTCATTGCCGCCAAGTGCTTGATGGTCTTGAAGAAGCTGAACGTGCTGTTTCTCGTTTACATCATTCTCCGCAGGGGTTAATTAGAATGACCGCACCAGTCACTTATGGTGAAAGGTTTATTATGCCTATCGTGGTTGATTTTATGGCGCAATATCCTCAAGTTGAAGTCATTTGCGAATTAACCAATAAACAATTGGACTTGGTAGATGGTAGTTATGACTTGGCTATTCGATTAGGGCGTTTGGCCGATTCTAGTTTAATTGCTAAGCGGCTTAGTAGTCGGCGCCAATATGTCTGTGCTTCACCAACCTACTTAAAGCAATATGGCGTACCTGAATATTTAACCGATTTAAATCAGCACGATTGCTTAATTGGTACTAACAGCCACTGGCATTTTGATGAGCAGGGTAAAGAGAAAGTGGTTAAAGTGCAGGGACGTTTACAATGTAGCAGTGGCATGACTTTACTGGATGCAGCATTAAGGGGAATGGGCATTGTGCAACTACCTGGTTATTACGTTAATGATGCTATAGCACAAGGCCAACTGACGGTGTTACTGGCTCAGTACCAACAGGCAAAAGAAGGTATTTGGGCCTTGTATCCGCAGAATAGACATTTGTCTGCTAAAGTGCGTTTATTGGTCGATATGCTGGCTGATAAATTACCTTAATCTATATCATTAATGGAGTTTAAATCCTTTATAGATTGGCTAAATATCGATTAATTTGCGTTTTGGGCAGGCTGGATATTTTATTGATAATATCCAAGGTTATCTGGTGCTGTGGTAATTGCTGTTGCAGTATATTAAGTTGATGTAACCAAAGGTGACTGGTCATGGTGGCGTCTGCTAAGGCACGGTGAAATACACCGTCGTTAGGCAATTGGTGATAATTTACTAATGTACCGAGTTGATGGTTAGGCGCATCTTGGCTGATCCGGCGCGATAATAACAAAGAGCAGGCAAAGTGGCCGTTATAGTGCAGCTTATTATGGTTGAATTCAGCATCTAAGAATTTTTTATCAAAACTGGCGTTGTGCGCCACTAAATTAAATCCATCGATAAACTTGGCAAATTGTGCCATCACTTCTTTAGAGCTAGGGGCGTGCTTGAGCATGCTATTGCTAATACCGGTATATTGTTCAATAAAGCTGTTTACCCGTTTACCTGGATTAATGAGTTTTTGAAAAGTATCCACTATTTGGCCATCAATCAACTTCACCGCGCCAATTTCAATGGCGCGATCACCATTGTCAGGTGATAAACCCGTGGTCTCAAAGTCGAGAACGACAACACGATTAGCAAGCGTCATAAAATATAAGCCTATTTATCTATCCACTATTTACCAATACAGAATGAGCCGAATATCTTGCCTAGCAAGTCATCGGAGGTAAATTTACCGGTTATTTCGGATAAGGCCATTTGGCACATGCGTAATTCTTCTGCCAGTAACTCTCCTGCTAAATACACTTCAAGCTGTTCTTTGCCTAGCATTAAATGGCTTGAGGCTAAATCTAATGCTTCTAAATGACGGCGACGGGCAATAAAGCCACCTTCTAGGTTACTTTGATAGCCCATTAACGATTTAAGATGCTGTTTCAGATCTTCAATTCCTAAACCAGTTTTAGCCGAAATACGATAAACACTGTTACCTTGGACTTCGGTATTATCTAAAACTTCACCGCTTAAATCCGCTTTATTACGAATAACGGTAATACCTAATCTTGGTGGTAAGCGGTCAATAAAGTCTGGCCAAATATCATGTGGGTTGACGGCATCGGTTGTGGTGCCATCGACCATAAATAACACTCTGTCAGCAGTGGCTATTTCAGCCCAGGCGCGCTCAATACCAATTTGTTCAACGGTATCTGTTGTATCACGTAAACCTGCTGTATCGATGATATGCAGTGGCATGCCATCAAGGTGAATATGCTCACGTAACACATCACGGGTTGTACCAGCAATTTCAGTCACAATGGCGGACTCTTTACCTGCTAATGCATTAAGTAAGCTTGATTTACCGGCGTTAGGACGACCAGCAATAACCACTTTCATGCCTTCGCGGATAATTGAACCTTGCTTTGCACTGGCTTGAACGTGGGTTAATTTGTCGATTATTTTATACAGCGCATTGGCAATTTTTCCATCGGATAAAAAGTCGACTTCTTCATCTGGGAAATCAATCGCTGCTTCAACGTATAAACGTAGGTTGGTGACTTGCTCAACTAATTGATGAACTTCCTTAGAGAACTCACCTTGTAATGACTGCAGCGCGCTTTTAGCGGCTTGTTCACTGGTTGCATCAATTAAGTCTGCAATGGCTTCAGCCTGGGTTAAATCAAGTTTGTCGTTCAAAAATGCCTGTTCACTGAACTCACCCGGTTTAGCAATACGAATGCCGTCAACTTCCATAACACGCTTTATTAGCATGTCTAATACTATTTGGCCGCCATGACCTTGTAGCTCTAATACATCTTCACCAGTAAATGAGTTAGGGCCTTTGAAAAACAAAGCAATGCCTTGGTCGATAACCTGACCATCGCTACTATTAAAGTCACAATACTCTGCATAGCGGGTTTTTGGCACATGGCCAATTATGGCGGTGGCCACTGAGCTAGCTAAGTCACCTGATACGCGAATAATGCCTACGCCACCACGACCGGGTGCAGTAGCTTGTGCCACAATAGTATCTGTTGTCACGGTTATTTCCTGCTAAATCATTAATGGAAAAGGCGGCCAATTAAGCCGCCTTTTTTATTATTAAACTATATAATTAGTTTACTGCAGAGCTTGGGCTTATTTTAAGCCTTTTTTATCAAGTCCGGCATAAATAATCTTTTGTTGGGTAATGGCCACTAAGTTACCTACTAACCAGTAAAGTACTAAACCTGCTGGGAACCATAGGAAGAACACGGTAAAGATAACCGGCATCCACTGCATCATCTTAACTTGCATTGGGTCCATAGTCGGTGCCATTGGTTGCATCTTTTGCATTAACCACATAGACACACCCATTAATAATGGGAGTACATAGTAAGGATCTTGTACCGATAAATCGTTAATCCATAGCATGAATGGCGCATGACGCAATTCATAACTTTCAAGTAGTACCCAATAAAGTGCGATGAATATAGGCATCTGTAACAAGATAGGTAAACAGCCACCAAGTGGATTTACTTTTTCTTTCTTGTACAGTTCCATCATAGCTTGACCCATCTTTTGACGGTCATCACCAAAGCGTTCTTTCATATCCGTTAGCTTAGGCTGCAGGTTACGCATTCTAGCCATAGAGGTATATTGCGCTTTGGTTAATGGATATAACAAACCACGTACAGTTAAGGTAATTAGAATAATCGCCATACCCCAGTTACCCACAAATGATTGATAGAACATCAATAACCAGTGAATTGGAATAGCTAACCACCAAAGAAAACCGTAATCGACTACTAGGTTCAAAGACTCAGAGATAGCAGATAATGCTTCTTGATCTTTAGGGCCAACATAGAATTGCGATGAAATTGTTTGCTCAGCACCTGGTGCAATATCATATATTGCACCACGGAAACCTATGTTAGCTAAACCACCCGCACTGACGCTTGAAAAAATGATGTTTTGGTCATTAGCCGGTGGCACCCAAGCTGAAACAAAATAGTGTTGTAGCATTGCTGCCCAACCACCTAATGTTTTCTTGTCTAGGTTTTTGTCTGCCATGTCATCAAAGCTGTATTTCTCATAACGAGTGTCTGCCGTTGAGAATGCCGCACCGCGATAAGTTGGCATCATCATGCTGCCTTCGCTTTCTTTGATGCTGTGCTTAATTTGGCCATACATTTGAACTTGCAGTTGTTCAGCTGAAGTGTTGTTTATGCGGTAATCAACGTCAATACTAAATTTACCACGGTGAAGTACAAAGACTTTCGTGTAAGTAACGCCGTTGTCAGCAACAAAAGTTAATGGCACTTCTACACTATCCTGGTCATCAGCTAAGGTATATTGCTGTGACGAGCTAGTATAATGTGCGCGACCTTTTGCACTGCTATCAATACCATTACGGCCAATTAAGCCGCTTTGGGCGATATAGTAGATGTCTTTTGTTTGCTCAAGTAGCACAAAAGATTCTTCTTTATCGATTTCAAGTCTGTGTCCAACTAATGCTGAATAAACAATATCACCACCCACTGGATCAATTTTTAATACTAATTGGTCAGTAGTAATAGTGATAAGTTCTTTAGATGCACTGACCACTTCCGGTAGGGAAGTATCTGCATCTGGAACATCAGACGTTTGAGAATGATTTGCCGTCGATGCTACAACCGATGATTCAGTTGCGACGGGTTGTGGTGTGTTATCTGTTTGCCATTGCTGCCACATTAAAAAGCTGACAAACAGCAAACCGATTAGCAATATATTGCGTTGAGATTCCATAGCCTATTTATTACACCTGTCATTTTTGGGTGGGACGGGATCACTTCCGCCAGGATGTAAAGGGTGACATTTTAATATGCGTTTGATTGCAAACCAACAACCTTTTGCCGTTCCATGTGTTTTTATTGCTTCAATAGCATAATGTGAACATGTTGGATTGAATCGACAACGCGGTCCAATCATTGGGCTGATAAGAAGTTGATAGCCACGAATTAACGTGGTTGCTAGCCATTGTAACGGCGACTGAGTTTGCGCCATAGCTTTTCTATCAATTTATGTAGTTCTGCATTTTCCATTTCCATCACGCCATTTCTGACTAATACTACGATATCTATGTTGGGGATGTCGTGTTGATGTAAACGAAAACTATCTCTTATCACACGTTTAATACGATTACGTTGATTAGCACGTTTAACAAAACGCTTGGCAACAGTTAATCCTAAACGGGGATGTAGCTCTTGGTTTGGAACGGCGAGCAGAGTTATTTCAGCAGAGGATGCTTTGATTGGATTGGAGAATACAGATTTAAATTGCGCGGGAGTTAACAAACGTAACTCCCGCGTAAAGGTATAGCTAGTCACCTAGTTATCTACTTATTAAGCAGACAAACGAGCGCGACCTTTCGCACGACGACGTGCAAGCACCTTACGGCCGCCTACAGTGGCCATACGAGCGCGAAAGCCGTGAGAACGCTTGCGCTTCAGGTTGCTAGGTTGAAAAGTACGTTTACTCATGATGGCAATCCGTCTTTGTTAGTGAATTTGCCTTATCTCCAACATTAGAGGTAAGGGTAAAAAAGAGGCCGAATTGTAATCACTTTAACTCTCAGCGTCAACAGCCAAAATGGTTATATGATAAATTTCTGCCAATGAACCTTCGTTACTATTCGGTAATTACCACAATATTGTGTGGATAACTCTGTGTATCAACACAATATCTAGTGGTTTTGGAACTATCTTACTAGATCGAAGATAGCGCATTATAGATCATTCCGGATCGGTTAATAAAGCGGGAGTTGCATCATTTTTACAAAAAATAGATCGGCTTTGATCTTTAATGATCGAAGATATCCACATACAATGATCGCCTTGGGGATAAATATTAGATTAACGATAGCGATCATCCTGATCTCACTATAGAATAGATCTCCTTTTGTTAACCTATTTTGGGGAAGAAATAAGTGGCGGTTTCACTTTGGCAACAATGTATCGGTAGGCTGCAAGACGAATTATCGGCTCAGCAGTTCAGTATGTGGATCCGTCCGTTACAAGCTGAAATGGACGGTGATACCTTAGTTCTTTATGCTCCGAATAGATTCGTATTAGATTGGGTACGTGATAAGTACATTAATATCATTAATCAATTTTTTACCGAGCAAATGGGCAGTAATGCGCCAAAACTGCGTTTTGATATTGGTAGTCGTCCTTCAGCTCGCCAAACCCCAGTGGTTTCAGCGCCTGTTTATGCAAAGCCAAGTGGTCATCAAACTAAGGCGCGTGTTGGTACAACCTTCAACACCCAGGCTGACCCTGTAGCCAATGCTAATCATCGCAGTAATATTAACCCTACTTATCAGTTTGATAACTTTGTTGAAGGTAAATCAAACCAATTAGGTAAGGCGGCTGCATTACAAGTTGCTGAAAATCCAGGTGGAGCCTATAACCCGTTATTTTTATATGGCGGCACAGGTTTAGGTAAAACTCACTTATTGCATGCTGTCGGCAATGGCATCATTAAAAATAATCCCAATGCAAAAGTGGTTTACATGCATTCTGAGCGTTTTGTGCAGGACATGGTTAAAGCGCTGCAAAATAATGCGATAGAAGAATTCAAACGTTACTATCGCAGTGTTGACGCATTATTTATTGACGATATTCAATTCTTTGCCAATAAAGATCGTTCACAAGAAGAATTTTTCCATACCTTCAATGCGTTATTAGAAGGGAATCATCAGATCATCTTAACTTCAGATCGTTATCCTAAAGAGATTGACGGTGTAGAAGATCGTTTAAAATCACGTTTTGGTTGGGGGTTAACCGTGGCCATTGAGCCACCAGAGTTAGAAACCCGCGTAGCGATTTTAATGCGTAAAGCACAAGAGAGTGGTATTAACCTTCCCGATGAAGTGGCTTTCTTTATTGCCAAGCGTTTACGCTCTAACGTGCGTGAATTAGAAGGCGCATTAAACCGTGTTATTGCTAATGCTAACTTTACTGGCCGCCCAATTACCATTGATTTTGTCCGTGAAGCGTTACGTGATCTCTTAGCGTTACAAGAAAAGCTAGTCACGATAGACAATATTCAGAAAACAGTGGCAGAATACTACAAAATAAAAATGGCAGATATGCTGTCTAAACGTCGCTCGCGTAGTGTGGCAAGGCCAAGACAAGTGGCGATGGCGCTATCTAAAGAACTCACAAACCATAGCTTACCTGAAATAGGTGATGCATTTGGTGGTCGTGACCATACAACCGTGCTACATGCTTGTCGCAAAATTGCACAGCTGCGCGAAGAAAGTCACGACATTAAAGAAGATTATGCCAACTTAATTAGAACGCTTTCTTCTTAATTCAGGGAATACTGACACAATGAAATTTTCAATTGATAGGGATGCACTGTTAAAACCATTGCAATTGGTCTGTGGTGCCGTGGAACGTAGACACAACTTACCCATTCTTGCCAATTTACTTGTTGAAGTTAGTGACAACTCACTTAAGTTAACCGGTACAGATTTAGAGGTTGAACTGGTTGGCCAAGCCGCTATTCAAGGTGATGTTGTTACTGGGCGCACAACGGTTCCAGCTAAAAAGCTGTTAGATATTGTTAAATCATTACCTGACTCATCTGAGCTGCATATTGAACAACAAGATAATAAATGGTTACTGCGTTCTGGCCGTAGCCGTTTTTCATTGGCCACATTACCGGCTGAAGATTACCCTAATGTTGAAGCTTTTCAAGCGGATATTGAATTTAGTATAAAGCAGGGTGTGTTGAAGTCGATTATCGATTCAACCCAGTTTTCAATGGCTAACCAAGATGTGCGTTATTATCTCAATGGTTTATTATTTGAAACCGAAGGTAATATGTTGCGTTCTATTGCAACCGATGGCCACCGTTTAGCATTAAGCCATCGTAAGGTTGAACAAACACTGCCAGAAAAACAAGTGATTGTACCGCGTAAAGGTGTGGTTGAAATGTCGCGCTTATTGGATAGTGAAGATCAAGATATTACTATCAGTATTGGTGATAACGCCATTCGGGCGGTAACGGCAAATGCAGTCTTTACCAGTAAATTAGTTGATGGGCGCTTCCCAGATTATCGTCGCGTGTTACCAAAAGGCGGTAATAAAATTGTTATTGCCAGTCGTAATCAGCTTAAACAGGCGTTAACTAGAGCATCCATCTTATCTAACGAGAAATTCCGTGGTGTACGTATTCAGCTTGAGCCAGGCTTATTAAAAATTACCGCTAATAACCCTGAACAAGAAGAAGCCGAAGAGATTATTGATGTTGATTATGATTCAGATAATTTAGAAATAGGCTTTAATGTTAGCTATTTACTGGATGTCCTTAATAATCTTGCCAGTGATGAAGTGCGTATTACCCTAATTGATGGCAATTCCAGTGCCTTAATTGAAAATCATCTTGAAGAAGACTCTATGTATGTGGTTATGCCAATGCGCCTATAAGGGCGTTGTGGTAGTCTACTAACCATGGTTAACAAGGTGCTTATAAGCACCTTGTTTTGTCTTTAATTCAGCACGTTTAGTTACCCATAGGTTTGCATGAATCTTAGCCGCCTTACTATTAACTCTTTCCGTAATATTTTGTCTGCTAACCTTAGCACTGGCAATGGGTTAAATTTGATTTATGGTCAAAATGGCAGTGGCAAAACCAGCATTCTTGAAGCTATTTTCTTTTTAGGTATGGGACGCTCTTTTCGTAGCCACTTATCGCAACGGGTGATTAATACCGACGCCGACAATTTAGTGCTATTTGCCCAACTTATCGATGATGAAGAACACACCAAAATAGGTTTGCGCCGCCACCGTAGTGGCGAAATCGAAGTTAAAATTAATGGCGATAAAGTGAAAAAACTGTCGGTATTAGCTGAAACATTACCTATTCAGGTGATCACTCCAGAAAGTTTTTCATTACTGTTTGAAGGACCAAAAGCCAGACGGCAGTTTATTGATTGGGGGGCGTTTCATTCTGATCCACAATTTTACCAAGCTTGGGTCAATACTAGACGCATTTTAAAGCAAAGAAATCAACTTCTTAGAAATCAAACCGCCTATTCTCAAATACAGTTTTGGGATAAGGAATTGGTGCGGTATGCTGAACAGGTCACTGATATACGAAATCACTATGTAGACTCGTTAAATGAGCTACTAAAGGGTATAATCAATGAGTTTTTACCTCAGGTTAATATTAATGTTTCCTTTACCCGAGGGTGGGATAGCAAAACGGATTTTTCGCAATTATTAGAAAACCAATATCCTAGAGATTTAGCCAGCGGACATACCGCAAGCGGCCCGCATAAAGCGGATTTACGTTTACGGGTAGGTAATTTGCCTGCGCAGGATGCGTTATCCCGTGGTCAATTAAAATTATTAGTCTGTGCACTGCGTATTGCACAGGGAAAGTTGCTCAAACAACAACTGAATAAAAACAGCATTTATTTAGTCGACGATTTACCGTCAGAGTTGGATGCACAGCATAGGCAGCTATTGTTGAAACAGTTAACTGAAACCGGCGCACAAATATTTGTCACCGCTATCGAACCTGCAGCAATAGTCGATTCGTTAACAAGTCCACCCGACAGGATATTTCATGTTGAAGATGGACAAGTAACGGTTATTGAATAACAACGAGAGAGAAATATGTCAGAGAATAGTTACGATTCTTCGAGTATTAAGGTGCTAAAAGGCCTTGATGCAGTACGTAAGCGCCCTGGTATGTATATTGGTGATACTGATGATGGTACGGGCCTTCACCATATGGTATTCGAAGTCGTCGATAACTCTATCGATGAAGCGTTAGCCGGTCACTGTAGTGACATTACTATCATGATCCATACAGATGGTTCAGTGTCTGTCAAAGATGATGGCCGTGGTATCCCGGTTGCTATTCATGAAGAAGAAGGGGTTTCTGCCGCTGAAGTGATCATGACTATCCTGCATGCTGGTGGTAAGTTTGATGATAACTCATATAAAGTCTCTGGCGGACTTCATGGTGTCGGCGTATCGGTAGTTAATGCATTATCAAAAAAACTGCAGTTGACTATTCGTCGAGCGGGTAAGATTTATGAACAGTTTTACACCCATGGTGTGCCTGATTCACCTATTACCGAAATTGGCGATTCGGTTAAAACCGGTACTGAAATTCGTTTTTGGCCAAGCTCTGAAACGTTTACCAACGTAGAGTTTCATTTTGATATTTTAGCCAAACGTGTTCGTGAGCTCTCTTTCCTTAACTCAGGCGTCGGTATTCGCCTTGTAGATGAGCGTGAAAACAGAGAAGAGTTCTTTAAATATGAAGGCGGTATTAGCGCGTTCGTCGATTACTTAAATCGTAATAAGACACCGATCAACAAAGAAGTATTCCATTTTGTTCAAGAGCGTGAAGACGGCATAACCGTTGAAGTGGCTATGCAATGGAATGACGGTTATCAAGAAAATATTTTCTGTTTTACTAATAACATCCCTCAACGTGATGGTGGTACTCATTTAGCCGGTTTCCGTGGTGCGTTAACCCGTAACTTGAATACCTACATGGAGCGTGAAGGCTTTAATAAAAAAGGTAAAACTAGCGCCACAGGTGATGATGCCCGTGAAGGCTTAACAGCGGTTATTTCAGTTAAAGTGCCAGATCCAAAGTTCAGTTCACAGACCAAAGATAAATTAGTCTCAAGTGAAGTGAAAAGTGCAGTAGAACAAACCATGGGTGAGAAGTTAAATGACTACCTATTGGAAAACCCAGTTAACGCTAAGTTGATTGTCGGTAAAATTGTTGATGCCGCTCGAGCCCGTGAAGCAGCGCGTAAAGCACGTGAAATGACACGTCGCAAAGGCGCATTAGATTTAGGTGGTTTACCGGGTAAACTGGCCGATTGCCAAGAGAAAGATCCTGGTCTTTCTGAAATATACATAGTGGAAGGTGACTCTGCTGGCGGTAGTGCCAAGCAGGGGCGTAACCGTAAAAACCAGGCTATTCTGCCGTTAAAAGGTAAAATTTTAAACGTAGAAAAAGCTCGTTTTGATAAAATGTTATCTTCACAAGAAGTCGCCACGCTGATTACCGCACTGGGTTGTGGTATTGGCCGTGATGAATATGATCCAGATAAAACCCGTTACCACAATATCGTTATCATGACCGATGCTGACGTCGACGGCTCACATATTCGTACCTTGCTGTTGACCTTCTTCTTCCGTCAAATGCCTGAACTTATTGAACGTGGTTATGTGTATATTGCACAACCACCTTTGTATAAAGTTAAAAAAGGTAAGCAAGAACAGTACTTAAAAGATGAGTTAGCGCTAACTGAATACCTAACAACCCAAGCTTTAGATGGCACCCATGTCTATCCAAGCCAAGGTGCACTTGGCATGAGTGGTGAACCATTAGAGCGTTTAGTGACTCAGTATCGTGAAGTTGAAAAAATCATTAAACGTTTAGAAAAACGTTTCCCGATGAACCTAACCGATCGCATGTTATATCATCCAGAAGTCACGTTAGAGATGTTAAGTGACGAAGCGCGAATGACACAATGGTGTAAAACCTTTATCGATGAGTTAGTTGAACGTGAAAGCAGCGGTATTATTTTCTCTGCAGAAGTTATTCTTGATCCTGAGCGTAAGGTGTATACCCCAAAAGTAATTATTCGTAAGCACGGTATTGATACTAGCTACGTATTTGGATATGACTTTTTCACTTCAACCGACTACCAGCGTATTGCTAAATTAGGCGCAGCTTTAGACGGTATGATTGAAGAAGGCGGCTATGTACAACGTGGTGAGCGTTTAAAAGAAGTGGATAGCTTCTTAGAAGCGTTAGATTGGACTATAAGCGAAGCTAAACGCGGTTTATACATTCAACGTTACAAAGGTCTGGGTGAAATGAACCCTGAGCAGTTGTGGGAAACTACAATGGATCCTGAATCACGTCGTATGTTGCGAGTTATGATTGAAGATGCGGTAGCTGCCGATCAACTGTTCACTTGTTTGATGGGTGATCACGTTGAGCCTCGTCGTGAGTTTATTGAAACTAACGCGTTAAATGTGGCTAACTTAGACGTCTAGTTTTCAAACTAAACGTAATGTTGAAAAAGGAAAGCTTAGGCTTTCCTTTTTTTATTGGTATATTTTGCCTTTTATTCAAGGTTGTGGGTAACCTCTATTCGGGTTAACAGATGAATTTTATGTTGCTAATTTTAGCTAAAATGAACTCTAATTAATTCTGCTAAACTTGAACAGTTTGAGTTTAGCTGTTTATCGCGATGAGTTATTGAGGTTTTTGAACGGCTCAAGAATAAAGTTATTTTGATAAGTACCGCCTAAATTAAGCTGGTGGGCTTATTAAAACCAACAATTCGCTGCAAAAATAACCTTGAAATTTCAACAGGCCCTAGTCTCGATTTAATTGCTGCGCTATGTCAAAAAACAGTACCCTCTAGCGCTCAATTTTATGCCAGGGTGCTATGGTTAAGTCATAGTCTTTTATTCACCATCATTTTAGGTCAAAGCCGTGGTCATAACATTTTTTAAGAAGTTATTTAATATTCGCGATAATGCAGAACAAGCTAAGTTTACTGGAATATCAAATACTGAAAAATTAAAAGCTACATCGGGTATTAATGCCACCGAACGAGCTTTGGTTAAATCAGAGTTACAGGTTAATGAGGCAGAGCAATTGTCATCAATTGATGTCTCTGCGTTATTTTATAGCTTACTTTTTCCTGTGCAACAGCAATGTACTGGCATAGCCAACAATCTTGAACGCCAAGTGATGGGAAAAATTGAGGTTGCGTTAAGCTCCCCCAAAGAGATAGCGGAAAATGTTTTAAAACTGCCCAGTAAAATAGTTGAACTAGATAATAAGTTGGCTAATCAAGGTGTCGATATTAAAGAGGTATTGCAATTAATTGAACAAGATCCTTTGTTAAGTGTTGAAGTACTAAAACTGTGTAACTCCACAATGTTCAAACGCTCTGATAAAGAAGTGACCAATTTACAGCAAGCTTTAGTGCAATTAGGCCGAGAACAATTAAGACAGTTTGTGTCGGCTTGTTTAGCCCGAGAAATGATAGATATTAAGCCAATTTATTTTCGTCGTTTTGGTGCCGAAATATGGCGTCACTCAATGCAAGTGGCTTTTCTATCTAGCGAGCTTGTTGTGGGGGAACGTGATAGTGCTTTTTTATTAGGCTTATTACATGATGTGGGTAAAATTGCCATTTTCAAAATATTGATAGATGCTTTTTATCAGGCCGAACCTGACGAGCAGCCTAATTCATTATTATTTAGTCAGCTGATGACCTCAAAATCACTGATGTTAAGCGCTTTATTAGCTCAGTACTGGCAATTACCAAATACCTTTGCTGAAAATCTATCTTTGCTGGCTAATACTAATGTACCACCCAAGTCTGGTGCGGCTAAAGCGGTCTGGCGAGCCAATGTGATAAGCGAATGTTCCATGCTGCTGCAAGCGAATAAAATATCAGAAGAAGTGCTGATTAAGCTATTGAGTCAAGTGGATATTACCCGTGAATATTTTGAAGAGCTACATCAGAAATTATTACGATTTTAAATATTGTTAAAGACATAAAAAAAGCGCCTAGGGCGCTTTTTTATAATAGATATTTAACCTAACAGTTAGTGCAAACCTGAAGTTACTGTAAAACCGAAATATCAGCCACATGTAAAAACTGATCACGTAAGCTATTAAGTAATGCTAAGCGGTTATTTTTAAGCGCTTCATCATCAGCCATTACCATGACATCTTCAAAGAAAGTGTCTACGCTTTCACGTAAATCGGCTAACAAGGTTAATGCCTGCTGATAATCTGCATTAGCAAATAATGGTGCTAACTCTGGTTGCAGCTGAGTTAACTTATCCGCGAGGGCTTTTTCTGCTGGTTCAACTAATAAGCTTTGATTAATCGTTTCAGGCAGTGTGCCTTCAACCTTAGCCAAGATATTAGATACTCGCTTATTGGCTGCGGCAAGTGCTGTAGACGCTTCTAAACTACGGAAATGTGATACTGCTTTAACACGACTATCAAAATCAGCCGGACGAGTAGGGCGACGAGCGAGTACCGCCAAGATCACATCAACTTGAATGCCTTTATCTTGATACCAACTGCGGAATCGCGCCATAAAGAATTCAAGTACATCATCAGCGGTTGTTTTATTGCTAAGGCTACCACCGTGCAGTGTTTGCGCTTGAGCAATTAACTCGACTAAGTCTAATGGCAAGTTGTTCTCTACAATAATACGTAGAATACCAATAGCTGCACGGCGAAGGGCAAATGGATCTGCAGCGCCTTTAGGTGCTTGACCTATGCCAAAAATACCCACAAGAGTGTCAAATTTTTCAGCTAAGGCAACTGCACAAGATACCGCATCTGTTGGAACTGTATCGCCTGAAAACTTAGGTTTATATTGTTGCTCAATAGCAACTGCAACCGCTTCTGACTCACCATCTAGGCGGGCGTAATGCATGCCCATAGTGCCTTGAGTATCAGTAAACTCCATTACCATATTGGTCATCAAGTCTGCTTTAGATAATAAACCGGCACGACTAGCATCAGCTTCGTTGGCATTTAATTGTGCTGCGATAAAACCTGCCATTGCAGATATACGTTCAACGCGTTGCTTTAACGTGCCTAGTTGCTTTTGGAATACCACAGTTTCTAGGCTGGCTAAACGAGACTCCAGCGTGTGTTTTTTATCTGTGTTGAAGAAAAACTCAGCATCAGCAAGACGTGGGCGAACCACTTTTTCATTACCTGAAATAATTTGCTGTGGATCTTTAGATTCAATGTTAGTGACAAAGATAAAGTTAGGCAGTAACTTGCCTGCGTTATCAAACACAGGAAAATACTTCTGATCGCCTTTCATGGTGTAAACCAAAGCTTCAGCTGGCACGTTTAAGAACTTTTCTTCAAAGCTGGCGGTTAATACTACTGGCCATTCAACTAATGAGGTGACTTCTTCAAGTAAGCCATCTTCCAGTTCTGCTATACCACCAATAACCGCAGCAGCTTTTTCTGCATCGGCTTTAATCAGGGTTTTACGAGCATGATAATCAGCAATCACTTTGCCTTGTTCTTTTAGCATAGTGATGTAGTTGTCTGCATGATCTAACTCAAATGTGGCTTTACCCATAAAGCGATGGCCACGAATAGTTCGTGCAGATTGAATGCCTAATACTTCACCCGAAATAGACTCGCCGCCTAATAACATGGTGACAGTATGAACTGGGCGAATAAACTGAGTTTTGTTATTACCCCAGCGCATTGGCTTTGGAATTGGCAGTTTATCTAATGCTTGCTGAGTCATGTCAGCAATAAGGCTGCTTGTGGTTACGCCAACAACCTTGGCTTGATGAACTAACCACTCACCTTTGTCGGTCACTAGGCGGTCAGCTTGTTCTACGGTAATACCGTTGCCTCGTGCCCAGCCCTGAGCTGCTTTGGTTGGGTTACCGTCAGCATCAAATGCTGAACTGACAGCTGGGCCGCGTTTCTCAACCACTTTATCCGCTTGCGCTAACGCTAACTGGGTAATGCTAATAGCTAAACGGCGCGGTGCTGCATACCAAGTCGATGCAGTAAAAGGTAAATCTGCTTTGGTTAGTTCAGCTTCAAAGTTAGCTAAAAATGATTCTGCAAGTGTACGCAGTGCCTTTGGCGGTAACTCTTCAGTACCAATTTCAATGAGTAAGTTTTCAAATTTCATCGTTTACCTCTACTTACACATAGGGAAGCCTAACGCTTCACGTGCTTTATAATAAGATTCTGCAACGCCTTTAGCCATGGTGCGAACGCGTAAAATATAACGCTGGCGTTCAGTGACTGATATAGCATGGCGGGCATCAAGTAGATTGAAAGCATGCGAGGCTTTCATCACTTGCTCGTAAGCAGGTAGAGGCAGAGGTTTTTCTAAACCGAGTAAAAGTTGGCAAGCTTTTTCACAGTCATCAAATTGTCTAAATAGCACTTCAACATTAGCGTGTTCAAAGTTATAAGTAGATTGTTCAACTTCATTTTGATGGAAAATGTCGCCGTATGTGACTCGTCCCATTGGTCCGTCGGTCCACACTAGGTCATAGACGCTGTCGACTTCTTGGATATACATAGCTAGACGTTCTAAGCCGTAAGTGATTTCACCCGTAACAGGGCTACACTCTATACCGCCAACTTGCTGGAAGTAGGTAAACTGAGTGACTTCCATGCCGTTTAGCCAGACTTCCCAACCTAAACCCCAAGCACCTAAAGTCGGTGATTCCCAGTTATCTTCCACAAATCGAATGTCGTGGACTTGAGTGTCAATACCTAAGGCTTCAAGCGAACCAAGGTATAACTCTTGAATATTATCTGGGGAAGGTTTCAATACCACCTGGAATTGGTAATAGTGTTGTAAGCGGTTAGGGTTATCACCGTAACGGCCGTCAGTTGGACGGCGCGATGGCTGCACATAAGCGCTGCTCATTGGCTCTGGCCCTAACGAGCGTAAGAATGTTTGTGGGTGGAAAGTTCCTGCGCCCACTTCCATATCTAACGGTTGAACAATAGCGCAACCTTGCTGCGCCCAGTATTCTTGTAGGGTTAGGATGAAACCCTGGAATGTCTTTACGTCATGTTTCGTCGTCATGTCTACTACTGTCAGGCTGTTAATAGAAAATGGAATTGATTATACCTTGTAGAACAAGGTAGATGTAGGTTATTTTTTAACGTATTACTGAATTTGTTAATGGACACCATAACATGCAAGTTAACCGATGTGGCTGGGTAAGTGAAGACCCTATGTATCAACAATATCACGATGAGGTATGGGGGCGGCCGGTTTATGACCCCATAGAGCTTTTTGCTAAACTGTGTTTAGACGGACAGCAAGCTGGATTATCCTGGATTACGATTCTTAAAAAGCAGGCTAACTATGAAGTATGCTTTGCTAATTTTGAACCGACTATTATTGCGACTTATGATCAAGATAAAGTTGAGGAGTTATTGCTTAACCCTGGAATAGTACGTAATCGATTAAAGGTTAATTCGATTATTGGCAATGCTAAGGCATATTTGGCTTTTGTTGAGCAGGGTAATAATTTTTCAGAATTTTTATGGGGTTTTGTCAACGGTAAACCCATAGTCAATTTTCCCGCATCGCTTAAAGATGTACCAGTGCAAACGCCAGAATCTGAGGCTATGTCAAAAGCGCTGAAAAAGATGGGGTTTAATTTTGTTGGCCCAACTATTTGTTATGCCTTCATGCAAGCCGTTGGCATGGTTGATGATCACACAACAGGTTGTTTTTGTGCTGCATCTAAGCATCAATAATATTTGAGTGGTTTGATTTACACTTAATAAAAAAGGGTGTTCCACGTGGAACACCCTTTGTTGTTTAAAGCGTATTACTACACTTTGAAATCAGTACCATTGGTTAAAACAGTACTATTTGGTTTCAAAGAAAAATGGTTTGCGTTGTACCTTATCGCCGTTTAACTCATTCATGGTTTCTGAGTTAAATAACTTACCGTTAACCATAGTGTAAGTGACTTTATCCGTAGTGCGAATGTCTGTCAGTGGGTCACCATCGATCACTATCAAGTCGGCCAGTTTACCTGGTTTGATTGTACCAAGCTGATGATCCATGCCAAAAGTGGTTGCAGGGTTAATGGTTGCCGTTTTTAATACATCCATATTGCTCATGCCGCCTTGGGCAAACATCCACATTTCCCAATGTGCCGCCAAACCTTCACGTTGTCCATGGGCACCAATGTTTGGCTTAACACCAATATCATTTAGCTCATTTGCCACGCGTGCCACATTAAAGTGATTGTAATGTGCATCTGGTGCAGTGGTTCTACGCATTGAACGCGCATCTAGAATGTCATGCGGTACATACATACTTAAGCGTGGATGAGCCCACACATCAGTTTTGTCATACCAGTAATGTTCGCCAGAAATACCACCGTAAGCAACCACGAGTGTTGGTGTATAAGCTACTTTTGTTTGGCTCCAAAACTGTTTGATATCGCTGTAAATTGACGCTACAGGTAGTGAATGTTCAACGGTTGTGTGGCCATCTGCAATCATGCTTAGATTGTGCTGAAGCAATGAACCGCCTTCTGGCACCACCATCATTTCTAGTTCACGTGCAGCCGCAATGACTTGCTGACGTTGATTACGTCTAGGTTGGTTATAGCTTTTTACGCTAAATGCTCCGACTTTTTTAAGACGTTCTAAATGGAATTTTGCATCATCTAACGAATCAATGTGTGAGGTATAACCTGGGCCGTTAGCGCCGTATAAAATAGTACCTGTTGAAAATATACGTGGGCCAACAATATTACCGGCTTTTTGCTGCTCAGACGCTGCAAAAATCTCAGTGGTGTCATTTGAAGGGTCGTGAATTGAGGTAACGCCTAACGATAGACCTGAATAGAGTGCCCAGTTTTGTTGTGGAATGATCTCATCATCGGCTTGTCCACCATGAGCATGGGCATCAAATAGTCCAGGCATAATAGATTTGCCCGTAATATCGATAACTTGTGCGCCAGATGGAATGGATGTTGAGGCATCGCCAACAGCAACAATTTTATTGTCTTTAACAATGACAATACCGTTATCAATGACTTGATCATTTTCAAGGGTAATGACTTTACCACCAACAAACGCAATGGTTCCACGTGGAACATCTGCATTTTGTTTAAAGCCGATAGAGGTTATTTTTGGCTCAACTTTTACGTCAGATTTTTCATACTGAGTGTCAACTTTGGCCTGGTATAAGTCTGGGCCAAGGGTCCAGTAAAGCTGGTTGCTATTGTTATTCCAACTAATACTTTCACCAGCACGCACACTGAGTTGAGTTACCGGTAGGTTGTTGGCTTTAGGGCCAATGTTAATCGTTTCACCATGCTTAGCAAATGGGGTGACATAAACACGGAAACGTTCTGCAAATGCAAGATGTTCACCATTAGGGGCAATACGAAACTCTGTCGCATGTTCGCTAGTGTAATGAGTACGTTTTTCGAAACCGTTCATACCAATAGATGAAAGTTGTGGCGAGGTGCCGTAATCCATAAAGTATACACGGTCGTTATCTGCGCCAAACTGTGGTTGGTAACCACTGGCTGATAACTTGGTATTTTTGTTACCCTTGGTATCAACCTTATATAAACCCGGTTCTTGAGACCAAGTGCGAGCTGTCATATAGCCGCCTTTGGCTTTACGATAAACAACGAATTCTCCATTTGGAGAGAATGTTGGCTCAACATATTTACCTGGCTCTGTAGTGAGTACTTTGGCTTTTCCACCACGTGAACTGACGATACTAACGGTGCCTTGGTCTTGGTCATTCCAAGTGGTAAATACAATGTTTTTACCATCACGTGACCATTGAGGGAATAACTCGTTAACATCATTATCTAAACGAGTTAAACGCTTTTTCTTTCCATCTTTAATGTCGCGGATCCATAATTTACCCAATGCTTCAAATACCACTTGTTCGCCATCGGGTGATACCTGTGCCATACGCAGCATTTTTACATCGAAATTATCCTGATCAAGATTTTGAGTAAACCGAACCGATGGTTGTACATCCAGCTGGGTTTTAATTGAGAAAGGGATATCGCTAACCGTTTTTTTAGCAACGTTTAGCTTATTGATTTTACCGTTGGCCCAGAACACAATGTCTTTATTATCATTGGTCCAAGACATTGTTGGGTAAACACCGTGGATAGCCCAGGTTTCTTGCATATCACGATCGAGTTTGTCATATAACTTAGTTTCTTCACCAGACTTTAAGTCAAGAGAATATAAGGTTGACTGAAAACCATCGCGTTTTATATAGGCTAGTGATTTTCCATCAGAGCTTGGTGTTGGACGAATCGCACCACCAGTGCCTTCAATTAATACCTCAATGTCACCGGTTTGGGTGTCATAACGTTTAATTTTATAAATCCCTTTTACCGAATCTTTCGAGTAGTGAAAGGTTTTACCTGGGGTCGCATCTTGGCTGAAATAAATATAACGACCATCTGGTGAATAGGCTGGCTCACCTAAATCTTTTTGATCGTTTGGACGTTCAGTTAATTTAACGCCTTCGCCACCTGCAACATGGTACATCCACACTTCGCCCGCACCCAAACTGCGGCTGGCGGTAAAGTGTTTACGGGCAACTAAATACTGTGAGTCAGGGCTCCATGCTGGGCTATTCAACAAGCGAAATGTCTCACTTGTTACAGGGTGTGGGTTAGTGCCATCAGCATTCATTATCCATATATTATCGCCACCATCTTCATCGGATGTAAACGCAATATATTTACCATCAGGACTATAAACAGGCTGCATTTGCCATGCAATGCCGCTAGCAATTTGCTTTGCTTCACCGCCAGATATCGGCATTTGATAAATATCACCTAATAGGTCAAATACGATGGTTTTACCGTCAGGTGACACATTGACGTTCATCCATGTACCATCGGTGACATTGATGTCGACTTTTTGTAGTGGGGCATTTTCTGGTGCGTTTACTTGCCATTTGGCCGCTTCATCTTCTGTGGCAAAGCTGGTCGAACTAATACCAAGCGATAATGCTATCGCGGTATAAATTGGGGTTAATTTTTGTGTGAACATGCAAGATCCATTTATTTATCATTATAAGAATATTAATGCCTGTAAGCTGTCGCTATTGTGGTTAGCACTAGCTTATTAGCACCAAATCTGGCTTGGTCACCTTTATCGCATAAATGGCCATAAAACGACACAAAAAATCTGTTTCAATTGATGACAGAAAAGTATCTTGGATGTAACAATTTCACATGTTTGAATTAGGTGGTGGACAGTTTTTGGATATGCGGAGGTGGTTAGGTTGGAAGTTTGGTGAAGGTTCATTTTTGATAAATGACCCTTTAATTTGGTACGACTGATTTATTCGCAGAGCGTTATTCAGTCGACTTAGTTGTAAAACTTAGCACAGCGTAACGACATCATCAGGTTGAATCAGTCCTGCTTGGACCACTTTGCAGGTGACGCCGCCTCGCCAGTCAGGTGTTAATGCTTGTTCTAGTCCAGCAAAAGCGGCTTCCATTTTCTTACAGGGATCGGTTTCACCTGTGATTAATAATTGTAAATCGGCGCCAATCTGGAGTGTTTTTCCAACATCGGTAGCGCTAAACTCATATCCTGTGATAAGTAAATTAGCTCGACGTGTTAACCAGTCTAAATCCGCATCTAATTTGTTACAGGCTATTTGCCATTGCTGCTGTGAAAGCACCGTGACTTGACGCTTTCCTGGGCGGCCAAATACATCATTTTCAACACCGCGTTCTAAGGTCACATTGGCGCAAAATACTTGATTCATTTTGCCACGCTTAGCTGTTTTATAAGCAATTGCCGCTAACTTAGCTTCCATGTTTATAATCCTTTTTTTAGCAGATATTGATAGGGTGTTTGTGTTGTCTCGCTAGCAATTAGAGTGTGGTCCATAAACTCACAAAAACTTGGAATGTCTCGAGTTGTTGCTGGGTCATCGGCAATAATTAATATTGTTTCACCGTCTGCCATTTTGCGCACCGCTTTGCGGATCATCATTACCGGTTCTGGGCAGCGTAAACCCAACGCATCCAGTTGGTGTTGTGCTTGTGCAAATTTTTCTAGGGAGGTTAATTCTTTTGACATTCCACTTCAACTTAGCTTTTTCAATATTAATAATTTTACTCTGCCAAATCTAGATTGCCAAGTTTAGGCGCAACTAATGTGATTTATGTATAAATTACAGTTTTTGACACGTTTTTACATTTTCCTCAAACATGTTTCACGTGGAACATTAGCTTATTGATGAAAAATAAAAAACCGAATTATTTTTCAATAATTCGGTTTTTTTAAGAGGTAATTTATAATCGCTAGGGTAAACCCATTTGATTAGTCAATTAACGCCGACAATTAAGTTAACTTAAACGCGTTCGAAAACAGTCGCAATACCTTGACCTAATCCGATACACATAGTGGCTAAGCCAAGAGTCGCATCTTTGTCTTCCATTAAGTTAATCAGGGTGGTAGAAATACGCGCACCTGAACAGCCTAGTGGATGGCCTAATGCAATAGCACCACCGTTAAGGTTAATTTTGTCATCAACCACATCTTGTAAACCAAGATCTTTAACACAAGGTAAAGACTGAGCAGCAAATGCTTCGTTAAGTTCAATCACATCTAAATCAGCAACTGAAAGACCAGCACGTGCTAATGCTTTTTGAGTAGCAGGAACTGGGCCGTAACCCATAATTGCAGCATCACAACCGGCAACTGCCATAGAGCGAATGCGAGCACGAATAGGTAAACCTAAAGCACGAGCCTTAGATTCTTCCATCACTAGCATCGCAGATGCACCATCTGATAATGCAGATGATGTACCGGCAGTTACTGTACCGTTAACTGGGTCAAACGCTGGACGTAAACCTGCAAGTGACTCAAGCGTGGTTTCAGGACGAATAACTTCGTCTGTCATCACTTTGATCAGGGCGCCGTTTACATCGTGGCCTTCAATTCCCCAAATTTCTTTGGCAAAGCGACCTTCAATCGTTGCTGCATGTGCACGTTGATGAGAACGTACTGCAAAAGCATCTTGTTGTTCGCGGGTAATGCCGTGTAACTTACCTAGCATTTCAGCCGTTAACCCCATCATACCTGAAGCTTTAGCTACACGGTTTGCAAGGCCTGGGTGAAAGTCTACACCGTGGTTCATTGGGACATGACCCATGTGTTCAACACCACCAATAATGAAGGTGTCACCTTGGCCAGTCATAATTGCACGGGCTGCTTGATGAAGCGCATCCATTGATGAACCACATAAACGGTTTACGGTTACAGCACCGGCTGTTTTAGGAATACCAGCCAGTAATGATGCGTTACGCGCAATGTTAAAACCTTGCTCTAGTGTTTGTTGTACACAACCCCAAATAACATCTTCGATAGTATTTGGATCAAGTTGTGGGTTACGCAGCATTAAGGCTTTCATTAGTTCTGCAGAAAGAGTTTCTGCACGTACATTTCTAAATACCCCAGCCTTAGAACGGCCCATTGGGGTACGAATGCAGTCTACGATAACAGCTTGTTTCATGATTTAATTCCTTTCCCACTAATTAGGCTTGGTAGTAACTACCGTTGTTGGCTGCAAGTGCGCGCATGGCATCGGTAACTTGATATAAGCCACCAAGATGTGCGTATTTGTCTGCTAGGGCAACAAAGTTTGCTACGCCCATGGTGTCTAAGTAACGGAATACACCGCCACGGAATGGTGGGAAACCAATACCGTATACTAGACCCATATCGCCTTCAGCAGGTGATGCAATAATACCTTCTTCTAAACAGCGAACTGTTTCGATGATCATTGGGATCATACAGCGAGCGATGATGTCATCTGACTCAAATGCTTTTAGTTCACCAAATTCAGCGCCTAATAATTCATAGCTAGTTTGGTCAACGTCTTTTTTCGGCTTACCACGACGGTCAACAGAGTAGGCATAGAATCCTTTAGTGTTTTTCTGACCTAGACGCTTGTTTTCGAACATAATGTCGATGGCATCTTTGCCATTTTTACCCATGCGGTCAGGGAAACCTTCGGCCATTACTGCTTGTGCGTGATGACCGGTATCTAAACCGACTACGTCAAGTAAGTAAGCTGGACCCATTGGCCAGCCGAACTGTTTTTCCATCACTTTATCGACAGCGGCAAAGTCAGCACCATCAGCAAGTAGACCGCTAAAACCTGCAAAGTATGGGAACAATACGCGGTTAACAAAGAAGCCTGGGCAATCATTTACAACGATTGGAGTTTTGCCCATTTTGCTGGCGTAAGCCACAACAGATGCAATGGTTTCTTCTGAACTGTGCTCACCACGAATAATTTCGACTAATGGCATTTTGTGCACTGGGTTAAAGAAATGCATACCGCAGAAGCGTTCAGGCTTCTTCAGGCTTTTCGCCAGTAGATTAATGGAAATTGTAGAAGTGTTGGAGGCAATAATGGCATCTTCTGATACATAGCCTTCAACTTCAGCCAGTACTGTGGCCTTAACTTTTGGATGTTCAACAACCGCTTCTACAACGATGTCGCTATTTTTGATAGAAGCATAATCTAGAGACGGTGTAATGTTGTTTAGTATTTTTGCCATTTTTTCTGGCGTTGAGCGGCCGCGGGCAACTTGAGTTGTCAGAATTTTAGCCGCTTCATTTAAGCCTAACTCTAGTGCAGGTTGAGCAATGTCTTTCATGACAATTGGCGTGCCTTTGCTGGCGCTTTGGTAAGCAATACCGCCGCCCATAATACCTGCACCCAATACTGCTGCTTGGTTAACATCTTTGGCTAGTTTACTG
The DNA here is from genome assembly GCF_021513195.1 of Shewanella sp. OMA3-2. NCBI lineage: Bacteria > Pseudomonadati > Pseudomonadota > Gammaproteobacteria > Alteromonadales > Shewanellaceae > Shewanella > Shewanella sp. OMA3-2. The sequence goes on along the minus strand of NZ_CP090974.1, from coordinate 435,796 downwards.
GCTTTTTTGGCTTTGCCTTTAACGAACTGGTCATTTAAGAAAATACCAATCAGTGCAGTCGCAACGTCTGTTTTAGCAAGCTTAATGAACGCCTGAGCTTCAACTTGTAATGCACCAGCACGGTCTAACGTTGCTGCTTTTTCGATAACATTCACAGCAGCCATTGGCGCTGGATAATGTTTACCGGCAATAGAGAACACCATGCCTTTGGCTGTGGTGAACGACATCATAGCTTCAAGCTTACCCAGTAACAGTGGTGATTGCTTTTGCTTACGACGAGCTTGCCAATCTAGGTTGCCCGCTAATGCATCATGTAGCATTTGAATCGCAGCAGTGTGTAGGTTTTCTGGCGCCACAACCGCATCAATCGCACCGACTTTAAGTGCATCGTCAGGGCGTTGTTCTTTACCTGATGTGATCCACTCTAAAGCATTGTCAGCACCGATTACGCGAGGTAGGCGAACCGTACCACCAAAGCCAGGAATTAGGCCTAATTTTGTTTCAGGTAAACCGATAAGTGCATTGGTATCAGCAACACGTAAGTCAGTTGCTAGAACCGTTTCACAGCCACCGCCTAAAGCAAAACCGTTAATAGCTGATACGGTAGGGAAAGGTAAGTCTTCAAGCTTATTGAATACTGCATTAGCTTGTTCAACCCACGCGAGCAGTGTGGCATCGTCTTGCTTAAATAATTCTAAAAACTCAGTGATATCGGCACCGACAATAAATGTGCCTTTGGCTGAGGTAAGCATTAATGCTTTGATATCAGAGTTTTGCTTGATGCTATCTAATGCAGCATCTAAAGAGGCTAGAGTTTCTCTGTCAAATTTGTTTACCGAGCCTGGTGCGTTAAAGCACAGCTTGGCAATATTATCTTCAAGTAACTCGACCTGAATGGTAGGGCTTTGGTAGATCATTGCTTGCTTCCTTATTGCTTAAAGCGATTTCAACATCTTTATAATCGTGTAGTTATCAAGCTTGTTTCACAGCAGTATAGGCCATCATTTGACCAGTTACACAACAGTGTGCGACTAAATTACATAAATTACAACACCCAATTTAAACGGCCGTTTAATTTTTGTCTACTAAGGTGATTTTTATCCTTTGTGATAAACTGTGAGTGTTTGCCAACTACTGAATAGGAATCAAAAAATGGATCAGCTGGATAGCTTATATCATGTGCATATTGCCGAGTTAAACCGTCGGGTTGCAGAAGTCAGCCGTCGTGAGAATTTTGCAGGTGTCGTTATTCATTCAGGACAACCCCATCGTCAGTTTTTAGATGATATGAATTATCCATTTAAGGTCAATCCTCATTTCAAAGCATGGCTGCCTATTCTGGATAACCCAAACTGTTGGATTATAGCCAACGGGGTTGATAAGCCAATATTAGTATTTTATCGTCCAGTGGATTTTTGGCATAAGGTGAGTGATGTACCTGATGCTTTTTGGACTGCACATTTTGAGATTAAGTTATTAACTAAAGCTGACAAAATTGCCGAGTTTCTACCGAAAGATTTGAGCAATTGGGCTTATATTGGTGAACATTTAGATGTAGCCGATGTATTAGAGTTTAAGTCCCGTAACCCCGATGCCGTAATGAATTACTTGCATTATCATCGCGCAGATAAAACGCAATATGAACTTGAGTGTTTACGTCGTGCAAACCAGATTGCCGTAAAGGGTCACAAAGCAGCTAAAAGCGCATTTTTTAATGGTGGAAGCGAGTTTGAGATCCAGCAACAATATTTAGCTGAAATCAATCAAGGTGAAAACGAAATGCCCTACGGCAATATCATCGCCTTAAATCAAAATGCGGCTATTTTGCATTACATGACCTTAGCTCACGTAAAGCCAAAGCAGCGTTTGTCGTTTCTTATTGATGCAGGTGCAAGTTACCATGGGTATGCTGCAGATATTACTCGTACTTATGCATTTGAAAAAAATCGTTTTTCTGAGCTTATCGCGGCATTAAGTCAGCAGCAACTTGCCATTGTCGATGCAATGAAACCTGGGTGAAGTATACCGACTTGCATGTTATGACCCATGAGCGAATTGCACAGCTATTGATAGACTTTGAGCTGGCAAAGTCTGATGTGGCTGCGCTGGTTGATTCTGGTGTCACGCGGGCATTTTTCCCTCATGGGCTAGGGCATATGCTCGGGTTGCAGGTGCATGATATGGGCGGGTATTCCCATGATGAACGTGGTACTCATATACCAGCGCCTGACAATCATCCTTTTTTACGTTGTACTCGTACTTTAGCGGCCAACCAGGTACTGACGATTGAGCCCGGTATTTATATTATCGATACCTTGCTTAATGATTTAAGCGACAACGCTAAGCAGTTAGTTAATTGGCAAACGGTTGATGTAATGCGACCTTTTGGTGGTATTCGCATTGAAGATAATGTGATTGTGCACAGTGATCGAAATGAAAATATGACAAGAGAGTTAGGTCTTGACTGAGAGTTATTCAATACCTGACTCCAATTTGTTAATTGAAGAGGAGATAAAGCATAGTCGCTTTATCTCTTTTCTATTTCATTGCCCAGATCAAGATGTTATGAAGTTAACACTTACTAACATGAAGCAAGAGTATCCAGGGGCGAGTCACTATTGCTATGCCTTTATCGCGGGAGAGCCTAATGAGATGGTTAATATTGGCTCCAGTGACGATGGTGAACCAGGTGGTAGCGCTGGACGACCTATGTTAGCCAGCTTACAAGGCGCCAATGTAGGTGAGATTGGTGCAATTGTCATACGTTACTTTGGTGGTACAAAGCTTGGTGTTGGCGGTTTAATGCGTGCTTATAGTTCAGGCATAAAGCAGGGGATTAGTCAGTTAAGTTTACGGACTAAGTATATTCGTTACCCGATCACGCTAGAATGCAGCTATGCGCAGCTAGTCGATGTTGAATATTTAGTGGCTCTACATGATGGCGTTATTTTAGCGAAAGCGTTCAGTGATAAAGTCGATATTAGATTCGAGTTAGCAAAAGACGCCTTAGCTGATTTTAATACTCACTTAGCCACAATGACCCAAGGGACACTTCAAGTGAAGTTTACTGTATGAGCTAGGCTGAACTTATGCCAAAATGTCTTACAACGTTAATTTTTCATATTTTTTATGACTTTGAACTAACAGAAGCCTTTAATGCAATATAAAACAATTATAAGAATCACAGGTTTGCTAATGGCCTTGTTCTCTATCACTATGCTGCCGCCAGCTTTGGTGGCGGTGTTTTATAAAGATGGTGGTGGTACTGCTTTTGTTCAAGCATTTTTTGTCAGCTTATTCCTAGGATTTTTACTTTGGTATCCTAACCGTAAACATAAAAGTGACTTACGGACCCGTGAAGGCTTCCTTATTGTGGTGTTGTTTTGGACTGTATTGGGGTCAATAGGGACATTGCCGTTTATTTTCTCTAAAGTGCCTGATTTAAGTTGGACTGACAGTTTTTTTGAATCTTTTTCTGCGCTGACCACTACGGGCGCGACAGTTATTGTCGGCTTGGATGACTTGCCAAAGGCGGTATTATTCTATCGCCATTTATTACAGTGGATGGGGGGCATGGGTATCATCGTACTCGCCGTGGCTATTTTACCGTTACTGGGTATTGGTGGCATGCAGCTATTTAAAGCCGAGATCCTGGCCAGTTAAAGACAGCAAAATGACCCCAAGAATTGCCGAAACAGCGAAAGCGTTATGGTACATTTATTTGATGTTAACCATTGCCTGTGCCACAGCATTTTACTTTGCTGGTATGAATGCTTTCGACGCGATTTGTCATGCATTTTCTACTATCGCTATTGGTGGCTTTTCGACTAAAGATGCCAGTATTGGTTATTACGATAGCCTGGCGATTAATATAATCTGTGCGGTATTTTTACTGATTGCCGCGGTTAACTTTAGCGTGCATTTTGCCGCATTCACACGTCGGGGAATTAACTTTAGAATTTACTTCAAGGATGCCGAGTTTAAGGTGTTAATTGCGGTACAAGTGGTGCTTACAGCCATTTGTTTTAGCACTTTATATTACTCAGGGGTGTACGACTCTGCTGAGCAAACGTTAGATTATGCTTTTTTCCAAGTGGTCTCGATATCGACTACTGCAGGCTTTGGCACAGAAAGCTTTCACACCTGGCCGTTATTTTTACCAGTACTACTGATATTTTCAAGTTTTATAGGCGGTTGTGCAGGTTCAACAGGTGGGGGGATGAAGGTTATTCGACTCATTCTGTTGGTATTACAGGGGTCGCGCGAGCTTAAGCGCTTAGTTCATCCTAAAGCTATGTACTCTATCCGTATTGGCGGCGCAGCATTGCCAGACCGTATTATTGATGCGGTATGGGGCTTCTTCTCCGCCTATGCATTAGTGTTTGTTATTTGTATGGTAGTGTTAATGGCAATGGATATGGATGCCATTACCGCATTCAGTGCAACGGCTGCGAGTTTGAATAACCTTGGTCCTGGATTAGGTGATGTTGCTAATAACTACGCCAGCATTACCGATGGTGCCAAGTGGGTATTGGTGATTGCCATGCTATTTGGTCGTTTAGAAGTGTTTACTCTTTTGGTGTTATTTACGCCGACATTTTGGAAAAATTAATGCAAAGTTTACTGGTTTACTCAACTGTGGATGGACAAACGCTTGCCATTTGCCAACGTATTAAGCATCAACTAGAGCAATCAGGGCATGTTGTTACGTTAAAGGATGTCGTTCATGTCTCTCAGGCCGATATTGACAGTGCCGAACAGATTACTATCGGCGCTAGTATTCGTTATGGTAAGCATCGCCCCGCACTATATGATTTTATTGCCAGTAATAAGACCGCGATTGAAAGTAAAGCTAACAGCTTTTTTACGGTTAACGTAGTGGCGAGAAAACCTGAAAAAAATACCCCCGCAACCAACCCTTATATGCAAAAGTTTATACTGTTATCACAATGGCAACCGCAGCTGTCTGGCGTGTTTGCCGGTAAGATTGACTACCCTAAGTATGGTGTTGTCGATAAATTTATGATCCGCTTTATTATGTGGATGACCAAAGGTCCTACAGACACATCTGCCACGTTTGAGTTTACCGACTGGAATAAGGTAGATGAATTTGCGGCTCAGATAGTGCAACAAGCTTAATTCAATAACCTTAATGTCTGTGGCATTAGGCTACGGTGAATAATGTAGTTAACAGAAGAAGATGTGTCGATAACTGAGGTCAATATTAGGCGCAATAACGGCGATGTAATATAGAAATAACCTCAGTCACTTGCTCGTTCTTTAAGGCATAAAACACCACTTGCGAACTCTTACGAGTGTTAACTAAGTCTTCTGCGCGTAATACGGCTAAGTGCTGTGATAATGCAGATTGGCTTAGTGGCACTGTCTCATTCAGTTCAGTTACGCTGAGCTCTTTATCCAACAATAAGCACAAAATCATTAATCGATAAGGGTTTGCTATCGCTTTCAGCCATTTTGCAGCTGTTTCTGCGTTTTCTAGCATCGATGAAATATCGATATCTTGCTGCATGGGAGGATCCTTGGATACGAGTGATATCCGAATCATACTCGTGCTGTGTTTAGATCTCAATTATCAGAACTAATAATATGAGCTAATTCTAATTTGTGATCTGTTCATTGGTATCTTAATACTTTTTCGCCACACTCATCCTTTCTTCATCAATTAGGGTTAGCCATGGCTAAAGTTTTGGTGCTGTATTATAGATTACACCGATTGGGATGATGTTAAACGTTATGCGGAACATATTCGTAATAGGGTGGCAATGGTTAAGCCAATTAAACGTTAACCAGTCGCTATCGCTATATTTTTGTTACAAGCTATTGTTAATAAATGTAATTTGTCATTTTTGATTAAAAGAAAAATGCGCTCGGTTGGAACAGCTTTTCAACATCGCCAATAAACTTCTTATTTACTAAGAAAAGGATTACATGATCCCCTTGTTCAATAACGGTTTTATCGTGCCCCATCAGTACTTCATCATTGCGAACAATTGCACCTATGGTGGTGCCTGGTGGAAGCTTGATTTCGCTGATTTTTTTGCCAACCACTTTAGATGTGCTGGAGTCACCGTGGGCTATTGCTTCAATGGCTTCCGCTGCGCCACGGCGTAATGAATACACGTTACAAATATCACCTTGGCGAATATGTGTCAGTAATGCTGAAATAGTCGCTTGTTGTGGAGAAATCGCAATATCGATATTAGCTTCTTGGACAATATCGACATAGGCTTCACGCTGAATGAGCACCATGACTTTCTTAGCACCTAATCTCTTAGCAAGCAGCGCTGACATAATATTAGCTTCATCATCATTGGTGACGGCAATAAATACATCGGTTTGGTCGATATGTTCTTCGGTTAGTAGCTCTTGATCTGATGCGTCACCACAGAAGACAGTGGTGTTCTCTAGTTTTTCTGACAACATTTCAGCTCGCTCTTGGCGATGCTCAATCAACTTAACCGAGTGATTTTTTTGTAAACGCTTGGCTAAACCAAAACCAATATTACCGCCGCCAGCAATCATAATGTTGCGATATGAGTTATCCAGCTTTTGCATTTCACTCATTACCGCACGAATATGGCGTGTGTCGGCAACAAAAAATACTTCATCATCGGCTTCAATAATGGTGGTGCCGCGGGGCATAATCGCTTTGCCTTGCCTGAAAATAGCCGCAACCCGGGTATCAATATTGGGCATATGTTCACGTAAGGTGGCTAGGGCATTACCCACTAAAGGACCGCCATAATAGGCGCGAACAGCAACCAAGCTAAGCTTACCTTCTGCAAATTCAAGTACTTGAAGTGCACCAGGGTATTGCACTAAACGATGTATGTAAGCAGTTACTAACTGTTCTGGCGCGATGAGTTCATCAATAATAAAACCGCCACGGGGTTTGGTGTCACCAGACTTCACTTCTGAGTTAATAAACAGCTTATCCCGTAGATCTAAATAAGGTTCTGATCGGATACGAGCAATTTTAGTTGGGGTACCAAATAATGAATAGGCAATCTGACAAGCAGCCATGTTACATTCATCGCTGTTGGTGACCGCAATTAGCATGTCAGCATCTTCAGCGCCGGCTTCTTTTAATACGCTAGGATGCGCACCATGGCCGACCACCACACGTAAATCAAACTTATCCTGCAGGATTCTTAGCCTAGCTCGGTCATTGTCAACGAGGGTTATGTCGTTATTCTCGCCGACTAAGTTTTCTGCTAATGTGCCGCCAACTTGTCCTGCGCCCAAGATAATAATTTTCATAACCTTGCAAATATCCTTACTGTGCTTTAACTAAACGAGCGTAGTAGAAACCATCCATATTGTCTTGGCCTGGAAGGATCTGCCAGCCAATATCCTGTGCGTTTGGTTGTTGTTTAATTGGTACTAATTGCGCATCGGGTGTGCGTACTAAAAATTGTGCCACTTGTTGGCTATTTTCTTCGGGCAAAATTGAACATGTTGCATAAAGTAATGTGCCACCAGGTTTTAACCATTGCCAGCAATGATCAAATATTTGCTGCTGTAATCTGGCTAGTTCTTCAATATCTTTGTTTTTACGTAACCATTTAATGTCTGGATGACGGCGAATAACCCTGGTTGCTGAGCATGGCGCATCGAGTAAGATGCGATCAAACTTTTCACCTTGCCACCATGAATCAATATTAGCCGCATCACCATGAATAACTTGCGCTTTTAAATTCAATCTGTCGAGGTTTTGTTGTACTCGCACTAAACGCTTTTCATCAAAGTCGACCGCGACAATGTTTGCTTGTGGTGCTTGTTCGATTATGTGACACGTTTTACCGCCAGGGGCTGCACAAGCATCTAATATTAGCTCGCCATTTTGCGGTGCTAGCAAGGTTGCTGCCCATTGCGCCGCGCCATCTTGTACCGACGCGGCACCTTCCATAAAGTCAGGTAGAGCATTTACATCTTTTGGGCTGTCGAGCAAAATCGCATCAGGACTTGGACCTTCGCTGGCATCAATATTGTGCAGGGCTAACTTAGCTAAATAAGCATCACGACTGTGTAATTGTTGGTTGTTACGCAACCACATAGGCGGGCGCTGGTGGCTTTGCTCAATAATATCTTGCCACCGCTCAGGATAAGCTTGCTGTAATCGCTTAATAAACCAAGCTGGTGTGTTGTAGCGTAAGGTGTCGACATCAGTATTAAGTGGTGTGTTGTTTCGCTGGATATTACGCAGCACGCCATTAACTACTTTTACAAGGCCATCAAACTTGAGTTGCCTACAAGCTTCAGCGGTTTCTGAAATAGCTGCGTGAGCAGGTATACGGGTAAAGTAAAGTTGATAACAGCCAACCAGTAACAACTGATAAACAATGCGCTGTTTACCTTTAAAAGGTTTATCTAGGCAGTCGCTGACGCATTTGTCCAGTTGAGGCAATTGACGCATTACGCCATAGCAAATCTCCGCCATTAAGGCTTTATCTTTGCTATTGTCTAGGTATTGCTGTTTATCGGGTAAGGCTACCGATAATGATATGCCTTTTTCGAGTACGTCAAAAATTGCTTTAGCGGCTAATGCACGAACATTCATGCTAGTTAGCCTCTGAATTTAATTGGGTACCAACACTAAACCAGTCGGCACGCGAATTAAGAATGTCAGCGACCGATAGGGGCTTTTTATTAGGTAATTGCATCGTCTCAACAATTAAACTGCCGTCTGCGGTTGCTATGACAATACCGTGTTTATCAGCTTGAGTAATTGTGCCTGGCTCAGCATTATTTGGTGCTGTGTCATAACGCACTTGCCACACTTTAATGCTGCTTTGTTGGTGTTCGAAATAACTCACAGGCCAAGGATTAAATGCACGTACTTCCTGCCATAGCTGCTTGGCTGATTTATGCCAATTTAGTTGAGCTTCTTCCTTTGACAGTTTTTCAGCGTAATTAACTAAAGACTCATCTTGTTTCTCTGCGGTTAACATACCTTGGCTTAGTTTTGCTAAGGCATCAATTAAGGCATCGGGTCCTTGAGCAGCTAATTTTTCATATAGACTTGCCGAAGTATCTGTATCTTCAATAGGCAGCGATGTTTTGAGTAGCATGTCACCGGTATCTAAACCAATGTCCATTTGCATAATGGTCACACCTGTTTCGGTGTCACCTGCCCATAATGCGCGTTGAATGGGTGCAGCACCTCGCCAGCGTGGCAAAATGGAACCGTGAACATTGATACAACCCAAACGCGGCATGTCTAACACAACTTTAGGTAAAATAAGGCCATAAGCAACCACGACCATAATATCTGCTTTTAGCGTAGCAAGTTCTGCCTGAGCCTCTTCATTACGCAGTGATGGTGGTTGAAAAACGGGAATATCATGTTCAACCGCTAATTGCTTTACTGGACTTGAAGTCAGCTTTTTCCCACGCCCTGCCGGTCTATCTGGTTGAGTGTAAACGGCACAAACATTATGCTCTGATGCGATAAGAGCCTGTAAATGACGCGCAGCAAAATCTGGCGTACCAGCAAAAATAATATTTAACGGTTTCAAATTCAGTCCTATGCGTCTTTAGCGGCGATACGAGCTTCTTTCTCAAGCTTAGTTTTGATGCGCTGGCGTTTTAGTGGTGATAGGTAATCCACAAAAAGTTTACCTTGTAGGTGATCCATTTCATGCTGGATACAAATCGCAAACAGTTCATCAGCTTCCACGGTGAACTCTTCACCATGGCGATTAAGCGCTTTTAAGGTGATGTGCTCGGCGCGGTCTACTTTAGCGTAAACCCCAGGTACAGAGAGACACCCCTCTTCGTTAGCAAAGTCACCATTAGAGGCCATAATTTGTGGATTAATAAAGATTGTTGGACGTTCGATATCATCTTGTAGATCCATCACAATTAACTGCTGATGAAAATCAACTTGAGTTGCTGCTAAACCAATGCCTTTTTCGTGGTACATTGTTTCAAGCATGTTATCGATTTGTATTTGTAGTTCTGGGCCAAAATCGCTTACAGGCTTGGCAACAGTGCGTAAGCGCTCATCTGGAAAACGTAAAACATTAAGTAATGACATATATAAACTCTTAACAAGTCTGACAAAATTTAGCTAGTTAGCTATACTGACGATAGAAAATAGGATAATTTTAATCCTTACGGACCTTCAATAACAGTAAAAAGCTCAATTAAAGAGCTTAATAACATGGACAACACCATGAAACGGATATTACTACTTGCTTTTATAACATTGAATATCTTTGGATTAAATGCAGATACACTGACTTTAAAAGCTGGACATCCTGACACATATGTCGTTAAAAAAGGCGATACGCTTTGGGATATATCGGGATATTTCCTCCAAGATCCATGGCGCTGGCCGACATTGTGGGGGGTTAATCCACAAATTGCTAATCCTCATTTAATTTATCCAGGTGATCGTCTTACCTTGGTATTTATCGATGGGCAGCCACGTTTGGTTAGAAAACAACATATCAAGAAGGGCGTCGAAGGGTATGTTCTACCAAAAGATGGTGCAATACCGACAATTGATTTGGCGCTAATTGAACCTTATTTAGTACAAAACCGTGTGGTAGAGCAAGCTTGGTTAGATGCTCAACCAATGGTATTAAGCGGTGAAAGCCCTTCTAAACACCATATTCTTAATGATGTTATCTATATCAATTCGAATATGCCAATGGGTCAAAAGGTCGCTATTTATGAGCACGGGCGTGAACTTTTAGATAGTCAAACAGGTGAACTGCTTGGCCGTGAGATCATTCTTACCGCCAGTGGCCGTGTGACTGCAGAGGGTGATATTTCAAAGGTTCAGATACTCAGTAATTTACGCGAAACAGAGGTGGGGTATTCAGTTGTTCCTGTTGAAGATGAAGCGTTAATGTCTGCTTACTTTACACCCACCGCAGCAGAACTAGACGTACCAGCGAGCGTTATTGCCACAGCAAGTACTAACCGTGAAGCGGGTAAGTTGGAAGTCATTTACCTTGATAAAGGGTTAGATGCTGGCGTTAAACCTGGGCATGTTTTTGCTATTTACCGTGATGGCGAGGAAGTGGTTATAGGTAGTGATGGACAACCTGTTCGGGCCGTTGACCGTTCATCATATGACAAAGTGGTCGCTCACTTTTCAGATGATAAAGTCTTTAAAGTACCAGATGTTTATCACGGTAACCTTATGGTTTTTAAAGTCTTTGATAAAACGAGCTTAGGCCTAATTATGATGAGTGATCGCCCAGTTAGAGTAAAAGATAAATTGGTTACTCCAGCCAACCTGACCTTTAAAGGTGAATAATTTCTGATAATCTGGTTGACTGGCTAGTTGTTTCAGCTGTATCCGGACTAGGACCCGCCCGGATTAAACAATTACTAATGCACATGGATGTTGAAGAGTTAAGGCAAAGGCTACAATTTGAACCCGATGCCTTACCGCTTTCTTCTCAATCTTTGAAAGTGTGTAAAATCGATTTTGATAAAGTCGATAGTGCCTTCGATTGGCTTGAACAAGCCGATAATCACCATCTTATCTGTTTATCTGATCCCTTATACCCGCCCTTGTTACAGCAAATATATGATCCTCCCTCAATGCTTTTTGTCAAAGGGCAAGTCAATGGATTATTGGCCCCTTCAATCGCTATTGTTGGTAGCCGTAATATGTCATTGCACGGCGCCGATACGGCAGCCAATCTAGCTCGTGACCTTTCTAGTTATGGGTTTAGTATTACTAGTGGTATGGCTGCTGGTATCGATGGTGCTGCGCATAAAGCCGTAGTGGCGAATAATGGTGTAACATTAGCTGTATTGGGTTGTGGTGTGGATGTTGTCTATCCTAAAAGACATAAATCGTTATACGACGATATTCAGCAAGATGGCTGCATTATTAGTGAGTTTTGGCCGAAAGTGAGTCCGGTCGCGGGGCACTTTCCTAAGCGTAACCGCGTAGTCAGTGGATTAAGCTTAGGCACAGTGGTGATTGAGGCTGCGCGTAAAAGTGGCTCATTAATAACAGCTCGATTAGCAATGGAGCAAAACCGCGAAGTTTTTGCCGTTCCAGGGTCGACAATCGCGGGATATCATCAGGGTTGTCATGATTTAATTAAAAATGGCGCAAAACTTGTTGAGGATGCTGCCGATATAATAGAAGAATTAGGGTGTTTATCTGAGTATCACCTTGTACAATTGCACCATCGTCACCATATACAAGCTAGTGAAATGAGTAATTTGCCATTTCCTTCGCAGTTAGCTAGTCTGTTAGCAAGTGTAGGGTATGAGACTACAACAGTCGATGCTGTAGTCGAGCACAGTGGAAAACCGATAGATCTGGTGTTAGTGGAATTGCTTGAACTTGAGTTACAAGGGTGGGTTGCTGTAGTGCCCGGTGGTTACGTCAGACTAAAGAGGAGTTAGCCATGTTTGATATCCTCATGTATTTATTTGAGAACTATGTCCACAGTGAGATAGAGTTATTGGTTGATGAAGATGAATTAACCAAAGAGCTTACGCGTGCTGGTTTTCATCAGGTCGATATTATTAAAGCCTTGGCATGGCTTGAGCGTTTAGCGGACTTACAAGAAAGTGATAAACCATACTTATGCAATCATGCGCAACATTCTTTCCGTATTTATACTAAACAAGAAGCTGCCAAATTAGATGTGCAATGTCGTGGTTTTTTATTGTTTCTAGAGCAAATCCAAGTGCTAAGTGTTGAAACCCGAGAAATGGTTATCGACAGAGTGATGGACTTAGATGAGCCGATATTAGTATTGGAAGATTTAAAATGGGTAGTATTGATGGTGTTATTCAATGTCCCTGGAAATGAATCTGCTTATGAACAAATGGAAGATTTAATCTTCGAACAACCTGATGGTCATTTACATTCGTAACGTGACTAAGCAGTAAATAAAAGGAGGCTATGCCTCCTTTTTCGATCCTGATAGGGTAAAATTGTTTTAATTTAGATTTAGCCGTATTCAAATAAAACATAACAATTAGATGAGTCATGTCAAAAATTGATCAACAATTATTTACTGCCCATGAGCACGCTTTAAAGAAAGAGTTTGAACTCTGCCCTAAGTGTGGTTGCGAGTTATCATTAAAGCATAGTAAACACGGCAGTTTTGTTGGTTGTAATAATTATCCGACATGTGATTATACTCGGCCTTTAGTGCAGCATGAGTCGATAGAAACCCAAGTTATTACTGGCTCAAGCTGTCCTGAATGTGGCCATGAATTAGCAGTGAAATCAGGACGCTTTGGTATCTTCATTGGTTGCACTCATTATCCCGAATGTCATCATATTGAAAAGCATGATCACAGTAATGAAGCGGAAGCGATAGCATGTCCTCATTGTCAAAAAGGACAGTTAGAGTCACGCACTAGCCGCTACGGTAAAACGTTTTTTGCCTGTAGTGCCTACCCGCAATGCAAGTATATCGTTAACTATCCGCCCATTAATGAAGCGTGCCCTGATTGCGATTTTGGTATATTAGTTGAACGTAAAGGGGCTGCTGGAAATCGTTTAGAATGTCCTCAAAAAACGTGTAAATACAAACGGCCGCTATAATTAGCTTGTGTTAAGGATCTATTATGTTGCAATTACAACCCGATGCTGTTGTTGATGTTATTTCTAAAGGGGGGTTATTGCCTACCCAACAGAGGCCGTATTTGGGTTAGGCTGTGATCCCGATAATGACATTGCTATTCAAAAACTATTAGATGTAAAGCAGCGCCCATGGCAAAAGGGATTAATCTTGGTTGCCAGTCATTTTGAACAATTAGCTGATTATGTCGATGAGTCTCAGTTAACCTCTGCTCAGCTTGAGTTTGCACTGTCGAAATGGCCTGGTCCGTTTACTTTTGTTATGCCAATTAAATCTAATGTTTCATCATTATTATGTGGTGAGTTCTCCTCTATTGCGGTTAGGGTGTCTGCACATTCAACTGTGCGTACCCTTTGCGACACGTTGCACAAACCATTAGTATCAACCAGTGCTAATCTAGCGGGGGAAGCGCCTGTGATGCAGGCTACACAAATTTTAACCGACTTTAACGGTAAGATTGATGCGCTAGTGATAGGGGAATTAGGTGAACAGCGCCAACCTTCTACCATTATTGATGCACGCACAGGCCACGTTATTAGAAATGGAAACTAATTTTATGCAAACAGGTTCAGATACTGCTGTTTTACCTAATGTTGAACAAGTAAAAACATTTTTATTGTCCCTTCAACAGCGAATTTGTCAGCGTTTAACTGCGCTTGATGGTAAGTCAACTTTCAATGCCGAGTCTTGGAAGCGTGAAGAAGGTGGCGGTGGCACCAGTATGGTATTAACTCAAGGTAATGTATTCGAGCAGGCCGGAGTTAATTTTTCCCACGTTATGGGCGCGGCAATGCCTGCGTCAGCCACTGCACATCGTCCCGAATTAGCGGGAAGAAGTTTTGAGGCGATGGGGGTGTCATTAGTTATTCATCCCAATAATCCTTATATTCCAACAACTCATGCTAATGTGCGTTTTTTCATTGCCAGTAAAGAAGGCGCAGAACCAGTGTGGTGGTTTGGTGGTGGGTTTGATTTAACGCCCTATTATCCATTTGAGCAAGATGTTGTTTTTTGGCATCAAACCGCACATGATTTATGTTTGCCGTTTGGTGAAGAGGTTTACCCTAAATATAAAAAATGGTGTGATGATTATTTCTTTTTGCCCCATCGCAATGAAACTCGTGGTGTAGGCGGATTGTTTTTTGATGATCTTAATAAACCAGGATTTGAGCAAAGTTTTGCGTTTATGCAAGCGGTTGGTAATGGTTTTATCGAAGCCTATGAGCCTATCGTGGAGCGTAATAAAGCATTGGAATACCAAGATGAAGAGCGGCAATTCCAGCTTTATCGTCGCGGCCGCTATGTTGAGTTTAATCTTGTTTATGACCGTGGCACCTTGTTTGGTTTGCAAACGGGTGGCCGCACAGAGTCTATTTTGATGTCTATGCCGCCACTTGTGCGCTGGGAGTATGGTTTTACGCCGGAAGACGGTACGCCTGAAGCAGAATTATATGACTACTACCTTAAGCCACAAGATTGGTTAGGGCTAAACAAGTAAGTGTTAGCTATTTATTGATTACGCATGTGATCTGCTAAAGTGGAAATAGCCTGAATAATCGCCTGACGATGTGCAGGCTTTTTCATGCATTTATCAATAGCCGCCCGCATACAAATAAGCCACTGGTCACGCATCGACTCATCAATTGAAAATGACATATGTCTTGCGCGCAGTGCCGGATGACCATGTTTTTGTTGATAAAGTGGCGGCCCGCCTAGCCAACCACTTAAGAATTCATATAGTTTAGCCTCTGACTCTGCTATTGGCGCGCGATGAAGCGCTAATAGTGTTTTAGTTTCTGGTCGTTGTTGCATTTGTTGATAAAATTCATGGGCGATCGCTTGAATCACTTTATCACCGCCAATTAAATCATAAGCATTAGATTGCTTAACATCTCTTTGATGACCCTCTTCCTGTTTCTGGAAAAATTTTTTCAGCCAATTCATTGTGATACCGTCTATTTATTTGTTAATTATTATATATCATTTAGCCTTTTTCTTACCAACAACAACTAGTGACAACTTTTGATTAATGTTTTGAAACGATTTAGTTACATCTTTCTATGTTGTTTGGTTGACTATCTTGCTAAATTGGCGCCAATTTCAAAGGAGAACAAAAATGACTAAGATGATGCCATCTTTGGTGATGATTGCTGTCACTGCAGCCCTTGTGGGATGCAACCAATCAGAAACTCAAGATCCTAAAGTAACAATTAATAAAAACCCTTATCCAAGTACCTATCAAGCCTTACCAAGCACAAAAACAATAATTAAGAATGCTATCGTGCTAACTGGTACTGGTGAAAGAATTGATAATGCTGATTTAGTTATGATTGATGGCAAGATTAGTGCGGTAGGGAAAAATCTAGTTGCCGATGGTGCAATAGTTGTCGATGCTAAAGGTAAGTGGGTAACTCCAGGTATTATTGATGTGCATTCTCATCTGGGGGTTTATCCTAGCCCCAATGCCGAGTCGCATAACGACGGTAATGAAATGACCAACCCAGTGACGGCTGAAGTATGGGCTGAACACAGTGTATGGCCACAGGACCCTGGCTTTAATCGGGCTAGAGAAGGTGGTGTAACCACAATGCAGATCTTACCAGGTTCAGCTAATTTAATTGGTGGTCGTGGTGTGACTTTAAAAAATGTCCCATCAGAAAGTATGCAAGGCATGAAGTTCCCTGATGCGCCTTATGGTTTAAAAATGGCCTGTGGTGAAAACCCTAAGTCACTCTATGGTAGCCGCGATGTTCCACCTATGACGCGTATGGGTAATATGGCGGGTTATCGCCAGGCATTTATTGAAGCAACTGAATATAAGCGTGCATGGGATAAGTATGAAGCCGATTATGCAGCGGGTAAAAATGCCGTTGCACCTAAGCGAGATTTAACCCTCGATACCTTACAAGGGGTGTTGGAAGGTGACATTCTAATTCATAATCATTGTTATAAAGCCGAAGAAATGGTGATGATGATTGATCTAGGTAAAGAGTTTAATTACCACTCTGGAACATTCCACCACGCTATCGAAGCTTACAAAATTGCCGATACGTTGGCTGAAAATGGAAACTGTGCTGCTATGTGGCCAGATTGGTGGGGGTTCAAGTTAGAAGCCTACGACATGGTGCTGGAAAATGTCGCCATTGTGGATTCGGTTAAAAACTCCTGCGCTGTAGTGCATTCAGATTCTCCGGTCACGATTCAACGCTTGAATCAAGAAAGCGCCAAAATCATGCACAATGCGAATGCCAATGGGTTTAATTATAAAGAAGAGCAAGCCATTAGCTGGATCACAGCGAATGCTGCCAAGTCTTTAGGCATTGCCGATACAACGGGTTCATTAACCGTCGGTAAGAACGCTGATGTGGTTATTTGGAATGTAAACCCGTTTAGTGTCTACGCTAAAGCTGAGCAAGTATTTATTGATGGTGCAAAGGTATTCGATAATAAAGATACCCGCTACCAAGCTCAAAGCGACTTTTTACTTGGACAGGAATAAGGCTAATAACATGAAAAAAATGACAAAAACGTTACTTGCTTTATCAATGGCCAGTGCCATGTTCGGGGCATCGGGTTTGGTGTTAGCTGAATCATTTGCAATTACTAATGCCACAGTACACACAGCAACAGATCAAGGTGTGTTAGAAAACGCTGTAGTTGTAGTGAAAGATGGCATTATTACAGCGGTTAATACGGCAACTAACGCTGAAAAATATGAAGTAGATAAAGTTATCGATGCTAAAGGGGGCGTTGTTACTCCTGGATTTATTGGCTCGATGAACATACTGGGTCTCGTTGAAATTAGTGCTGTCAGTGAATCTGGTGATGCTCAAGATAAAAAAGCGGACATCACTTTTGACCCTAGCTATGCCTATAACCCAAAAGCCAGCAGTATTGCCTTTACTCGTAAGGGGGGGATTACCCGTAACGTGGTTACTTCTGGTGGTGGGGACAATATCTTTGCTGGTCAAACATTTGTTATCGATTTAACCGGTGGATGGGATAGCGTTAAACAAACTAATACAGCGGTATTTGTCGAGTTAGGTGCTAACCATGAAGGATCTCGAGCGACTTATTTACAGCAATTAGTCACTCAGCTTGAGAAAGCGCAAAAGTCACTCGCTAAGGCAGGTACAGGCAAAAAGAGTAAAGGCGATGAAGTAATAGAACCTGAAGCAGCAGATGAAATTATCAATCAGCTACTTGCTGGTGAAAAGCCGCTTATCGTTGCCGCTGATCGTGCTAGTGATATGTTAGCTGTGCTTAAAATTAAGCAACGCTTTAAGCTTAATGTCATTTTCATTGGCGCAGCAGATGCGGTACTAATTGCCGATGAAATAGCGAAAGCCAATGTGCCAGTGATTATTGATGCAATGCGCAACTTACCTGAAAGCTTTGATTCTTTACATAATGACTTAAGCAATGCGGGTAAATTAAATGCCGCTGGTGTTAAAGTGATATTATCTAACATTGGCGATAGCCATAATGTCTATAGTTTACGTTATAGTGCAGGTAATGCTGTTGCAAATGGCATGGATTATAACGCTGCTTTAGCCTCAATGACGGCTAACGTCGCGGATGTGTTTAACATCGACAGCGGTAAAATTGCTGCAGGCAAGGTGGCCGATATTGTTATTTGGAATGGTGACCCATTTGAATATAGTAGTCATGTGGTAAAAATGTACATTGACGGTAAAGAGCAAAGCACGCAAAGTCGTCAAGACAAGTTACGTGAGCGTTACACAACCTCATCCGACTTGCCACGAGCTTATACAAAGTAACTGCTATAATGTATGAGCGTCATGTAATAAGACTGGAGAGATAATTGATGACCGATTTATATGCCGTATTAGGTAACCCGATTGCGCAAAGTCAATCACCTTATATTCATAGCGAGTTTGCTAAGCAAACCCTGCAAAATATGAGTTACCAAACAATACTTGCACCGGTCGATCAATTTGAGGAAACCCTGCGCACCTTTATTAAACAAGGTGCGAAAGGCGCCAATGTTACCGCCCCGTTTAAAGAACAAGCTTATGCGCTTTGTGATGAACTCAGTGAGTTAGCCCAATTAGCAGGCGCGGTGAACACGTTGACTTTTACTGATGAAGGCAAAATATACGGCGATAATACTGATGGGGTTGGACTTGTTAATGATCTTGAAGCACAGTTCGGCCCATTAAAAGGCAAATATGTACTATTAATAGGAGCTGGTGGCGCTGCAAGAGGGTGTATTTTGCCCATTCTACAGCATCATGTGGCTCAATTGGTTATCTGTAATCGAACCCATGAAAAAGCGCAACAGCTGCAAACTTTGTTCTGTGATTATGGTAATTTTTTTGCTAAATCAATTGAGGAACTTCTATCACCATTTGATTTAGTGATTAACTCAACGTCAGCGGGTCTATCTGGGCAGTTAATATCTTTACCTAGCGTTATTGTCGATGAAACAACAGACTGTTATGACATGACCTACAGTCAACATACCACTGTATTTAATCAATGGGCCACAGAGCAAAAAGCGCATCAAACGGCTGATGGCTTAGGGATGTTGGTTGGTCAGGCAGCAAAAAGCTTTAGTCTATGGCGCGGAGTCACCCCAGATACTGAACCTGTTATGGAAAAGCTGCGGCCATTACTGGCTCAAAAGGTATCGAGTTAATGAATCAAAGTGTGATTTTTACCGATCAACTCTATATAGAAACTAATCAAGTCAGATTTATTGCACAGCAGCAAGGAGTGAACATTAATTGTTTTGCTAGCTTTGCTGTAATCAGTGCTCTTTGTGATAATCAGGACGTTAATGAACATAACGCGATTAACTTGTTTGAGCTATGCCGATTTGATTTAGAAGATAAAGCCGAAGCGTTGATAGAGCAAGAAGCTTTCTGTGACAGCGGTGACATTGCGCTATTATAATTGTGCAAGTTGCTAATGGGGGGTTATGTCGCCATTACTGAATCGCAGCATCAAACTTTTTATCGTGATAACGTTCGGTTAATTTATCGTAGTTGGCCAAACTTTCAACTTTTTCGACTTTTGACATAACGAAATCGAGTTAGGGGCTTCAGACGTTAGAATATTGATTAAGCTTATATTGTAATCACCAAACGCCCTTTAAGCCGTCTGTATAACAATTGTTTAGTAATAAAAGTGACAATCTTTGTTAGATTCTTTGTTAGATATAGACCTGAGTCATGATTTACACCCATCTAAGCATAATCATTAGTTAATTGATAAAATAAACATAAGTGTTATTAACGTTAAGAGTTTACGCAAAATGGACCAATCTTGTACTGGTCCATATCAGATATAATCTTTAGCTCGATTGCTGTAAGTCCACTAAGTATTCATTTTTTAAACGAACATAATTGTCAGCAGATTGTGGTAAAAAAGCGCGCTCCGCCTCAGTTAAAGGGCGAACTTGCTTGCATGGGCTGCCAACATACAAATAACCGCTTGATAAAATCTTATTTGGTGGCACTAATGAACCTGCACCAACAATCACGTCATCCTCTACTATTGCACCATCAAGTAAAATCGCACCCATGCCTATTAATACACGATGGCCAATTTTGCAGCCATGTAACATTGCCTTGTGACCAATGGTCACATCGTCACCTATAAGTAATGGGTGTCCATCAGGGTTAGCAGCAGATTTACGAGTCACATGTAATATACTGCCATCTTGTACATTACTGCGTTTACCAATACGGATCTTGTTTACATCACCACGTGCTGCAACCAGCGGCCAAATACTGGCGTCATGGTCTAATTTAATGTCACCTACAAGCACAGCTGAGTCGTCAACATAAACGTTATCAGCTAAATCTGGGTGGATCCCTTGGTAAGTTCTTACGTTCGTAGACATAACAATCCTTATATATTCATGGTTTCTGACAGTATAATGCTTAAAAACTAGCTGGTCAGGCTAAATTATCCGCAAACAAGCCAAAAACAACAAATAACTTTTAAAAAGGGGTTGCGTGGTTTTAGAATCCCCCTATAATGCGCATCCACTGACACGGCACAGCGCGAAAGCAACGCGGCGGGTTAGGTTGATTTGAAAGGATAAAAACTTCGGTTTCATCATCAAATCAACAGCGAAAAGAAAGTTTGAAAAAACACTTGACGCTGACAATAGGGTCTGTAGAATACGCAGCCCAAGCCAACGACCTAGCGTCTAACGGCGATGTTTGAAAAATTAACATCAACGCTCTTTAACAACTTAAACAAGAAATCTGTGTGGACATTCACAGGTATTGAGTTATTCGAAATTGTCTTCTGTTCTTCGGAATGTTGGCAATCAAAAAATTTAAACTCAATGCAACGATGAATGTTCATAGCAATATGTACAAAAAGACTTTGTTAACTTCGGTTGATAAAGCAATCAGAATTCATTGAGCCGAATCGCAAGATTCAAAAAACTTTAATTGAAGAGTTTGATCATGGCTCAGATTGAACGCTGGCGGCAGGCCTAACACATGCAAGTCGAGCGGCAGCGGGAAGGTAGCTTGCTATCTTTGCCGGCGAGCGGCGGACGGGTGAGTAATGCCTAGGGATCTGCCCAGTCGAGGGGGATAACAGTTGGAAACGACTGCTAATACCGCATACGCCCTACGGGGGAAAGGAGGGGACCTTCGGGCCTTTCGCGATTGGATGAACCTAGGTGGGATTAGCTAGTTGGTGAGGTAATGGCTCACCAAGGCGACGATCCCTAGCTGTTCTGAGAGGATGATCAGCCACACTGGGACTGAGACACGGCCCAGACTCCTACGGGAGGCAGCAGTGGGGAATATTGCACAATGGGCGAAAGCCTGATGCAGCCATGCCGCGTGTGTGAAGAAGGCCTTCGGGTTGTAAAGCACTTTCAGTAGGGAGGAAAGGTAGTCGTTTAATAAACGGTTACTGTGACGTTACCTACAGAAGAAGGACCGGCTAACTCCGTGCCAGCAGCCGCGGTAATACGGAGGGTCCGAGCGTTAATCGGAATTACTGGGCGTAAAGCGTGCGCAGGCGGTTTTTTAAGCCAGATGTGAAAGCCCTGGGCTCAACCTAGGAATAGCATTTGGAACTGGGGAACTAGAGTCTTGTAGAGGGAGGTAGAATTTCAGGTGTAGCGGTGAAATGCGTAGATATCTGAAGGAATACCGGTGGCGAAGGCGGCCTCCTGGACAAAGACTGACGCTCATGCACGAAAGCGTGGGGAGCAAACAGGATTAGATACCCTGGTAGTCCACGCCGTAAACGATGTCTACTCGGAGTTTGGTGACTTAGTCACTGGGCTCCCAAGCTAACGCATTAAGTAGACCGCCTGGGGAGTACGGCCGCAAGGTTAAAACTCAAATGAATTGACGGGGGCCCGCACAAGCGGTGGAGCATGTGGTTTAATTCGATGCAACGCGAAGAACCTTACCTACTCTTGACATCCACAGAAGATTGCAGAGATGCGATTGTGCCTTCGGGAACTGTGAGACAGGTGCTGCATGGCTGTCGTCAGCTCGTGTTGTGAAATGTTGGGTTAAGTCCCGCAACGAGCGCAACCCCTATCCTTATTTGCCAGCGAGTTATGTCGGGAACTTTAGGGAGACTGCCGGTGATAAACCGGAGGAAGGTGGGGACGACGTCAAGTCATCATGGCCCTTACGAGTAGGGCTACACACGTGCTACAATGGCGTATACAGAGGGTTGCAAAGCCGCGAGGTGGAGCTAATCTCACAAAGTACGTCGTAGTCCGGATTGGAGTCTGCAACTCGACTCCATGAAGTCGGAATCGCTAGTAATCGTGAATCAGAATGTCACGGTGAATACGTTCCTGGGCCTTGTACACACCGCCCGTCACACCATGGGAGTGGGCTGCAAAAGAAGTGGGTAGTTTAACCTTCGGGAGAACGCTCACCACTTTGTGGTTCATGACTGGGGTGAAGTCGTAACAAGGTAGCCCTAGGGGAACCTGGGGCTGGATCACCTCCTTACCTATACGACTAACTCAATACCTAAAGTGCAGCAATGCATGTGAGTGTTCACACAGATTACTTGTTAACTTCTTCGGAAGTAGAGTGAAACACGCCGCTTGCCGGTCAGTGTTGTTCTTTAACAATTTGGAAAGCTGATAGTACTAACTAAAGGCGCATAGATGATGATTCGTTGTCGTTTGTGTGATTATGTTAGTGCGAAAAACGTTAATACGAAAGTATTAACACTTGAGTTCTCAAAACACTGTTTAAGTGTCTTGAATATTCTAAAAACTAAGGCGAGTCACACTTCCTGGTCGGGAGTGAGACAAGTAAAAACCAGCTAGTTGCGATACAGTCTAATTAGTTCACGCAAGTGAAACTCATTTGGGTTGTATGGTTAAGTGACTAAGCGTATACGGTGGATGCCTTGGCAGTCAGAGGCGATGAAGGACGTAATAACTTGCGAAAAGCGTTGGCGAGCTAGTAATAAGCATTTGAGCTAACGATATCCGAATGGGGAAACCCGGCCACATAAGTGGTCATCATGCAGTGAATACATAGTTGCATGAGGCGAACCTGGGGAACTGAAACATCTAAGTACCCAGAGGAAAAGAAATCAACCGAGATTCCCCTAGTAGCGGCGAGCGAACGGGGATTAGCCCTTAAGTCTATGGGGTGTTAGTGGAATGTGTTGGAAAGCACAGCGGCACAGGGTGATAGCCCCGTACATGAAAACTAACCATAGATGAAAACGAGTAAGGCGGGACACGTGACATCCTGTTTGAATATGGGGGGACCATCCTCCAAGGCTAAATACTCCTGACTGACCGATAGTGAACCAGTACCGTGAGGGAAAGGCGAAAAGAACCCCTGTGAGGGGAGTGAAATAGAACCTGAAACCGTATACGTACAAGCAGTGGGAGCGGTTCTTGAGACCGTGACTGCGTACCTTTTGTATAATGGGTCAGCGACTTACGTTTTGTAGCGAGGTTAAGCGAATAGCGGAGCCGTAGGGAAACCGAGTGTTAACTGCGCGTTTAGTTGCAAGGCGTAGACCCGAAACCGAGTGATCTAGCCATGGGCAGGTTGAAGGTTGAGTAACATCAACTGGAGGACCGAACCGACTTATGTTGAAAAATGAGCGGATGACTTGTGGCTGGGGGTGAAAGGCCAATCAAACTCGGAGATATCTGGTTCTCCTCGAAAGCTATTTAGGTAGCGCCTCGAGCGAATACCATTGGGGGTAGAGCACTGTTAAGGCTAGGGGGTCATCCCGACTTACCAACCCTTTGCAAACTCCGAATACCAATGAGTACTACTCGGGAGACAGACAGCGGGTGCTAACGTCCGTTGTCAAAAGGGAAACAACCCAGACCGTCAGCTAAGGTCCCAAAGTGTATGTTAAGTGGGAAACGATGTGGGAAGGCTTAGACAGCTAGGATGTTGGCTTAGAAGCAGCCATCATTTAAAGAAAGCGTAATAGCTCACTAGTCGAGTCGGCCTGCGCGGAAGATTTAACGGGGCTAAACATACCACCGAAGCTACGGGTTTGCAGTTTACTGCAAGCGGTAGAGGAGCGTTCTGTAAGCGGTTGAAGGTGAAGGGGTAACCCACACTGGACGTATCAGAAGTGCGAATGCTGACATGAGTAACGATAAAGGGAGTGAAAAACTCCCTCGCCGAAAGACCAAGGGTTCCTGTCCAACGTTAATCGGGGCAGGGTGAGTCGACCCCTAAGGTGAGGCCGAAAGGCGTAATCGATGGAAAACAGATTAATATTTCTGTACCTCTGCTAACTGCGATGGAGAGACGGAGAAGGCTAGGCTAGCGCGGCGTTGGTAGTCCGCGTTTAAGGTAGTAGGCGGTGTTCTTAGGCAAATCCGGGAACACGTACTTAAATGTACACGTTGAGAGCTGATGACGAGTCACTAAGGTGATGAAGTAGTTGATGCCATGCTTCCAGGAAAATCTTCTAAGCTTCAGGTTAGTAGGGATCGTACCCCAAACCGACACAGGTGGTCGGGTAGAGAATACCAAGGCGCTTGAGAGAACTCGGCTGAAGGAACTAGGCAAAATGGTACCGTAACTTCGGGAGAAGGTACGCTGCTGTTGGTGATGGGACTTGCTCCCTAAGCTGACGGCAGTCGCAGATACCAGGTGGCTGCAACTGTTTATCAAAAACACAGCACTGTGCAAAATCGCAAGATGACGTATACGGTGTGACGCCTGCCCGGTGCTTGAAGGTTAATTGATTGGGTTATCGCAAGAGAAGCTCATGATCGAAGCCCAAGTAAACGGCGGCCGTAACTATAACGGTCCTAAGGTAGCGAAATTCCTTGTCGGGTAAGTTCCGACCTGCACGAATGGCGTAATGATGGCCACGCTGTCTCCAGCCGAGACTCAGTGAAGTTGAAATTGCGGTGAAGATGCCGTATACCCGCGGCTAGACGGAAAGACCCCGTGAACCTTTACTATAGCTTGGCACTGAACATTGAACCTACATGTGTAGGATAGGTGGGAGACTTTGAAGCTTCGTCGCTAGATGGAGTGGAGTCAATCTTGAAATACCACCCTTGTAGTTTTGATGTTCTAACTCTGGCCCCTTATCGGGGTTGAGGACAGTGCCTGGTGGGTAGTTTGACTGGGGCGGTCTCCTCCCAAAGAGTAACGGAGGAGCACGAAGGTTGGCTAAGTACGGTCGGACATCGTACGGTTAGTGCAATGGCATAAGCCAGCTTAACTGCGAGACATACACGTCGAGCAGGTACGAAAGTAGGTCATAGTGATCCGGTGGTTCTGAATGGAAGGGCCATCGCTCAACGGATAAAAGGTACTCCGGGGATAACAGGCTGATACCGCCCAAGAGTTCATATCGACGGCGGTGTTTGGCACCTCGATGTCGGCTCATCACATCCTGGGGCTGAAGTCGGTCCCAAGGGTATGGCTGTTCGCCATTTAAAGTGGTACGCGAGCTGGGTTCAGAACGTCGTGAGACAGTTCGGTCCCTATCTGCCGTGGGCGTTGGATGATTGAGGGGAGCTGCTCCTAGTACGAGAGGACCGGAGTGGACGAACCGCTGGTGTTTGGGTTGTCATGCCAATGGCATTGCCCAGTAGCTACGTTCGGAATCGATAACCGCTGAAAGCATCTAAGCGGGAAGCGAGCCCCAAGATGAGTCATCCCTAGAGCTTTAAGCTCTCTAAAGGGCCGTAGGAGACTACTACGTTGATAGGCAAGGTGTGTAAGCGTTGTGAGGCGTTGAGCTAACTTGTACTAATGACCCGTGAGGCTTAACCATACAACCCAGATGGGTTTTACTGATACGACTTAGTATTAGAATGTGACACTTAAGCAGTGCGAGAACTCAAATAAGCGAAGCTCTGATAAGGGCGTAAGCAAATCAGCTTTCCGAATTATTATTTAATGCACAATGAGTGTGTTAGATAAACAAAATTTGTCTGGAAACCATAGAGCTGTGGCACCACCTGATCCCATTCCGAACTCAGAAGTGAAACACAGTATCGCCGATGGTAGTGTGGGGTCTCCCCATGTGAGAGTAGGTCATTTCCAGGCGCCAAATTAACTCGAAAGAGTAGTGATAAGCCCGTTGCTAACGCAATGGGCTTTTTTACGTCTGCGATTTAAGGATAGCATTTGAGCATGAAAGTGGTGTGGCCGATATGCCCATGTGAAAGTAGGTCATTTCCAGGCGCTAAATTTCTCTGAAAAGAGAGTGATAAGCCCGTTACTAATGTAACGGGCTTTTTTACGTCTACGATTTGAGGATAACATTTGAGCATAAAAGTAGTGTGGCCGACATGCCCATGTGGGAATAGGTCATTTCCAAGCGCCAAATTTCTATGAAAAGAGAGTGATAAGCCCGTTACTAATGTAACGGGCTTTTTTACGTCTACGATTTGAGGATAACATTTGAGCATAAAAGTAGTGTGGCCGACATGCCCATGTGGGAATAGGTCATTTCCAAGCGCCAAATTTCTCTGAAAAGAGAGTGATAAGCCCGTTACCAATGTAACGGGCTTTTTTACGTCTGCGATTTAAGGATAGCATTTGAGCATAAAAGTAGTGTGGCCGATATGCCCATGTGAGAGTAGGTCATTTCCAGGCGCCAAATTAACTCGAAAGAGTAGTGATAAGCCCGTTGCTAACGCAACGGGCTTTTTTACGTCTGCGATTTGAGGATAGCATTTGAGCATAAAAGTGGTGTGGCCGATTTGCCCATGTGAAAGTAGGTCATTTCCAGGCGCTAAATTTCTCTGAAAAGAGAGTGATAAGCCCGTTACTAATGTAACGGGCTTTTTTACGTCTACGATTTGAGGATAACATTTGAGGATAAAAGTAGCGTGGCCGACATGCCCGTTATTCATGTAATGGGCTTTTCACATTTGGAGTTTAATCAAATTTTAACAACTAAAATAACGCAGACAATGGTAATCGTGTGGCCAATATACCAATTAACCGCTTCGATTATTATTTACGCTATTATAAGTTTTATTGATAGCGAAAACTGTTAATAAACAATAACTTTATGGTTTATATTACAAGGTAAACGCTAACTATTTCTTTACTTGTTATAACCTTTGCCGCTAGCATATGGAATGCTTTATTGATTTGGATATCATTTGTTTAACATACGGAATTTGTCGCTTACATTTATTATTCCATTTTTTCTCTTGTCTATGCATCTAGCAATGGTATTTGGAGGATATTACTATGAGTATTCAGAACTCAAGCAGCAGCTTGCTGAAGAGCAAATTGAGCAGCTAAAAAAAGATTTATTTCGAATGCGGCATGTTGTCGACTCATCAGTACAAGCGCAAGACTTTAGTCGTATCGATCAAGAGGTCGCTCTGATTTCTACTAATATGAGTATGATGGTCTATGTGATCTTGGATCCTAGCCAGACTATTCATTTTGCAAACCACATTATTTGGCGTGATAGTAATGCGAGTAATGTACTTGAAGGTTATTCTAACGTAATTCATAAAAGCGTTATTCAGTCTAATAAACCCTATTTTCAGGTCAACTTTGACCGCTTATCGATTCAGGGTTATTACCCAATAACCGATAACAATAGATTCAGCTATGCTCAAGCTGTTGAGTTGATATATCTCGAGTATGATATTTCTGAGATGATCTCTCAAACATCAGATTCTCTTTTTAATCGGACTGTTCAAATATGGGGAGTCGGTTCCTTATTTCTCGTTGTTTTTTGTGTTCTACTCTACTGGATTTGGATCCACCCCTTACACTGCTTAAGCCTTAGAGCTAAAAACATTGATAGCTCTGATTTT
Organism: Shewanella sp. OMA3-2; assembly: GCF_021513195.1. Taxonomy (NCBI): domain Bacteria; kingdom Pseudomonadati; phylum Pseudomonadota; class Gammaproteobacteria; order Alteromonadales; family Shewanellaceae; genus Shewanella; species Shewanella sp. OMA3-2. Next base: position 407,929 of record NZ_CP090974.1, on the reverse strand, counting down.
CAACGGGGTATTATTTGTTCTTCATTGGAAGTGGCATCACTCAGAGATTATTTAGTGCAAGTTAGTGGTAAGCTCAAACGTAGTCAAAAACGATTAAACGATGCTGAACAGAGGTGGCTATTTTCTGTTGAAGGCGTGCGTAATGGCATTTGGGACTGGAATATTACCACTGGCAGTGTTTATGTTTCAGACCGCTGGAAAGACATGTTGGGCTATCAGTCTTATGAGTTGGATAGTGATTATTCTGTTTGGGAGTCTCGATTACACCGAGAAGAAAAGGCAGATGTATTAAATGCATTGCAAAAGTATATTGATGACCAAACAACTGAATATGAAAGCGTTCATCGATTAAGGCATAAAGATGGTAGATATATTTGGGTGTTGGATAGAGGGAAAATAGTCGAATGGGATCAACAAGGTAAACCTGTTCGTATCATTGGTACTATTACAGATGTGTCAGGGGATGTAAAAGTTCAAAAAACGGAGTTTGATAAGGACAAACAAGTCCAAACAGGTTTAATTGATTTAGTTAATCGTGAAGCATTAGCTGACTCCTTGTACGATTTACAGGTTCATAGTCGGAAGGTTAATCAATTTTCGGTTATTTTGTTGATAAATTTAGATAACTTTGCTGTTTTAAATGACGCTCTAGGTGCTGAATTAGGTGACCGATTACTAATGAAAATTGCTGCCAGGTTATCAAGCGCTTTTTCATCAGCTGATTTTGTCGCTCGTTTGGGAGCTGATGAGTTTATTTTACTGGCTAAAAACTTTGGTAATGATGAGGATCATGCTAATAAGAGAGCTTTAGCATTGGCTAGCGAAGTCCGGCAGTTAATTGGGCGAAGCTTTTCTGTTGCTGAACAAAATCTTTCTATTTCTGCTCGTGTTGGAGTGGTAGTCTGTGATGGTGTTGAATCACTTGAGCCCCAAACTCTACTTGGTAGAGCAGATAATGCTCTTGAGCATGCTAAAGAGCCAAGATCGAATGGCTGCTCTATTTATCACCCACAACTTGATCATAGCCAGATACAGCCATTTAAATTAAGTCACGAGTTAGAAATTGCACTAGCTCAGGAACAACTAAATTTAGTGTATCAGCCTGTTGTTGATGATGATGGTCGTGTAATGAGTGTAGAAGTATTGCCACGTTGGTATCATCCACAGCATGGTTTCATCAGTCCGCGTAAATTTATAGAAGCTGCAGAATTATCAGATTTCATATTTGAATTAGAGCTTTGGATCCTTGAACAGACATGCCAAACATTAAACCAACTGCATTTATTAGGTGTGCCGACACCGATCATGTCTATAAATATCTCCTCGCGCCATTTTCATCAAGAACATTTTGTGAGTGTGGTATTAAACCGTATTCAAAACAGTAAGGTGAATCCGAGTAAATTACAGTTTGAGTTAAATGAGGATGTTTTTTCAGTTAACGCTGAATGGGTTAAAGCAAAAATTATTGCGCTTCAAGGTATCGGCATTAATGTGGCGTTGGATAACTTTGGTTTGGGCTTATGTTCACTGAATCAATTACAAGGCGTTAGTTTTTCACAGGTTAAATTAGCGACTTGTTATATTGAGGAAGATAAACAAAACTCTGGTTCACAAATATTGTTATGTGCGTTAGTTGAATTAGCCTCTCGATTGGATTATCAGGTTATTGCTAAGCAAGTTGAAACTAAATCGCAACTTAGTAATTTAATCCACGCTAAATGTAATGGCTTTCAAGGGTATATTTTCAGCCGCCCTTTAAGTGAGGTCGACATTATTCAGTTAGTTAAGTCTCAGCTAGCTTTGAGTGTTGTTTAATAAAGTGGATAGCATAAGTTAATGCTTTATTTCTTAGTTTATCACTTTCGATAAACACTTCGTGATAAGCCCCTTGGATCACAACCTTGTGGCATTGTGCGCTAAGTGCATTGTCCTGTGATTGATTAGTGACAATGCAATCTTCACTTGCCTGTAAAATGAGGATAGGTGTTGGTGAGTTTTTCGCGAGTTCGGCACAACTCTCCGCTGCATTAATTGCTTCAATCAACCAATGGTTGGTGGGTGAGCCAAGTTGTACCTGAGGATGTTTTCTATAACATTCTCGATAGTGTTCATACCTATGTTTACTGTGTGTTAAGTGGTTACTGATAAAGGGGGCAGGATGATAGTCTGTGCCACCGAGAATATAGTTGCTTGTGACTTTCCCTTCAATTGTAGTTTTAGATGTTTTATCAAGACGTTTGGCTAACCACAACACCATTTTAGTATTGAAAGGTAAAGCGATACCAAACATAGGTGCTGACAATACTGCGCTATCAAAAACATTTTGATGTTTATGCAAATAATAGGTCGCGATTGCGCCGCCCATTGAGTGAGCTATAATTGATAAAGAATGATGCTTTGTAGGTTGGACAATGTGTTCAATAAAATACGAGAAGTCATCGACGTAATCTTCAAATTTTCCTACATATCCTTGATGCGGCTGCTGTGTTAGCCTATCAGAAAGCCCCTGACCACGGTGATCGAGAGCAAAAACGCTGTACCCTTGTTGAAATAAATCAAAAATTAATTCTTTATATTTTATATATGATTCGACTCTACCATTACTAATAACAATGGCCTGTTTAGCGTCCGGTTGCAGTACTTGGCAGTAGGCAATATTAACGCCGTCATTACGACTAAAATAGCTTTGCTCAACACTTTGCCAAAAACGTTGTTGTTCAGGTGTATTGAGTTTTTTTTCAGACGAGAATTTTTTATAAATCATAAGGTCGCAGAATTGTTTTCCAGGTAAGTCGATAGTATTTCATCATAACGTATTTCCCCCGCTAGAACAGCGGGGGAAATATGATTAAGCAGACTTTTTAGCTATGTAAGCATCTATCATTTGCTCCAGAATAGGCATGGGTACTGAACCATTTTCTAATACAGCATCGTGAAACTCTCTGATATTGAATTTTTCACCTAAAGCGTCTTCAGCTTTTGTTCGTAATCGTTTAATGGTTAGTTCACCAATTTTATATGAAAGTGCCTGTCCTGGCCAAGAGATGTAACGATCAATCTCAGTGTTAACATTATGCATAGATAAAGCGGTATTGTTGGCCATAAAATCAACTGCTTGTTGACGACTCCAACCTTTAGCATGCATACCAGTATCAACTACCAGTCGAGCTGCGCGCCACATTTCATAGGTTAATCGACCAAAGTTACTGTAAGGGTCTTGATAAAATCCCGCTTCAAGCCCTAAGTATTCTGAATATAAACCCCAACCTTCACCAAAAGCCGAAATATAGCTATAACGCCTAAAATTAGGTAAATCGGTTAATTCTTTATTTAATGATATTTGTAGGTGGTGCCCTGGAACCGCTTCATGCAAGGTTAACGCTTCCATTTCATATAGAGGGCGTTTATCTAACGCATAAGTGTTGACCCAGTAATATCCTGGTTGATCATCTCGATCAGAACCTGCATATCTTCCAGTGGTGTATTTAGGCGCTATTTCAGCAGGTACAGGCGCAATACCGTAGGGGGTTCTGGGGAGTTTGCCAAAATACTTAGGCAAAATAGCATCGGCTTTTTTAGCTATATATGCTGCTTCTTTAAGTAACTCTTCTGCGGTTTTAGGGTAAAACTGTGGGTCAGTACGTAGAAAATGTAAAAACTCTGCAAATGTGCCTTTAAAGCCAATGTCCGCGATGATCTGTTCCATTTCTGTTTTAATTCTAGCGACTTCTGTTAACCCAAGTTGATGTACTTCTTCGGCGGTCATTGGCAGTGTGGTGTAGTATTCCACTCGGTTTTGGTAAAATGCAGCCCCGTCTGGTAAGGCTGAGGCAGCGATTTGTTGCCTTGCATTGGGGATGTACTCTTGGGTCATAAAGTCATAAAAATGTTGATAAACGGGCAGTACATTTTCTGAAATAGCTATTTTACCTTGTTGGGCTAATAGCTTTTTCTGTGTTTCAGTAAAATGGGTAGGGAAGGTCGTAAACGGTTTGAAGTAACCACTTTGCTCAACGGGTACAATAAAGGCGCTAATGCTGTCTTCAAAGCCTGTAAGAGTGACCTTTGCTGGTGTTATGCCTGTAGCTAAACCTTGTTTTAACCAAAATGTTTGTTGTGTGAAATAGGTTGGCAGTGCAGCCAGTTTATCTAAGTAATGTTGATAATCTTCTGTGGTATTGAATGATGAATTTGCCATACTGGCAATGTAAGCATGGAAGCCACTTTCTGCAGTGATAGGCAGGTAGTGATCTTTGAATGTGTACATATCGACTTGGTTTTGTAGCTGATCTTGTAAAATTTTAGCATTAATGACGTCATCTTTTGATAACTTGCTTATATCAAGTGCCTTTAATGTATCAAGTATTTGCTGTGTTTGTTTATTTTGTGCTGACAGTGATTCGGGTGATAAATCTGGCAGTTGCCCTGCGGTGTTTTTGTTACCTAAGCTAGCAGCAAGCTCTGGTGAGTATGCTAGATTTAATTGCCATGCACTATTAATTATTGAGTCTAGGGTAGCGTTATGGATGGGCGCGTTGATATTTTGTTTATTATCAGCTGTTTGTTGGTGAGTGGTGTCGCCCAGATAATAATAGGCTTTTGATCCTGAGGTCGTTTTACACCCAGTGATAGCAAGCAATATCAATACAGGTAGAATGAGCTTACGCATATGAATCCCTTTAATAGACAATAAATTACAAATAGCATTATTGCATCACAACATAACAATTCAATTTCAATCATGCCAGTTGATTCAACACAATTATTTGTTACCGATTATGCGTCTTTGGTGATTTTTTGCGTCACTTTTTATTCATGCATGTTAAACTTTGGGCCTGGGTGTTCTAAAAATAGAAAACACATTTAGCCTAGAGAATTAATAGGGGTTACGAATGATAGATAAATCGATTCCGCTGGTTGATTTGCATCGCCATTTGGATGGAAATGTTCGTGTTCAAACCATATGGGAACTCGGCCACAAACACGGCATAGTACTGCCTGCCGACTCGTTAGAAACCTTAGCGCCATTTGTGCAAATTCAAGGTAAAGAAAACAACTTAGTCGCTTTTTTAAAGAAGCTTGACTGGATGGTTGCTGTGCTAGCTGATTTAGATGCGGTGAAGCGCGTTGCCTACGAAAACGTAGTAGATGCTAAAGTATCTGGTTTAGATTATGCCGAACTGCGTTTTAGCCCATATTACATGGCGATGAACCATAATTTACCTATCGAGGCTGTTGTTGAGGCTGTGATTGATGGGGTTAATGCTGGCACCAAAGAGCACGATATTAAAATTAATTTGATCGGTATTATGTCGCGTTCATTCGGCCAAGAAAAATGCCGTTTAGAGTTAGAAGGTTTACTGGCGCATAATGATAAAATTGTTGCGATTGATTTAGCCGGTGATGAGTTAGGTTTTCCGGGGGAATTATTCACCGAGCACTTTAAACGAGTCCGTGATGCGGGTTTACAAATCACCGCTCATGCTGGCGAAGCCGCTGGCCCTGAAAGCATGTGGCAAGCAATTGAGACATTAGGTGCGACTCGTATCGGCCATGGTGTTAATGCCATTAGTGATCCTAAGTTGATGGAATATCTGGCTAAGCATCGTATTGGTATAGAGTCTTGCCCAACCAGTAACCTACATACTTCGACCATTGCAGATTATGATTCACATCCCTTTATGCAGTTCTTTAATTCAGGTGTGTTAATCGGTTTGAATACCGATGACCCAGGGGTAAGTAACATCGATATCAATCATGAATATCGTGTTGCCAAATCTGAAATGGGTTTAACGGATGAGCAGTTGTCGCAAGTTCAACGTAATGGTGTTGAAATGGCGTTTCTGTCTGATAGCGAACGCAAAGCGTTATACGCATCAAAAGCTTAATGCTTTTGATGTTGATAAAAAAGCCAGCTGATGCTTAATGCCGATCAGTTAAGAACTGAAGTGATAAAAAATATACCGATCTATTGACCGATCCTTTTAGTCTGCCAAAATCCGATAATCTTTATTATCGGATTTTTTTATGGAACTTTCAGAAGCACTTGCTCGCACTTCAATTAACCGACTCACCGAATTTTCATCTCTTGCTGATGTCCTTGAACCCGATATTATTCAATCTTGTCTAGACTCCAATGGTGTTGCCACATTAAGACGTCGAAAACTACCCATGGACGCTATGGTTTGGGCTGTTATTGGGATGTCTTTATTTCGCACTGAATCCGTTCGTCAATTGATTAACAAGCTTGATATTGTGCTGCCTCAAGAGGTTGATTATGTGGCGAGAAGTGCTGTCACACAGGCCAGAAAAAAGCTTGGCAGTGATGTGGTTCGCGATATATTTCATCGCTCAGCGGCCACATGGCATCAACGTGCTGAACATCCTCATTGGTGCGGTTTGAACCTCTTTGGCGTTGATGGCGTAGTCTGGAGAACGCCTGAAACGAAAGAGAATAGTGCAGCTTTTGCGCGCACAGCAAACAAATCAAGTGAGTCTGGTTACCCTCAAGTGCGCATGGTTTGTATGATGGAACTGAGTAGTCATTTACTGGTTGATAGCGTCTTTGACAGTGTGGCTGAAAATGAAATGAACTTAGCGGCTAAGCTTATCAAAAGTGTACCCGACAACAGCTTAACCTTGTTTGATAAAGGCTTTTACTCGCTAGGCTTATTACACGATTGGCAGGCTAAAGGCGTCAACACCCATTGGTTATTACCGTTAAAAAAAGGCACTCAATATGAAACAATCCGCAGTTTAGGTAAGCACGATAAGCTTGTCAGGTTAAGTACAACGCCTCAATCGAGAAAGAAACGCCCTGAATTACCATTAACAATAGAAGCCAGATTAACCACTCGTCAGATAAAAGGTAAACAGGTCAACATTCTGAGTTCAATGCTTGATGTTATGGCCTATCCGGGTGCAGAAATAGTTGATTTATATACACATCGCTGGGAGATAGAGCTGGGTTATCGAGAAATGAAACAATATATGTTAGAAAGTCGATTTACGCTGAGAAGCAATCTTCCAGAGTTAATAAATCAAGAGCTATGGGGACTATTATTAGCTTATAATTTAATACGTTATAAAATGATTTTAATGGCGAAATCGCTTAAAAATGTATTTCCAAATCAGCTGAGTTTTCGAGATGCTTCATCTCATATTATCAATCAACTCACTAATATGCCGTTATATGCACCAGGAAATGTTCCGAGGTTTATTTTAGATATAGAGAGAAATGCCAAGCAGTTTAAGCTGGAAGGAAAACGAGAAAGAAGTTATCCAAGGTGCTTAAAAGTCAGTAAAAATGGCTACCCAGTCGCAAAAATAAAAAATGCCGCTCACCTTAAGTGAACGGCATTAAGCTGATGCTGGCTTTTGTTGTTACTGCACATGCCTCTGCATAAATAATTAAATCACGCGCGAGAATTGTTGCTGACGTGCTTTCTGGCGATAATAAACATCAAAACACATACAGATATTACGAATAAGCAAATGACCCGTAGGGCTGACGGTTAAACGGCGATCTGTGATATCGACTAGTTTATCGTCTAAGAAGGTTTGCAGTAGCTTTAAGTCTTCAGCGAAATAATCTTCAAATACGATATCAAATTTCTGCTCAACTTTTGTCATGTCTAGGTCAAAGTGACAGATGATTTGTTTAATCACAGCGCGACGAATTTCATCATCACGATTTAAGCTACAGCCTTTCCACAAAGCGTGGCCTTGTGCATCAATAGATTCATAGTAAGGACGAAGATCTTTTTGGTTTTGAGCATAACAATCACCAATTTGGCTAATTGAAGAGACACCTAACCCGAGTAAGTCACACTCTTCTTGGGTGGTATAACCCTGGAAGTTGCGATGTAATTTACCGGCATTTTGTAGTTTAGCTAATTCATCATCGGGTTTGGCAAAATGGTCCATACCGATAAACTGATAACCTGCGCCCGTTAATGACTCAATGGTTTGCTGCAGCATACTCAACTTTTGCTGTGGCGAGGGCATATCGGCATCTATAATTTTACGCTGCGCGGCAAAACGTGATGGTAAGTGCGCATAGTTAAAGACTGATAAACGGTCTGGAGATAGTTCAATAATCCGAGCGATAGTTTGTGCAAATGTTTCTGGGGTTTGTAATGGTAAGCCGTAAATTAAATCAACGTTTGTAGACACAAAGCCAAGCACTTTTGCTCTGGCAATAAAGTCGAAAATAAATTGCTCGTCCTGTTCACGATTTACCGCCACTTGAACGTCTTTATTGAAATCCTGTACGCCAATTGACACTCGGTTGAAACCAGCTTCTTTTAGTGTATCAAGCATACTGAGTTCAATTTCACGCGGGTCAACTTCGATTGAATATTCGCCCACTTCAGCAAAGTTAAAGTGTTGTTTGATTAATGCTGTTAACTGTAATATTTGTTCTGGTTTCAAGAAGGTTGGCGTGCCGCCACCCCAATGCATTTGAGTCACAGTGTAATGTTTAAATAAAGGTGCGCGCTTAATTATTTCAGTCGCTAAATATTCTATATATTGATCAGCTTTGTGCGAATGACGCGTAATGACTTTATTACAACCGCAGTAATAACAAAGCTTGGCGCAGAATGGAATGTGGACATATAAAGACAGCTTATTACTTTTACTGCCCTTAATTGCCGACAGTAAACTCTGTTCAGTAAAGCTATCATCAAATTCTAATGCTGTCGGGTAAGACGTATAACGTGGACCGCTGTAGTTATATTTCTCGATCATTGACTGATCCCAACCTGTTTGTGTGGGCTGTTCCAAGACGTGTACTCCGATGGTAAATTAGCAATAGACGAATTATGCAGGTTTACCGAATCAATAACTTTGATCTAGGTTGTAAATTTGGTGTTTGAATGTGATAGGCGTAGCAATAACTTATTTTTATCGCAGCTAATTGTCGTTATCTACCGCATTTTATTGGGGTGATTTGATTCTATTTGAAAATGTTGTTGGCCTAAGTTGCGCCCTTTACTGTCAAAGCGTGTTTCATAAAAGTCGATATGCCCGTGAGTATCTTTGAGGATAATCGTGGTTGAGCGAGTGCCATATTGTGGGTGTTGAATAAAGATAGAAGATAAGTGGCGCTCCCACTCTAAATCTAGGCCCGTATTAGGCAGTAAGTTGTCAGTAGCTTGTGTTGTATCTTGCATAAAGCGCTGTAATTCATTAATGCTAATGTTATCGGTTTGCGCAATATACGACTGCAAAGCTTGTTGACCTAACGCCATTTTTGGCCACACATCATCCATATCACCATTACAAACAGCATGGAACCCTTGGGTTAGTTTTTTGGTCGCGGCGCTGCGACTATTGAAGCAGTGAAGTATGTGTTCATGTTCAAAAATTAGATTGAATGGATTGTAATTATGACTATGTTCTTGTAACCATTGCGAGGTAATTGGTAGGTGGTTAGTTACTGACAGAGGTGATGCTAGTGCATTGATAACCAGCTCACCCCTTGATCGCACCCCGTCCTGAAGGTTTTGAGTGCGCAAATTCGTCAAGCCAGCAAATTGTCCCGCTTGATTAACGCCAAGCCAAGTTCCACCGGCCTGTAAATCTTTACCTGCCAGTATGTTTTGATCTGGAGGCCAAAACTGCGCCGGTTGAGTGGCGCGATGATGGAACTCATCTCTATTAGCACAAACGATTAAAGGATACTGAGGGTGGCTTTCGATAGCGAAAAATAAAATGCACATAAGTCTCTCCTGTCATTTTTGCTGTTGCTAATCGTTAGCGACCTTGGTCATTAGTGATGGTGATGAGAATGTCCACCGCTTTGTTTGTGGTTATGTCCGTGATCGGATTTAAGATTTGCGACCATGCGGCTTAGAAATTTTCTTGGTCCTAAGCGCAACAAGCTGGCGCCAAATAGTAAACTGACTACCACTAAGCTTAAGATATTGATCGATTCAGGCAGCTGCAACACATAATTAGAGGTTAGCGTGACTTGATCGGCAACCATAAAGGCGCTTAGTAACACTCCGCCGACCATTAAGCCTTGTTTCCAAGTCATTAATTTTAGCTGTGCAATATTAATGACGGGGGCCGCGAGTAAGCTAAATGCTACCGCCACCTGATTCCATCCGCTGTAAAATAACGCTAAGGCTAAAATTGCTGCCCCTAGATTACAAAAACGCATCGGAATAAAGACTAATAGCAGAATAAACACCTGTAGTGCAGGGTTTTCGAGAGGCACTGACGGATGGCCAATTAAATTGGCTAATATTAAGCTTAATATAATCCAAGGCGCACTGCGGTCGACTAAATGAGCAAAGCCAAATCGCAATGCAGAGCCAGGTAATTGTAAATGCGGATCCGTTAATGGAATTTTACTCCATGTCAGTAACCCGCCAATAACCGCTAAACCAATAATTTGATATAGCGCAAACCAGGGGCCTAATAATGCCAGCGTAATGATTAAGGATTCAGGGCCCGCAAGTCGCTGTAACCATCGTAACGCGAGATTTTTATGCTGAGGTTGTAGCCCTAATTTAAATCTTAGCGCTGCAAATAAATAGCTTAATAGTAATACCGGCGAAATAGTTAATAGCCAGCTAACAAACTGTTCTACACCGTGAGCGTGGTCATGGTCTGAATATGCTTGGCTACCAGTATCCATTAACAGTAAAAGTGCTAATAAAGCTAAACCAAGCAAGCTACCTATGCCCGCTTGATATTGATATTTACCCTGTTTATCAGTGGAGTGTTCACCATGGGGCTGATGTAGTACCACATGTAAAATAGACCCTGTTACAAATGCTTGTAAATAAACGGTATTCTCAATGCTTAATTGATCCAGTAGTTGCTCGCCGGCAAAATAACCGACAGCAGTTAACACCATCATGGCAACTAACACTATGCTTGACCAGCGGGTGCCAACCTGTGGTTTGAGTAACCACCAAATGGCTAAACCTACCGGAAGTCGATGCAATATTACCCCCAGCGCGAGTAGCGGAGAATTACCTTGCTGTTGCGACAGCACCATAGCGCCACCGTCAGTAATGGTATGTAGTAGTAAGCCCGCAATTCCTAAGGTTAGGGTAATGTTATGGGTGATCTCTGAATAGCGATGGAAAATACGTTCACTTGCGGTGGGTCCCCATACGCCTAATACCACAAAAAGCAGTGTGATAAATCCACCGTGTTCAAGCAGTTCTGGCAAAATATGGATGAGCACCAGCCCGCCTAAAGAGACGAATATAAAACCATCTAGACCTTTTTGTAACCCACTACCAGAAGAAAAGTAGCGGTAAAATAAAGGGCCAAATAATAAAGCGATACAACTAGCGGCTAAATAGAGCATGGGTTCCAAGCATAAATCGACAAAAAACGCAGTAGTATAGCATTTTTGTATTCTTATGTAGCTAGCGTGCAGGCATAAGATGTGTAAATTTCAATGGCCTGAGATTAGGGGCTTAGGTTGCCGGTTATTGAATCAATCAGTTTGTGTTGCTTCAGGTGAGAAAAACTAATTTATTGGCTAAAAAATAATAGCGCACTTTCTAGCATCCATAAGCGACGGATTAGGTATACAATATGAGCAATTGTATTGGTTAACTGAATAGATTGTGACTTATGGATATTTTTTCTGCTGCGGTGATGTTGTTTCTAATTATGGATCCACTAGGTAACCTACCTATTTTTGCATCGATTTTGCGTCATATTGATCCCAAGAAACGTCGTAAGGTATTAATTCGTGAATTGCTTATTGCCTTAGTGATTATGTTGCTGTTTTTGTATGCCGGTGAAGCCATTCTTAACTTCTTAAATCTTCGTTCAGAGTCGGTCAGTATTGCTGGTGGGATTATTTTATTTCTTATCGCGATAAAAATGATTTTCCCGCAGCCTGGTGGTGTAGTTGGTTTGGCTGCAGGCGAAGAGCCGTTTATTGTCCCTATGGCTATCCCGCTTATGGCCGGACCGTCTATTTTGGCCGCATTGATATTATTGGCTCATACCGACAGTAGCCGTATGACTGATTGGACTATCGCACTTGTTTCGGCTTGGGGATTAAGTGCCATTATTTTGATGTTTTATAAACTATTTACCCGAGTATTGGGTGAGAAAGGCTTAACCGCTGTAGAGCGTTTAATGGGTATGGTGCTGGTGATGATTTCGGTACAAATGTTCTTAGATGGCATTTCAAGCTACATGAGCACTGTGGCGCAGTAACCTATCGTTTTTAGGTGCTTTCTGTTTGATTTTTAGTGTCTAAATTTTGTATGGCAGTCTACATGACTGCCATTTTTGTTATTCCTGGCAAAATTTAGATTGTTAAAAAGTGATATATCAAAGGCTGTAGTAAAATAAATGATGCTTTATTCCCTCAAGCTTATTGGAACATTAATTCATAAAAGTGAGGGTGTTTTTGTTTGTACGCTAGCGATAACAACTGTTAATCTTACGTGAATACTCTAGGAGTAAACCGAATGGAATCCACTAAAATAGCATTAGTAGTCAGCGTCGTGTTGATGTTTGGTTGTCAGGCTAATGAAGACAATCAACAAACAGAAAATACGGCCTCAGCAGAAGTCAGTCATTCAACAACTGCTGGATGTGGTGCTATGCCACCGATTCGAGATAAATCCAAAATTGCCGATAATTTGCGAAAACAAGGTCTGATTACTGAATCTATGGACCCACAAGAAATTGACCAAGTGGTTGCAAAATACATTAGTAAACGCCAGAAAAAATTTGCGAAATGCCCCAAACCGCTGACACATAAGCCTAGCGATAACTAAGGAAAAATATAGATGAAAAAGACTATAAAATTACCGTTTGCGGCAGTGTTAGGCTTATTGTTGACGATAGGCGTTTCGGTCTCGATTGCTGCACCGATAAAAGGCTCTCCAGCAGATGGCGGGGTGATTAATAAAGAACAAGTACTTTACTGGTTAATCAAGCGCGGCGAAGTCGCAGAAGATGCCAGTGATGAGGTTAAAAACTTAGCGGTTGAAGCATTTGTTGCCCGTGGATTAACGTCTTCATTTACGCCGTCCAAATTTGAGCTAAAGAGCGCCGCATCAGTTAAAGCTCGTCAAGCTAAGCAGACTAAAATGGCGATACAGTCGGCCGTTATGCTGGCGGATGAAGATATCACTAAAACTGTTAAGGTATTGGGCGTGCTGGTGGACTTTCCAGATCTTCGTCATAATGATAATCGCCTAGTCAGTGCCGATACAGATATGTTTTATAGTCGCTATCCAGTATCACACTATCAAAATTTACTCTTTTCAACTTCAGGTTTTACTGGCCCAGATGCTAATCCGGCCACTTTACAATCTGCATATCAATACTTTAAAGCTGCTTCAGGCCAGTCATTTACCTTCAGTGGCAATGTGCTTAATTGGGTTGCCGCAGACAATAATGCAGCTTACTACGGCGGTAATGATGCTGATAATGATGATAACGATAAAGCGGTACCAGAATTGGTAAAAGAAGCGGTTGTTAAAGCGATTGCAGGTATGTCGGATGTTGAATTAGCGACTTATGATATTGAAGATCCTTATGATTTAGACGGTGACGGTAATACTGATGAGGCCGATGGAATCATTGACCACATCATGCTATTCCACTCCAGTGTGGGTGAAGAAGCAGGTGGTGGGGTGCTAGGTGCTGATGCCATTTGGTCGCATCGTTACTTTGTTAATATTGACACCAATGGATACAAAATTCCTGGCCGGAATATGAAAATCTACGGTTATACCGTACAGCCTATTGATGCCGCTGCGGGCGTGTGTACACACGAGTTTGGCCATGACTTAGGGCTTCCGGATGAGTATGACACCACTAATATAGGCGATGGTTCACCAGTGGGGGCTTGGTCATTAATGTCTGGTGGTAGCTGGACAGGTACAATTTCAGGCAGTGAACCAACAGGTTTTAGTCCTTATGCCCGCTCTTATCTACAACAAAAATATAAAGGTAAGTGGGTCAAAGAGCAGGTGGTTGCATTATCAAGTCTTGATGAGTCAGGCTTGAGTGTTAATTTAGCGCATGCGATTGATGCCAACAGCATAAACCAAATCTCGATCCCGTTACCTATTAGCCCCGTTGATTTTACCGCGCCCTATGCGGGAGAGTATCAATACTATTCAGGTCAAGGTAATGATATTAAACAGCAAATGTCGTTTAATGTTTCATTACCTAACGCAACGCCGTTATCGTTAGCTTTCCAAGCACATTGGGATATAGAAGATGATTATGACTATATGCAGCTTAAAGTAAACGGTGTCGCTATAGCGGGTAATTATACTAAAGCGAGCAATCCATTTTATGGCTCAGTTAAGCATTATATTAGCGGTCAATCGAGTGATATAGGCACAGCAACAGGTGAAAACGCATGGGTGAAACTGAGCTATAATTTGGCCGGTATGCAGGACAAAATGTCACTATTTCGATGCATTATGTAACCGATACCGCTGAGGGTGGCTATGGTTTCGTGGTTGATGAACTTGAGCTGACCAACAATAGCACAGTGATTTATAGCGATAATGCAGAAACAGAATCTAAGATGATATTAAATGGCTTTAGCCGAGTTGATGATACTAGACCAGGTAAAGCCAGTCGTTATATCGTGCAACTAAGAAGCCATCAAGGTATTGATAAAGGATTGGCCAGCCAGAGCTATACTCCTGGAGTGTTGATGTGGTTAGAGAACTTTAATCAGCCTGATAATAATGTATCGGATCATGCAGGTGAAGGATTAATTGGTGTCATAGATGCCGACCAAAACTTGATTGGGCGTAGCTCTACTAATGTGCAAATCCGTGATGCAGCGTTCAGTCAATTTGTTCAATCAAGCTATCCAAGTGACAATCACCTGTCTGCCATTAGCATGTTTGATGACAGCAACGACTACAGCGCCCCCCTTAAACCTCAGGCGGGTATTAAGTTAACTGAACTTGGCTTAACCATGGAAGTGACAGCTCAAGCAGCCAATAGTACTTCTGCTACGGTAGAGTTTAAACGTTCAAGCACGATTGTATTACCTCCTAGTCCATTAAACGGTGATATTGTTGCTAACCAAAATGGTGGCACAGTAAACTTTAATGCCAACATAAATGGGGGTGATGGTAATTATCAATACAGTTGGACTTTTGGTGATAATGTTGGCTCTAGCAGTGTGGTTGCACCTAACTATACCTATGCCTCATCGGGTGATTATGCTGTGAAGTTAACGGTTACAGACGGTGAAGGAAATAAGTTAGAGGTTGCTAAAACCGTTAGAGTGGTGATTTTACCTACTGCGGACTTTAGTGTTTCATCAACAAACCTAGTGCTTAGTCTAACAAACAACTCTAGTAATGGTTTTGGCAGTTTGACCTATGCTTGGCAGTTTGGGGATGGTAATCGTAGCACTGCAACCAGCCCAATGCATACCTATGCTCAAGCAGGAACCTACACTATTACGTTAGTGGCAACAGATACACTGGGTAATACCCACGCGGTGACTAAGGCGATAACAGTCTCGTCAGCAGTGGTCACCCCTCCAGCCGAATCGGGTGGCGGTGGTAGTCTGGGGTGGCTAAGTTTGTTGGCGTTAGCTTTATGCAGCGTGCGCCGCAAAATTTAATTTGAGTTTAACTCTGACTGAAATACCGCCTAATCTAGGCGGTATTTTTTTATGTTCTCTACTGCAGCAGGTAGAAATATTTCGCTAACAATCAACTCAGACGTGCCAATATGAAAGTATCGACGACGGCCCCAAAGCGTGTCGTCAACCGATTGAGATAAGCTGGTGGCAAGCTTTGCTAAACGGCCGCAGGTTTTAAAGGCGGCAACTTCAATTTTTCCCGGCACAATCTCGTTATGGGTAAATAACAGTTCACCTAATGGTCTGTTACCCAAGTTAATAAAGTCGTAAAGCGTATTATCTAATAATGCTTGTGGGATTAAGGTGCGGGCGAAAACCCAAGGAACATCGTCTAGACTGAGTAACACTTCACGCACCCAAACGGGTTCTGATTGGCTGGGAAGCTCATCTAGTAAAGGAGACAATAAGTGTTCGCCTAAAACCGTAACGGAGAAATTGTTACAATGCTTTTTCAGTTTCTCGGTTAAACTGCCATTAGATAATAACCAGTTTTTAAGCGGTGTGTGGGGAAGTGAGGCGGCTGTTTCAGGAGAATACCATAAAATTGATTCACCATAAGGAAAGCTATTACTGGTCACATTCATCAAAAACTCGTTACAATATACCTAGACCCGAGCAGTTTATCATGCTCAACAAGATGAAATACATAAAAGCGGCCACCTGCTTATTAATCACTCAAGGAGAGCATCACACTATGCAAAAATTCGTTTCAGCATGCATGCTACTGCTGTTAGTTGCATTTAACGTTCAAGGTGCTGATGAGATCAGTGAAGAGTATGCCTACTATGGCTTTGAGCCTGAAATTGTCACCAATTATATTTCTAATCGTAAGAAATTAGGTTTTGTTCGCATTAGTGTTGAACTGATGGTAAAAAACCCGACAGATCTGGTCAGTATTGAGCGCCACGATCCATTATTGCGGGCAGCCATTGTAGAGATATTGGGGAATCAGGCGGAAGATAAGGTTAAATCATTATCTGGTCGCGATGAAATTCGCCGAGAATGCTATGAGATGGTCAATCGTCTATTAGAGAAGGAAACAGGTCGCTCGCTGGTGGTTAATTTATTGTTTACTAAATATCTGTACGATTAATGCCTGTTAAATCGCCTATGCAGGGCCAAGATCGCCTTGCTAAATCTTCTGCTAGTAAATCCCGCGATAGTAAGTCACTTCACCCCCGTAATCTGCATAATCAGGGCTATGACTTTACCTCGTTGGTTGCTGTATTACCCAAATTGTCCCAGTTTGTTCGCCCTAACCCCTATGGCAATTTATCAATCGACTTTGCCAGTTCCGAGGCGGTAAAAACCTTAAATGCAGCACTGCTTAAATTGCATTATCATATCGATAAATGGGATATCCCCGCGGGGTTTCTGTGCCCACCTATTCCTGGACGGGTAGATTATTTGCATTATATTGCTGATTTATTAGCGGTAAAGGGCAAGGTGCCCAAAGGGGCGAAAATACACGCGCTTGATATTGGAACTGGCGCTAATGGCATTTACCCTTTGTTGGGTATTCAATGTTATGGTTGGCAATTTACCGCATCTGATATCGATGCTAAATCATTAAGAAATGTCGTGGAGATTTGCGCCCATAATCCAGAGGTCAACTCAAAACTTAAATTGGTACAACAAACTGATGCTAAGGCGATATTTACAGGGGTGATTAGCCCAAGTGATCGTATTGATATCACTTTATGTAATCCACCATTCCATCAATCTTTAGATGATGCCATAGCGGGAAATCAACGCAAGCTGTCGAATTTAGCCGCCAATCGTGCCAAAAAGCATTCCGTTGTTAGTGCGCAAAAAAATAAGTCAGCATTAAATTTTGGTGGTCAAAAAGCCGAATTATGGTGTGAAGGGGGCGAGATCCAGTTTTTGCGCAATATGATTACCGAAAGCTGCCAGTTTAAACATCAAGTGTTGTGGTTTAGTTCATTAGTATCTAAATCAGACAACCTAAAACCTTGCTATAAACTGCTTGAAAAGTGTGGTGCAGAGACAATCGATATCATTGAAATGCATCAAGGCAATAAACAAACCCGTATTTTAGTATGGAGTTTTTTAAGCCCAGCATTAAGAGAACAATGGGCTAAATTTCGTTTATAAAATCTATCAATAATAATGGCCAGGCTAATTCAGGGGCAAAGCGTAATAATCAGTGACTAGCCGTTGTTAAAATTTGTAGCGCTTACTTCATATCAAAAACGATGTTCTCTACCCCATGGTAAACCAAAAAGTGACGGCCTTTGGCACGGGCGATAAGGGTTATTCCGAGTTGTTGTGCTAACTCTAACCCCATCTGGGTGACACCACTTCGAGATAACAAAATAGGGATGCCCATCTTGGCCACTTTGATAATCATTTCTGAGGTCAGCCTACCAGTGGTATAGAAAATTTTATCATCACCACTTTGTTGCTCCATCCACATATCGCCCGCTAAGGTATCAACGGCATTATGGCGTCCCACATCTTCGACAAACGCGAGAATTTTATCATCTTGGCAGATGCCACAACCATGCACAGCACCGGCATTTTTGTAAGTTTCATTATAGGCGTTGATGTTATTCAATAAACTGTAAATAACCGACTGCTTTAACTGTGGTGCCGATAAGTGAATTTCATCTAACCCTTGTAAAAAACCGCCATAAATCGTGCCTTGACCACAGCCAGATGTCACCGTTTTTTCAGATAGTTTTTCGGTTAAATCATCGATGTTTTCTGTGGTAATAACGGCGGCAGAATTGACGTCCCAATCCACAATTACTGACTCGAGTAAGTGGATGTCGCTAATAAATCCCTGGTTTTTTAAATAGCCTAAAGTGAGTGACTCAGGTTTGGCTCCTAATGTCATCAGCGTCACAATCGGTTGCCAGTTTAAATAAACGGTTAATGGTCGCTCACAGGCCACAAATTTATCTAATGCCTCTCCTTGTTCGTTATAAGCCACAACGGGTAACGTGAGCGGCACTTCAGTTTGGGTTCTGATAAATTTGATAGCTGATTTACGGGCTGACAAGTGCTCAGTAGATTGGGTCATAAGCAAGGTTTACCTTGTAGGTTATTGGCAGCAATCATTTATCAAATACCACCATAAATACATTATTAGCAGCAACAATAAAAATAAGAATATCAATTTTTCTCATTTCAGTATGCAGATGTTTAGCGTTGCGTGATCTTGCGCATGTTTTACTCAATCGAACTGTAAAAGCGTGTATTTATGTCCTACATTTAAAATACCTCTAGGACAATTTGTCTATCTGTTGATTGGATTTTGAGATCCTCCTCAAATTTATCCCCATAAAACATATTGGCATTATTATTGCTCCACATAGGATAACTATAGAGTATTTCTCGCGTGCCACAGGCATTTATTAAGTGTTAAGCAACACAAAGGTGAAGCACCGTATGCAACATACCGAAAGCGTTTGGCCAATGTATGTCTCGTTAAAAAAAGTGATAAAGCAAGTTGGTCGTTGGACCACCATATGCTGGGAAATAGACCAAATGGTGCCAGCAACTCAGCCAGCGCCTGCAGGTGCCAAGCTAATCTTACTTGAGTTACATCGTGATCAACGTGGCAGTTACCGTATCAATCTTGATATGGACAACGCGATGATCTACATAGTGTGCGATGAACTTGCCGATGGCACTTGGGTACCGGCAATGATTTCTGCCGACCAAAATGTCGGTGCTGGCTGTTTAGAGTCCGATACGCCGATGTTTAATGTATTGATGCCGACAGCCATAGCATGTTGGATTGAAGCGTTTATTACCCGCCATGGTGAAGTGGAAATTAGTGCCCATCGTCGCAAGCATGTTAATCGTCGTAACAACGATGGCCCAAGTGCAAATCGCCCAGGAAAAATGCAATGAGTGGTTTGTTAAGCCGTTGGAATCAGCGCCGTGAACACGTTGCCAAAGAGGCAGAGCAGACAGATATTGCTGAAAATGAACCGACTCAAGTCAGTCATCAAGTGAGCAATGCCAATGATATCAGCATTGCAGCTCCTCAGGATGTTTCAGCAAGGTTAGAAATAGAAGCAGGCTTAATTCAAGCGGACTCCAACCTTGATGCTGATGACCCTAACGCACTTTCAGCACCAGCATTACCCGATCCTGATTCGATTGAAGTGGGCGGGAGTTTTGCTCGCTTTATGGCTAAAAACGTTGACCCAGCGACCAAAGCCGCGGCATTAAAAGCGCTTTGGAAGCAGCCGCAATATAGTCACATCGACGGTTTGCTTGAATACGCCTTAGATTATACCAATCAACCTAAATTATCGGCTGAAATGTCAGCAGAGCTGGCAAAGAAAATATTTAAATACGTTATTGAGAAAGAACAAGTGTCAGAGGATGAAATGCTTGCAACAGCTCAGCCTGATGAACTAAGCGATTCATCTGACCTTGAGCAGAATTTGATTCGCTCAGAAACAACAGTAGCAACAGACAATATAAGCAGTACCGATTTAGATAATCTTGATGCTAATCCAACATTGGCTTCAATGGACGCGCAGCCTGATGAGCAGCTACTCCATCCTTTTACCGGTGACGCGGTAAAAGTTAGCTAATTTGGAAGCGCTAATAATTAGCGATTAGCAATCAATATCACCAGATATTGCTAGTGAGAAAATAGCTCACTTAATAATAAAAATTAGGAACGCAATGAGTATGAGACAATCCCAGTTCGAGCTTAAGCAAGCTCGGCAACAAGTGATGGCCAATACCCAAATTCTGCAGAATTTGATCCCGCCTACGGTAAGTTATTCCACCCAAGGCCATGTGTTGTTCATCGGCCCTGAAGATTTAGCTCGCCTTGCTGCTGACAGTCTTCCCATGATGGTCAGTCGAGTCATTTTGGCTAATGAGTCTATTACCAGCCAAGATGAAGACTACCTTGAAAAGGTCATTCATGCCGCAGAAGGTGTTGAGAGCTTTTACAATAAACTCAAAACGATTAAAGGCTTTTTAGGTCAGTTTCAAGTCAGTGTAGAGGCCGATGCTGGTGGCATTGTTGAATTGAGTGTTGTGGCTATTCGTCAGGCACATTTTGACATTATCGTCGATTTA
Source organism: Shewanella sp. OMA3-2 (assembly GCF_021513195.1). Lineage (NCBI taxonomy): Bacteria > Pseudomonadati > Pseudomonadota > Gammaproteobacteria > Alteromonadales > Shewanellaceae > Shewanella > Shewanella sp. OMA3-2. The sequence continues at coordinate 387,228 of NZ_CP090974.1, read as the reverse complement.
AGTTCAGCCCCTTGTATTAACCTTGAATTACTTCCAGCAGGTTATTTCTATGTAGGCTCTGATGCCCATAAATTAGCAGCAGCCATTACACAAATTCCAGATTTAGTCGGTGAGTTTGATAAGCCCCGCTACGTTAAGGTTAATGCTGATATTTGCGCGCATAATCGCAATGGCATTAATGGGTGTAACCGCTGTTTAAATTTTTGTCCCGCCGATGCGATTAGCAGTATTGAACAAAAAATTGAAATCGATCCCTATCTTTGCCACGGCGCAGGCAGTTGTACCAACTTATGCCCAACCGGTGCTATCAGCTACGACCTACCTACGCCGAAATCGCTGCATAGCTATCTTGAAAAGTTAATTAGCCGTTATCGTGCAGAAACACAAGTCGCACCAGTGATTTTATTCCATGACAATATTATCGGTAGTGAGCTTGTTACCGACACTTTACCAGGAGATGTGCTACCCATCGCAATGGAAGAGATTACCGTTGCCAGTATTGACCATTGGTTCGCCGCATTAGCCCTCGGCGCGCGTGAAGTGTTGATTTTGAATACCGACGCGACCGCGCCAACATTAACCCAAATGTTGCAGGGTGAACTTAGCTTAGCCAACCGCATATTAGATGAAATGGGCCAACCACAGCGTTTACGTCTTATTTCAGCCACTGATCTTACTTTGCTTGAACAGCCGTTAGCGATAAGCACGACTTGGCCTGTCATTGTGCCGATAACCCTAGTCGCCAACGCTGATAGCCACAACGCCAAGCGGGATGTGTTGTACCAAGCAATTGACCATCTTAACAGTCAGGCAGGTGCGATTCTAACTCAACTCACGTTACCCAATGTGCCTTATGGTCAAGTAAAAGTGAATGTTGAACAATGCACTTTATGTATGTCGTGTGTGTCAATTTGTCCAACACAAGCATTAAAGGACGGCGGTGAAACACCGGCATTGCGTTTTGTGGAGCAAGATTGCGTCCAGTGTGGTTTATGTGAAAGTGCTTGTCCTGAAAATGTCATTAGTTTAGCGCCACAAGTGAACTTTGATAAAGACAGTCGTCAAGGACTCATCACCCTAAAAGAAGAAGCTCCCTTTGAATGTATTACTTGTGGTAGCGCTTTTGCTACTCAATCAATGGTGCGCAAAATGGTTGAGATGGTCGGCGCACACAGCGCATTTAGTGCCAATATCGAACGTTTGAAAATGTGTGGCGACTGCCGTGTAAAAGACATGTTTGAAGACATCCTTCAAGATCCAGAAAAGCAATTGCGATAAGAGATCTGCTATGACCCAAATAGAAAGAGACATCAGTGAAAACGATCAATTAAGAGCCGATATTTATCAGCTATTAGCGGCATTGTTACGTCGTCACCCTAATGCAGAGTTATTACAGTTTTTGGCCGATTTAGACGTAGACGCCGAGGAAGGTAATGCGATGAATCAAGCATGGAACGCCTTAAAAACGGTAGCTAAAAGTAGTGACGTAGACACATTAGAACATGAGTATTTTAGTATTTTCTTAGGTGTCGGCAGCGGTGAGATTATCCCTTATGGCAGTTGGTTTATGACCGGTTCATTAATGGATAAGCCATTAGCATTGCTGCGTACTGACCTGATGCAAATGGGGTTTGAGCGCCAAGACAATGTTAAAGAGCCTGAAGATCATGTTGCGGCATTATGCGAAGTAATGGGCGTGTTGATTTTAGACGCGCCAGGCTATCGCCAATTGGCATTTTATCAACGTCATATAGGTTCATGGATTAATCGCTTTTGTGAAGCATTAGCAAGCACGCCTAGCGCAAAGTTCTACATAGCCGTAGCGCAATTAGCCAAAGCGTTTTTTGAAACAGAAGTAAACGAATTTGACCAACTGAGTTTAGACATACCGCTGAACTGCCCTGGCAGTAAAGAACTTGAACCGGTAACTGACGAAGTCGTGCAAGTAAACTAATGACTAAGTGGCATTAGCCATGATGTTAGTCATTTATGCCTTAAGTCATTTAAGGTGATTTAAACAAGGAGAAACTATGAAGAAGCAAGCTTCCGACATGGGTCGCCGTCAAATGCTAAAAACGTTGGCGTTAGGTAGTGTGGCTGGTGCAGTTGCCAGTGTGAGTGCGCCAGCATTAGCAGCGGCATCACCCAAAGCAACGGACGAGCCATCGAGTGATAACTATAAAGAAACAGAGCATATTCGTAGCTACTATGCCTCGTTAAGTAAATAACCAATAGGAGAGGGTGAAATGCGATTAACCCGTAAATCTGACACGGTCGCAAAAGCTGAAAAGCCAGGCCTAGGACTTAACCGACGTCAGTTCCTCAAGTCAGCCAGTTTGGCGACAGGTGGAATTGCAGCAGCGTCGATGTTAGGTGCAGGCATGATGCGTAAAGCTGAGGCCAAAGATGTACCGCATAATGCGCCGACAGAAATAGTCCGTACTATCTGTTCTCACTGTTCAGTGGGATGCGGTATTTATGCTGAAGTACAAAATGGAGTATGGACGGGTCAAGAACCCGCGTTCGATCATCCATTTAATCAGGGGGGGCACTGTGCCAAAGGTGCAGCTTTACGTGAGCATGGCCATGGTGAGAAACGCCTTAAATATCCAATGAAGCTGGAGGGCGGAAAATGGAAGCGTTTATCGTGGGAACAAGCCATTGATGAAGTTGGCCAAAAAGCATTGGATATCCGTGCTGAATCTGGTCCCGATTCGGTTTACTTCATGGGTAGCGCGAAGTTTTCAAACGAGCAATCTTATTTGTATCGCAAATTCGCGGCAATGTGGGGCACCAACAATATCGACCACTCTGCGCGTATTTGTCACTCTACCACGGTAGCCGGTGTTGCAAACACTTGGGGCTACGGTGCGCAAACTAACTCATTTAACGACATGCGTAATTCAAAATGCATGATGTTTATTGGTTCAAACCCATGCGAAGCACATCCAGTTGCGATGCAACACATTCTAGTGGGTAAAGAGCGCGGCGCAAAAATTATTGTTGTCGACCCCCGCTTTACTCGCACAGCGGCTAAATCAGATGAATATGTTCATATTCGCCCTGGTACCGATATTCCATTTATTTATGGTTTGTTATGGCACATCTTCGAAAACGGTTGGCAAGATGAAAGCTTCATCTCACAACGTGTATACGGCATGGAACGTATTAAAGAAGAAGTGAAAAAGTATCCGCCAGAAGAAGTTGAACACGTTGTCGGTGTGCCTAAAGCACAAATGTATCGCGTAGCTAAAATGATGGCAGAAACGAAACCTGGCACCATAGTCTGGTGTATGGGCGGGACTCAGCATCACGTGGGTAACGCCAATACACGTGCATATTGTATTCTTCAATTAGCCCTAGGCAACATGGGTGTTGAAGGTGGCGGAACCAACATTTTCCGTGGCCATGATAACGTACAAGGCGCGACAGACTTTGGTTTGCTATTTGATAACTTACCTGGTTATTACGGCTTAACATCAGGCGCATGGGATCACTGGGCAAAGGTATGGGACTTAGAGCCTAGCTGGATTAAAGCCCGCTTTGATCAAGCTCAATATTTAGGTCAAGACCCACAAACATCAGCTGGTATTCCTTGTTCGCGTTGGCACGATGGTGTGCTAGAAGATAAAACCAAAATTGCCCAAAAAGACAATATTCGTTTGGCATTTTTCTGGGGACAGTCTGTTAACACCGAAACCCGTGGTCGCGAAGTGCGTGAAGCATTGAACAAGATGGACACGGTCGTTGTTGTCGATCCGTTCCCAACTATGGCGGGTGTAATGCACCAGCGTCAAGATGGTGTATATCTATTGCCGGCTTCAACACAGTTTGAAACCTATGGCTCAGTATCAGCCTCTAACCGTTCACTACAATGGCGTGACCAAGTTATTGAGCCCTTGTTTGAGTCATTACCTGATCACGTGATCATGTATAAATTGGCTAAAAAGTGGGGCATAGCAGAGCAACTTTGTAAGCACATTGAAGTGAATAAAGATGAACCTAATATTGAAGATATAACCCGAGAGTTCAACAAAGGTATGTGGACTATTGGTTATACAGGCCAAAGCCCTGAGCGTTTGAAAATGCATCAAAAAAATTGGGGCACATTCGATGTTAATTCATTAGAAGCGCCAGGCGGCCCAGCCCGTGGTGAAACTTACGGTTTACCTTGGCCTTGTTGGGGAACCCCAGAAATGAAACACCCTGGTACGCAAATTTTGTACCGTACGGGTCGTGAAGTCAAAGACGGTGGTGGTAACTTCCGTGCTCGTTATGGTGTTGAACATGAAGGCAATAATATTCTTGCTGAAGGTTCATTCTCTAAAGGTGCAGAAATTGAAGACGGTTATCCAGAGTTTACCGCTGACATGCTTAAACAACTTGGCTGGTGGGATGACTTAACCGCTGAAGAAAAGGTACACGCTGAAGGCCAAAACTGGAAAACGGATATTTCTGGTGGTATTCAACGTGTGGCAATCAAACACGGTTGTATTCCTTACGGTAATGCGAAAGCGCGTTGTATTGTTTGGAACTTCCCTGATGATATTCCGTTACATCGTGAACCTTTATATACCCCACGTCGTGATTTGGTGGCTAAATATCCAACGTATGATGACCGTATGGTTGCGCGTCTGCCTACTCTTTATAAAACCATTCAAGACAAAGATTTTGCCAAGGACTATCCATTAGCCTTGACCTCTGGTCGTTTGGTTGAGCATGAAGGTGGTGGTGAAGAAACCCGTTCCAATCCATGGCTTGCTGAATTACAACAAGAAATGTTCATCGAAATCAGCCCTGCTGATGCCGCTGATCGTGGTATTCGTGACGGTGATAATGTGTTTGTACATGGGCCTGAGGGCGCGAAAATCACTGTTAAAGCAATGGTGACACCTCGGGTGATTGAAGGCGAATGTTTCATGCCTTATCACTTTGCTGGTGTGTTTGAAGGTGAAAGCCTAGCGAAAAACTATCCAGAAGGCACTGTGCCTTATGTGATCGGTGAATCGGCAAACACTATTCTAACTTATGGCTATGACGTTGTGACTCAGATGCAAGAAACTAAATCCAGCTTATGCCAGATAAGCAAAGCCTAACTTGATGAGGAGATAAGCCATTATGGCAGTCATGAAATTTTTGTGTGACACCAAGCGCTGCATCGAGTGTAACGGTTGCGTCACAGCATGTAAAAACGAGAACGACTCTGCTTTAGAGTGGGGTATTCAACGTCGCCGTGTGGTGACAATTAATGATGGTCTACCGAGTGAAGCGTCAATTTCAGTGGCCTGTATGCACTGTACTGACGCACCTTGTATGGCAGTGTGTCCGGCAGATTGTTTCTACCGCACAGAAGACGGCATAGTGCTACACGACAAAGATACTTGTATCGGTTGCGGCTATTGCTTCTATGCTTGCCCATTTGGTGCACCGCAGTTCCCTAAAAAGACCGCATTTGGTAGCCGCGGTAAAATGGACAAATGTACTTTCTGTGCGGGTGGCCCAGAAGAAACACATTCCGATGCTGAACGTCAAAAGTATGGTGCAAACCGTATTGCTGAAGGTAAGTTGCCAATGTGTGCTGAGCTATGTGCAACAAAAGCACTGCTTGCGGGTGATGCTGGTGTGGTATCTGACATTTATCGTCAGCGTATGGCGCAGCGTGGTAATCCGAATGTTATTTGGGGTTACAACCCCAAAACAGGCGAGATGATCTAAACCCACCGGATGGGCTGCATTTTATTGCAGCCTAATGAGGAGTGACAATGTTAAACACATCGTTAAACAAATCACTGCAGATGTTGGTTGCCTTGCTAATGTTGGTGATAGGCATCAGTTTGGCTACACCAAATGCTTATGCTGCAGATGATCAATCATCTAAGCAACAAGCGGCCAAAAGCAGCGATGCAGATCTCTGGCGAGCAGTGAAAGCAGGCGAGTCGGGATATTCGACGGATAAAGGCTTAGAAGCAAATGTGTTGATCAACAAAACCGGTAATGAAGGAAAAGTAATACGTAACACCTACCTCAAACCCGCGATAGTGGTGGCAATATTTGGGGTATTTGCTGCGTTTTTAATTTTTTACTTTGTTAATGGCCCATCAAAACTCTCCCATGGTTTTTCGGGAAAAATGGTAGCGCGATGGACAAAGTCGGACCTTTGGTTGCATTGGACGATGGCAATAGCATGTTTAACCTTAATGCTTACAGGCGTATTTATTATGCTTGGCCGTCATTTTATTGCGCCATATGTGGGTGAAGGCTTGTGGGCCGGTATTATCGCTACAAGTAAGTTTGTTCATGACTGGTCAAGTCCGGTATTTATCGTGTCTTGGTTGATATGTATTATCAAGTGGATGCCATTACAAACCTTTAAGTTATATGATTTAAAATGGTTTTTAGTGGTGGGTGGTTACATTAATTTTGGTCCGTTCAAAGGCAAGCATCCAGACAGTGGATTTGCCAATGCGGGAGAAAAAATGTGGTTTTGGACCTTAGTTGTTTTTGGTTTATTGATCAGCATTTCCGGCTTAATGTTAGTGCTACCTAACCTTGATTTACCCCGTGAAGCATCTATTGCAGCACTACTCGTGCATGGCGTAAGTGCCACCATTCTAATCGCTTTTACCATAGTACATATATGGATGGCGACTGTACTCAGCGAAGGCGGTATGGAGTGTATGGTGTCAGGTTATTGTGATGAAAGCTGGGCAATCCAGCATCACAACTTGTGGTATGACGAAATCAAAGCAAATGGTTCATTGAAGTATAAAGATTAATTTGTATTTTTTTGTGAGTCTTATAAACACCTCAATGTTGTCAGCATCGGGGTGTTTTTTCATTAACATAGAGAAAGAAATACTGAACGCTAGCTCAGTACAAGTGTTGCTAAAATTTTAGCGCCAGATGTATGAGTCGTTACTTTATGTCTATGATATCTTTTAATATTCAGTATTTGTACTTCACACCATTAGTATTGTCGGTGTACCTGTTATTGATAAACTTACAGATAACGAGATGCTGTTATATAGAATTATTTTTACCTGTTTGATGATGACGCAGTTTTACTGCGTTTGCAGGCGATAAAGCTTATTAAGAGATTGTACTTAAAGAATATTCAGCACAGCAGCCAGTTACCTTGGCCAGTGTGGCGGGTGAAAAGCCAATATACCTTAAGTTTTGGGCGACATGGTGCCAGCTGTATGGAGCAAATGCCGCATTTTGAAGCGCTACAAGAGAAATATCAGGACAAGGTTAATATTGTGGCGATGTGGTGTATATCAGTCACGAAGCTGACGCAAACTTAGATAAATTTATTGATATGCTTGCCAATGGTCAAGAATTGACGGCACCAACAACCGATGCGCCAAGTGCTGCTCAAGTAACTACGCTGCGAGATCCCTGGGTACAAGGTGAGCACTTACTGTTTTTTACTACAACATGGTGTGATTGATATTTAGCTGAGAGTCACCCTGAAATGTCTAAAGAGTGTATTGCGGTTCAAACAGGATTAAATGATCTTGTACAACGGCAGCCAAATAAAGCCTGGCATGGTGTGGTTAATACCATAGCTACCGATATTTTTATAAAATGTCTTGCTGAGTGCCACAAGACATTTTTATCAGACCAGATTTGTTAAGTATTGGAATTAAAATTGATAATGCAAACCTAATGCTAGCTGTTTAATCTCACTGTCTAAGTCATTGATCCAGCCATAGTCGTCGGATTCTAGATCGCCACTGGTGACATCATAACTTAAGCGAATGTTTAAACTTTCTGTTACAGATGCATTTAAGCCAACACCATATGTTATACCTACACCTGAAAATGTAGTATCAGCATCAGGAGTATCGATGGCAAGTGCCATTGAAGCTAAACCTATTTTTGCGTAGCCTGAAAATGTATCATTAAATTGTAAAGTAAATTTTGGGGTGACTGTAAATGCACCTGCAACGACATCAAATTCATCTTCACCTAAGTTACCTGAAGTGAATAAGTTAGCCTCTAAACCAAACCAATGGTTAAAGTTGTAACCGCCATAAATACCTAATCCAGTCTCTTTTTCAGAGTCATCAACTTTAAACTCAACTTTATTAACGGCACCACCAACATAGAAACCTGTATGATCATTTTCAGCCATGACAGGTAATGAGAGTAAACTTAATAAAGGTAGTGTAATAAACGACAATTTTTTCATCATTGTTCCTTAATGATTATTGGGAAATAACGCGCGCATAATACGTTATAAGTCCTTAGTATGACGAGTTGTTTATTGGTAAATAGGTGTACTGGGAATGTTGTGGATAAATAATGAGCAGGAATGTAGAGCAAAGCTATGAACTGGTCTCTTAAGTTCGTTGTGTAATTTAACCGCTTACTGTCATCGCTTAATAAAACGCTCGTCACTAGCGATAAGTGACGAGCGTTTTGGCTAATCTAGGTAATAGTTATGGATGCAAATTACCAAGCCATGTCTAGAATTTGACGGCTCATAGCTAAATCGACTTTACCTGATTCAGACAAGGCGGTCATACCATGTGCTTCTAGCGCATTAATAACAGTATCAATTTGTGCCTTTTCAACACCATGATCACGTAAGCGAGTTTTTAAACCAACCTGCTGGAAGAAAGCTTCTGTTTTGACAATGGCCTGTTCAACACGGCTATCTTCATCACCTTCAGTAATATCCCATACACGTTCAGCATATTGTAATAACTTAGCCTGTTTTTGAGTTTTCAATACACGCCAAACCGACGGCAATACTACGGCTAGGGTTTGTGCATGATCAATATTGAATATGGCTGTGAGTTCATGGCCTATCATGTGGGTGGTCCAATCAAATGGTACACCAACACCAATCATACCGTTCAAAGCGGAAGTGGCACTCCACATTAAGTTAGCACGCGCTTCATAATTGGTAGGTTCTGCCACAGTAATTGGGCCAATTTCAATTAAGGTACGCATGATGCCTTCTGCTGTGCGGTCTTGCACTCTTGCATCGACAGGATAAGTTGCATATTGTTCAAGTACATGCACAAATGCATCTACCACGCCATTAGCCACTTGAATTTTAGGTAAGCTAAAAGTCAGCTCTGGATCTAACATCGCAAATGTTGGGTAAATATTTGGATGATTAACCAGGAATTTACCGCCTTTATAACTCACCACTGCAAACGCATTCATTTCAGAACCTGTTGCAGGCAATGTGGCTATTACGCCCAGTGGTATAACTTTATCAGCCGCCACAGGTACAGGACTAAAGCCATGATTAAGTAAGCTAGCAGTGTCGCCTTCAAACTGAGTCGCGAGGGCAATAAACTTACTGCCGTCCATCACAGAACCGCCACCTACAGCAAGAATAAAATCGATATTTTCTTTACGTGCAACTTCAACGGCTTGCATTAATGTATCGTACTTAGGGTTGGCTTCAATGCCACCAAATTCGACCACAGTACGCTTGCCTAGTGCAGACTTCACTTTGTCTAAGGTACCAAAGCGCACCACACTGCCACCACCATAGGTAATTAATACCTTTGCATTAGCAGGAACAAGTTGATCTAGTTCAGCAATACGGTCTTTACCAAAAACAATATGGGTAGGGTTACGATAATTAAAATTTAGCATCTAGTGTTACCTTATTTTTAGAACCGGTTAAAAGACTGCCGGTTCGTGAACTCAATAAATTGCCCGCGTTAGTCAAAAATGATTAACGGCTTATTAGCGTGATAAATTTGATGGGGTAATGATAGGCTTTTAAAGCAAAATAAACAGACCCATAACTATCAGTTTAGTGCCTATTACTATCATTTATTACTTTAAAGTATGCTTTAATAGTTTTTTTAGTGCACTTTTCTACTTTTAAGGTAAGGTGTTTGGGTCGAAAAGTAGATTGGGTTGGTTAAGTGGCGAGTAATTATAATATGACAGATACAGCAATGTTAATGGCACAACTTGCTCCTAAAGAAGGCGTGAATAAAACCCATTTAGCAGGAGTGCATGTATTTAGGGGGTCACAGTATGGCGCGCGCGGCCCCATGTGTTACTCGCAAGGCATGTTGTTTGTGGGGCAAGGTAAGAAACGGCTTTATTTAGACAATCAAACCTTTGACTATGACAGCGAAAATACTTTAGTGATGACAGTACCATTACCGGTTGAATGTGAAACCTTTGCCAGCCCAGAAGAGCCTGTTTTGGTGTTAATGGTAGATATTGATTTAGTGCAGTTGAATCATATTATCCGCTTGATGGATGAGCATCATAAAATTCCTAAAAACCTTAATGAGTCACGCCAATCAGGTTATTTTGTCGCGCCGACCACAGAAGAGATGGATTGCAGTGTGTTTAGATTACTGCAGGCATTACAATCACAGTTAGAAGCTAAAGTGATGGGAGAAGCATTGGTGCTTGAACTGCTATATCGATTACTTGAGAGCCCAAATGCCGCACCTTTATATGCTTTATCCTTAAGTCATACCCGCTTGTCACGGATTGAGAAAGCATTAAGCTATATACACAAACATTATGGTGAATCGGTTGAGGTAGATACCCTTGCAGGCTTAGTTAACATGAGCCCATCGGCATTTCATCGTTGTTTTAAAGAAGTAACTGCATCGTCACCTATCCAGTATTTAAAGAAAATCCGCCTAACCCGAGCCAAAGAGTTATTGCAGGCGCAAAAACTGAAAGTAAAAGATGTCGCTACCCAAGTCGGCTATGAAAGTAGTACACAATTTAGTCGTGAATTTAAGCGTTATTTCTCCCAAAGCCCAGGCGAGTGCGCAAGGTGTTAATTCAATTTCAATAACATAATTAAGGCGATAAAGATGATACCTACAAGCATCACTTTTTTTGAATACCTGACGCCGCTGGTGGCTTCAGGTAAAAAAATAATTACTATTCGAGATAAATCTGAAAATCACTATGTGCCAGGGACTCAGGTGGAAGTGTTTACCTTAGAAACCCATAAAAAGGTGTGCGATATTACTATTCTGTCAGTGGAACCATTGGCCTATGATGACATTAATGAGTTTCATGCTGAGCAAGAAAGCCTACCGCTAGATGAATTGAAACAGATTATTAGTCAGGTTTACCCTAACCAACAATCCTTATTTATGATTTCATTTGAGCTTGTGAAGTGAGTGGGTTGGTGAGCTTTTGAAACTACTAAACTGTAATCACTCTGGTCAGTGTAACTAGCTCATTCCTTCATGGTACTTTGTCTGCTGCAAGCTCAGGTGACGTGGTTTAATTGATACGACTAACCCAGTTAAGACATAATTGATTTAACTGGAGATTCAAATGAAAACACGTAAATCCTATTCAAAAGAATTCAAGCTTGATGCCATTACACTGGTAAGAGAGCAAAATTACAGTATTGCTGAAGCCGCTAGAAATTTAGAGGTGACTCCTCAACTGCTCGGCCGCTGGATAAAAGAAGCAGAAAATGATGATGGTCATGCATTTAGAGGCAACGGCAAGCTGACACCTGAGCAGGAAGAGATCCGCAAGCTAAAGGCACAAGTAAAGCGCTTAGAAATAGAGCGTGAAATATTAAAAAAAGCGACGGTCTTCTTTGCCAAAGAAACGAAGTGAAATACGCGTTTATTACCCAAAATAAGAAGATCTGGCCTGTGATATTAATGTGTCACGTGTTGGGTGTGAAAAACAATAATTACTACAGCTATCAAAAGCGGAAGTCTCAGTCACCTGTTGATACAGAGCATCAAGAGATGTTGCAGTGGGTTAAGGATATTGCCGAGTTTAGCGATAACACCTACGGACAAAGACGCATTCAAAAGGCATTGAATTCCCTTGATTACCCTGTTGGGCGTAGGAAAACATCGCAACTGATGAAAGAAGCAAACGTTTGGGTGCGCTATAAAAAGAAGTACAAAGCAACAACCAACAGCGACCACAAGAAGCCTATATATGAAAATGAGCTTGAACAGGATTTTGATGTTCAATGCGCCAATCAAGCGTGGGTTCAAGATATTACGTACATATGGACTGCTGAAGGATGGCTGTATTTAGCCGTCGTAATCGATCTCTATTCCCGTAAAGTTATTGGTTGGAGTATGGGCAGCAGAATGAAGGCACAACTCGTTTGTGATGCGCTCACAATGGCTATATGGCAACGAAAACCTAAAGCTGGATTGATAATACACTCAGATCAAGGTGTTCAATATGCGAGCCATCAATATAGACGAATACTGAGGCTGCATAAGTTTGTCGGCAGTATGAGTAAAAAAGGATGTTGTTGGGATAATGCAGTAGCTGAAAGCTTTTTCGGAAGCTTGAAGCAGGAACGAGTTCATTGGCGCAATTATCGAACACGCTATGCAGCTCAACAAGATGTCTTGAATTACATCACTATGTGGTACAACAGCCAACGGATGCATTCATACCTTAATTACCAAAGTCCCAATGAATTTGAGCGTACGGATAAGCCGTTAACAGAAGTGGCGTAACGAACTTAACTAGGGTGACCGAATTCAGTTGACCAGGTCAGTAAAGAGGGGATTACTGTTGATCCCCTTTTGACCTGTGCAGGATGGAACCTTGCGATGTTGCTTTTATTGCCCAATACATTAATCAAACCTAAAACATGACCTGCTTAACAAATCATCATTGAAAAGACGGTTAGTTTACCTTTTAGTTTACATAGCATCGTCTACTTCACATTTTATCTATATCTAAAGTGATACTTTTATCGTCCACTTACAAGATGTGTATTTTTATCGCTTTGTTATCAATGATTTTGCTCGCAAAAATTGCGCTCATTTAGGATTATCTATGTCTTCAATTATTCAACCAGCGTCCAATGGGGTGATTCGACCTTATCAGTCCAACATTACCGTGCCAAATTGGATGGTTAGTTCGATGGAAAAGGTGATGCAGTTTTATGTCGATAAAAATTTGCGCCTAGATACCATTTCAACCGATCGTATGCCTAAGCCGGTTGAGGGGCGCAAGTACATGTTGTACGCCCATATCCCGTTTTGTCACACCCTGTGTTCATTTTGTACTTTTCATCGTTTTTTATTCCGTGAAGACAAGGCGCGGGAATACTTTGTCGCGCTGCGCAAAGAAATGCAGATGGCCAAAGATTTAGGCTACCAATTTAGTTCCATGTACATTGGTGGCGGTACGACAACGGTATTAGAGGATGAGTTAGCGCGAACCATTGAACATGCTAAAACCTTGTTTCCTGATATTAAAGAAGTGTCTTGTGAGTCAGACCCACAGCATTTAGCTAACCCTGAGTTTAGGCAGCTGAAAGGCTTGGTGGACAGAATGTCGATTGGCGTACAAAGCTTTGATGACGGTATTTTAAAGATGACTGACCGTTTAGATAAGTTTGGTTCAGGCCAGCAAACCTTTGACCGTATTATGGCGGCAAAAGAATTATTTCCGATCATTAATGTCGATTTGATTTTTGGTTTTCGTGGTCAAACAGATGACATTATTCAGTCAGATTTGGAAATGGCCTCAAAGCTAGACCCAAGACAAATTACCACTTATCCATTAATGATCACCCATCAAACACGTAAAAGCGTTAAGGGAACGCTGGCTGCGCCCCACGGTGAAATGATTAATCAATATCGGCAAATTCTAAACAAACTCACTGGGCAATATACCCAATTATCAGCTTGGGCATTTGGTAAAACCAATAATGAAGGGTTTGATGAGTATGTGATTGACCATGATGAATACTTAGGGTTAGGTTCAGGTTCATTTAGTTTTTTGAATAACACCTTGTATGTGAATACTTTCTCATTGAAAAAATATCAACAACGTATTTCCCAGGGGCGCATGGCAGTTGAGCAGCAAAAACGTTATCAAAAGAAAGAAGTGATGCAATATCGTTTTTTATTGGGTATGTTTTCAGGCCGCTTATCACGTAAGTATTTTCGCGATGAGTTTGGGGTCAACTTAGACACTGCATTATTTAAAGAAATGACTGCAATGAAAGCGATGGGCGCGATTAAGAATGACCCAACAAATCCTGATAAACTGATAGTGACCGACAACGGTAAAATGATGGGCTTGCTGATGATGAAAGAGTTTTATTCAGGTATGGATAATGTCAGAGCACAACTGCGCAAGCCATTAACAGATATTGATATGTAAGCATATTAGGTTGAATCAAAAGGCAGTGACGTTCACTGCCTTTTTGTTATACTAAAGACTATTGTTATCAGCTAAGACGGACTTATGGCGAATATACTTCTGTTGGCAAATATCAACTGTGACCGTATTTTACGACTTGATAAACCGCTACAAACAGGTGGTCGTTTTCATTATCAAGATGGTGGTTTGAGGCTTGGCGGTGGTGGTGCTAATACCGGATTAGGCTTAGTGTGGGCACAGCACAATGTGTCTTTAGTCAGTCAGGTAGGCACTGATGATATTGGTGATTGGATTGTGGCTCAAGCCAGTACCCAAGGGTTAGATTGTCGAATGGTGCAACGATTTGCGGGCAATACCTGTGAAATGCTATTGGTGATGACACCCGATGGCGAGCGTACTATTATCAGGCCGCAGCGACCCACCTTTGAATTAGCTAAACAGCCTAATTGGGCTAAGTGGGATGCGTTTTATATTAATACCTCAGCACTCGGTGCCGATGTATGGGCATTAGCCGCCATGGCGCAACCTCAAACACTTGTGGTTGCGCAGCTAGCAAAAGATCAGCGCCCAAGGCCTTGCCATATATTGATTGCGTCAATAACTGATATGCAAGGTCGTTGCGGGCAGGATTTGTGGGCGTTTGCTCAATCTATCAGTGGCGAGCATTTACAATCTTTTATTGTTACCGATGGCGAAAATGGCGCGACGGTATATACCCCAACCGGTCAGCAACATGTTCCAGCGGTATCCTCTAGTGTAGTCGATACAACGGGAGCGGGTGATAACTATGCCGCCGGTGTTATTCATGGTTTATGTCATGGGTATAGTATAACTACTGCAATGGCCGAAGGCGCCAGGTGGGCAGCATTTGCGGTTGCTACGCCGAGCTCTGTACCGGGGATAAGCTAAAAAACTATCTGTTAAGTTAAACTCTGCAGAGTTAAATGCAGAGTTAAATGCAGAGTTAATACTTGTCATTTGTTTGTCATCAAAGCAGGGTAAAGTCATTCATGTTGGAGAGCGAGTTTACTCTTTAATGTCTTAAGCGTTTTTTTCTGACTCTATCTCATAGAGCCTGAATTCCCCATTTGATATATTCAGCCTTACCAGTTTTACTGGCGAGGCTTTTTTTTGCATTTTTTTTAGGTATGTTGATGTTTCAAAACAGGTCTTGTTCAAGGATGTACTGAGTGAAAAATCGCATAGTTAATCAAATCTCGGCGCTTTATTTAGGTGATGAAGTACAAATGCACAACGGTGTCGCCAGTAGTATTAACCAAAAGTATGCTGTTAATAAACTGACGGTTCAGTTTGATAGGGTGCTGGGTAATGGTGAAGCAGACCCTAAGCATCATGGCGGTTTAGATCGCGTTTTACATCATTTCCCCCGCGAACATTATGGTCAATATCGTCGCTGGGACATGATGTCATCATTTAAAGATGCGCCCGCAATGGGAGAAAATATCAGTACCGTCGGCTTGAATGAATCCCAGGTAAATATCGGCGACATTATGCAAATTGGTGATGTCACTTTGCAGGTTACTCAACCGCGCTCGCCCTGTTTTAAGCTTAATCTTCAATTTGGTCATTCTGAGTTTGCCCTTGCGATGCAAAAAAGTAAAATGTGTGGCTGGTTTTATAGGGTGTTATCAGAAGGTGATATTGCCAGTAATGATGCTATTTATCTTGTTGACCGCTTATCTGATATCAGTATTGCTGATGCGATGAAAATTTACTTTTTACCAGAGTTTGACGCTAAACAATATCAACAACTTTTACAATGTCCGGGATTGGCGCAATCTTGGGTCGACTCGCTAACTCGTCGTATCAGTCATCAATCGATTGAAGATTGGCAGATGCGCTTGTATGGTAAGGCTGAATAATTAATTTAAGGAAGTATCATGGAAGATTTACAACCCAATCACCAATCCAGTCACCAACCTAATAATGATAAGCAAGCTCGGGACATGGGCGTGTTGGTACATGCGTCAAGTTTTGCCGGTTACATCATACCCATGGGCAGTATTTTAGGGCCATTAATTGTGTGGTTGATGAAGCGGGATGAGTTTGAGTTTGCCAATCAGTGTGGCAAAAATTGCTTAAACTTTAAGATCAGTTTGTTTATTTATGTCTGTATTTCAGTGGTGCTAATGTTTGTCGGCATAGGATTTCTTTTGCTGGGGGCGTTAGCATTATTAGATATCATTTGCACTATTATCGCTATCATGAAAGCGACAGAAGGTGTGGCGTACCAATATCCGTTAACCATTAAGTTTTTAAAATAGGCTGACTAAGCTTAATAAAAAAATGCCGCGAACTCAGCAGAGTTATCGCGGCATTTTTATTACTACAGTTAACGTTTTATACTTTAAAACGTGCCACTAAAGTATCTAAGCGGGTGGCAAGTTGATTCAGTGATTTACTTGCCTGCGCAGCAGCTTGTGCCGTTTGTGCTGTGCGTTGAGTAATATCGTTAATTTCGGTCACATTGCGGTTAATGTCTTCAACCACAGTTGATTGCTCTTCGGTAGCTGCAGCAACTTGAATATTCATGTCGCTAATTGAGGCAATTTGCTGGCTAATACCGCTGAGTGAGTTGCTGGCATCATCAACCGCTTGCACTCCTTCGCGTGAGCGATTACGTGATTGCTCCATCGCACTAACGGCTCTACTTGCTTCAGACTGTAACTTATCTATCATAGTTTGTACTTCATTGGTCGATGCAGCTGTGCGTGACGCAAGGTTTCTAACCTCATCGGCAACCACCGCAAAACCTCGGCCTGCTTCACCAGCGCGGGCAGCTTCAATCGCCGCATTTAACGCCAATAAGTTAGTTTGTTCTGAAATGGCGCGAATAACATCCAAAATACCGCCAATCGATTTAGTGTGCGTGGCAAGTGATTCAATCACTTCACCGACTTGACCTACATCTTTAGACAGTTGGTTAATGGTATTACGGGCCCGGTAACAACTTGTTGTCCTTCAATTGATTCGGAATCAGCCTCTCTAGCAGTAACAGCAGCTTGGGCTGCGTTGCTGGCTATTTCATTAACTGTGGCGCCCATTTCATTAATCGCTGTTACAACCATAATGGTGCGATCTTTTTGAAGCTGGCTGTCTTCTAATGTTTGATGTGCTTGATTTGATACATCAATAGCAGATTTACCCAGCAGCTCACTGGTTTGAGCAACCTCAATGACCGAGTCTTGAATTTTACTGATAAAACTATTAAAGCCGCGAGCGAGCTGGGCTATTTCATCTTCACCATTAACGGGTAGACGCTGACGTAAATCACCTTCGCCTTCACCAATGTTTCTAAATAGTTCAGCCACTTGGGTAATTGGGCGACTTACCGAGCCTGCTACAACAATAGCGATAACAATAAATATTGCCGCAATAATAATGGTCGAAATTAAAATTTGATATGACGACTCGTTGATTAACGCAAAAACTTCAGCTTCAGGTACTTGAGCAACTAAATACCAGCCCATAGAAGGAATATAACTGCTGGCGATAAGCATATGCTGGTTATCAACATCGGCTTTAACAAGGTTAAAATCGTTCTTGTTGAGCAGCTTTTGGACATCAGCATTGGGGTATAACTGATTTAAGGATTGTTTACCTCTTTGGTTTTTATCTTTGTACAGCTTGACTTGGCCCTCAGCATCAACCAGGTACACAAAGCCCGATTCTTCAATTTTGAACGACGCTAATAGATTGACCATATCATCCAGTGATTTTCCTAACCCCACTAAACCACGGCCATTGGGTTGTTGGTAGTTGATAAACAGTTTTACATCACCGTTGTCTTCGGTAAAAACATTCAGCATCCGCTCTTGGCCACTATTTTTATAGTTAAAAAACCAATCGTCTTGTTGAGGGGTCAATATACGTAAAAAGCCGTCTTGAGTATAATAAGCCGCAGTTTGTCTGTCGGCAAAGGAGGCTTGTGCAAGATCATATTGCTGAGTAAGGCCTTTTAACTGTGCCACCACATCATCTTCTTCACTGGCAGGGCGACCTTGCTCTAACCAGTTTAGTAACATTTTGCTGCTGGCGAGTTGTTCGGCTGCATTCATCAAAATGCTGACATCCATCTCAACCTTGTTACGCATTTGCATTAGTATGCTGGGCATTTCTGAACTAAGCATACGCTCTTCAACCACATTTTTGGCACTGCGCTGGCTCATTACGCCCACGAGAATGGTTGAAAGCAGTACCGCAAGTGTTACGGTCAGTAATATTTTTTGTTTGATAGTTAATTGGCTAAAAAAATTCATGTCATACGCCTTGTAGCAGTTGTCACTTTATATCGGACTTAAGCGGGAAAACTTGAATAAGCTTAGCTTAATAGATATAAAAAACGCACCAATAATAGTGCGTTTATTAAAATTAGCTGTAATAAGTAAACATTAATCACATATTTGGATAGTTTGGACCGCCGCCGCCCTCTGGTGTTACCCAAGTAATGTTTTGGCTTGGGTCTTTTATGTCACAGGTTTTACAATGAATACAGTTTTGGCTATTAATCACAAATTTGTTGTCACCCGCGTCCTCTACAACTTCATATACACCGGCGGGACAGTAACGCTGCGCTGGTTCATCAAACTTTGCTAAGTTTACCGAAATAGGGATGCTTTGATCTTTTAGGCGTAAGTGGCAGGGTTGATTCTCTTCATGATGAGTATTGGATAAATAAACCGACGATAGTTTATCAAAACTTAATTTGCCATCATGTTTTGGATAATCGATTTTATTGTAATCGCTTGCGAGCCCCATAGTGGCGTAATCAGGTGTGGTATCTCTGAATGTCACCGGAACTTACCGCCAAACCAATTCTGGTCGATAAAGTTAAATGCGCCGCCAATAAGGGTGCCAAACTTATGCAGGGCAGGACCAAAGTTACGTGATTGATGTAACTCCTCGTACAGCCAACTTTTTTCAAAGCGGGTTTGGAAGCAGTCTAAATCTTTCCCCCCGTTAGCCCTGCAAGTAAGCCTTCGCCTAAGGTTTCTGCCGCCAAAATACCACTCTTAATAGCAGTATGGGTGCCTTTAATTTTGGCAAAGTTCAATGTACCAGCATTACAACCAATGATCAGCCCGCCTGGAAAGCTCATTTTCGGTAACGAATTTAATCCGCCTTTTGCAATGGCTCGGGCGCCATAGGTGAGTCGTTCGCCGCCGGTTAAATATTGCGAGATAACCAGGGTGTGTTTTATAACGCTGAAATTCATCAAATGGACTGAGATGAGGGTTTTTATAGTTTAGATCAACAATTAAACCGACAGCGACTTGGTTATCTTCCATATGATACAAGAAGCCGCCACCAGACGAACCATTGTTTAGTGGCCAGCCACCAGTATGAACCACTTTCCCCTGCTGATGTTGTTCAGCCAGGATTTTCCAAATTTCTTTAAATCCTAAACCATAATGTTGTGGGGGTTTACCATTATCTAAATGGAATTTTTCGATCAGTTGTTTACCTAAGTGACCACGGCAACCTTCTGAAAACACAGTGTACTTGCCATGTAACTCCATCCCAGGCATGAAACTGTCTTTTGGTTGACCATTTTCGCCAACGCCCATATCACCAATTAAAATACCTTTAACGCTGTTATCTTCATTAAACAGTAACTCGCTTGCGGCGAAGCCAGGGAAAATTTCGACGCCCATCGCTTCAGCGCGCTCAGCTAACCAGCGGGTTAAATTACCAACACTAATAATATAGTTGCCGGTATTGTGCATGGTTTTTGGCACTAAACTATTTGGGATCAGACGAGATTGTGTATCTGAATTTAATAGATAAATATCGTCATCAGTGACTTTCGTTTTCATCGGAGAGTCTGTATCACGCCAATCTTTAAACAATTCGTCTAACACATCGGGTTGAAAAACTGCGCCAGATAAAATGTGAGCACCGACTTCTGAGCCTTTTTCGACTACACAAACGGTGATTTCTTTTTCAGCATCTTTAGATATTTGCATTAGACGACATGCGGTTGCTAAACCTGCTGGGCCTGCTCCGACGATTACTACGTCGAATTCCATTGATTCGCGTTCCATCTTCTCACCTTTAAATTGCCAGTTTTATATTGGGTTTATTGTTATTTTTATATTTACGAATACGATAACTAAACGATCGTTTTATCCTATTGCTTACCTTACCGTAATTTTATCGTGTAGCCCAGTATTTCAATCTATTTGATCATAGTGAGCCAGGTCACAAATCGTTAATACCAGCGTCATTATTATCGACAAATACAGCGAAAGGGGTATTTGTGAACAGCCTTTTAGGCCTATAATCAATGTTGACGGTTCTCCGAGCTTTTTATCCTACGTCAATAGATATGGATACTTAGCCGTGGTAATAATGCCACCAGGGTGGGTAAAGAAATGCACTCACCTCCCACACTTGGAAAGGTTAACATGTCCCAACTACAAGACAAATTTGGTCGAAAATTCCATTATTTACGAATGTCGATTACTGACGTTTGTAATTTCAAATGTACCTACTGTTTACCAGATGGCTACCGTCCCGACGGTAGACAAAGCTTTTTGACCCTGTCAGAAATTGAAAACTTGGTCGCTGCTTTTGGCGAGGTTGGTACTCAAAAAATTCGAATCACTGGTGGTGAGCCTACTCTGCGTAAAGACTTTACTGATATTGTGCGGATTGTTGCTGATAACCCCAATATCCACACAGTTGCTATGACCACCAATGGCTATCGCTTAGAAAAAAATGCCAAGCAATGGTACGACGCAGGCTTAAGACGTATCAATGTGTCAGTAGACAGCTTAGATCCGCGTATGTTTCATCAAATAACCGGTGAGAATAAGTTTGATGAAGTGATGCGCGGTATTGATGCTGCGCTGGAAGCCGGATTTGAACGAGTCAAAGTCAACGCTGTGTTACTGAAAGATCTCAACAGCAAAGATTTACCGCGCTTTTTACACTGGATTAAACATACTCCGATTGATTTACGCTTTATTGAGTTAATGGAAACCGGGCTAGGCCATGACTATTTTAAAGCGCATCATTTAGCGGGTAATGATATTAAGGCGCGCTTGATGGCAGAAGGCTGGTTACATGATCGCTCAGCTGTGGATGATGGCCCCGCGCAAAACTTTAGTCGCCCAGATTATCAAGGCCGAATTGGTTTGATCATGCCTTATGCGAAAGATTTTTGTGCCAGTTGTAATCGCTTACGAGTATCGGCTAAAGGTAAACTGCATTTATGTTTATTCACCGAAAGCGGCCTTGATTTACGTGATTTATTACAACATGCCGATCAGCGTCCCGAGTTAATCCAGCGTCTTCATAGTCAACTTGCCCAAAAAGAACAAACCCACTATTTACACCAAGGGATCACGGGTGTTACCCAGCACTTAGCCTCAATTGGTGGCTAGTTTTATTTCTCTCTCAAATTAAAGGCTTTAACTAATGAGCAACGCATTTACCCATATTAATGCTGACGGCAATGCCCACATGGTTGATGTGACCGACAAAGTGGTCACTGAGCGTGAAGCCCGCGCTGAAGCATTTATCGAGATGGCTCCCGCAACCCTTGAAATGATCATGAGCGGCAGCCATCACAAAGGTGATGTTTTTGCTACCGCACGCATTGCCGGCATTCAAGCGGCGAAAAAGACCGCTGATTTAATTCCTTTATGCCACCCGTTAATGCTCACCAAAGTGGAAGTTGATTTAGTCGCTGAACCTGAATTTAATCGGGTGCGTATTAATAGTTTATGTAAGTTATCAGGTAAAACAGGCGTTGAAATGGAAGCGTTAACCGCGGCATCTGTGGCGGCATTAACCATCTACGATATGTGTAAAGCGGTGCAGAAAGATATGATCATTTCACAGATTAAATTATTGGAAAAGCGTGGTGGTAAATCTGGTCACTTTAAAGCGTGAACCTTGTTCACCTTGAATGGTGTGTTGATCCCAGCTTTTTACTAAAGCAAGTATGCAACGTTAATTGATAGTGATAAGTGAATATAAGATTATGATCCAAGTATTATTTTTTGCTCAGGTACGTGAATTATTAGGTACCGCCAAGTTAACTTTCCCAGCAGACGGTATTACCACTGCTGAGTGTTTAAGATCTGCTTTGGCGGCACAAGATGACAAGTGGGCTAAAGTGATGGCGTCAGATAAATTATTGGTGGCAGTTAATCAAACCATAAGTCATTGGAATACCATAGTGGCTGACGGTGATGAGGTTGCCTTCTTTCCGCCTGTTACTGGGGGCTAATATGACCCAGCCAGCTAAAGTGAAAGTGAAAGTGCAAACAACAGACTTTAATGTAGCAGAAGAATATAACTTACTGGCCAGTGACGATGGTGATGGTGCGGTAGTGACATTTGTGGGTAAAGTACGTGATTTTAATGATGGTAATCCTGTGACCGATCTCACGTTAGAGCATTACCCTGGTATGACCGAAGCCGTGCTAATGCAAATTGCGCAGCAAGCAAAAGAGCGTTGGCCGCTTAATTATGTCACCATCATTCACCGTGTCGGCACTATGTCATTAGGTGAGCAGATTGTGTTTATCGGTGTGACCAGCGCCCATCGCAAAGCAGCCTTTGCTACGTGTGAGTTTTTAATTGATTTTTTAAAAACTAAAGCGCCTTTTTGGAAGCTTGAAGCGGGTAGCAATGGCAGCAACTGGGTAGATGCCCGTGACAGTGATGAGCAAGCCGCCAAAATGTGGCAAAAAGACTAGCGGATAAAGTGATCACTATGGGCGATACCAACAAAAAAAGTATCTTTAGCCGATTTATCTTGGCTAGAGTATCGTCTTGGCTAGACAGTAAATACTTGCTGTATTTGGCGTTACTGCTTACGTTCTATAATATGACGGTATCGCCAGTTTATGCCGCAGATAGCCCAGCCATAGCAGTTGCTGCCAACGTTAAATTTGCGATGGATGATATTGCCAAGCAGTTTACTCAAGATACCGGGCGTTCGGTTAGATTAAGTTATGGCTCGTCGGGTAATTTTGTATCGCAAATTCTTCATGGTGCTCCCTTTGAGTTGCTGCTCAGTGCCGATGAGCTTTATCCTAATAAGTTAGTCGAAGCAGGTATCACTCAAGATGCTGGCCACATCTATGCTATGGGGCGTTTAGCCTTAGCAGCATCTAAAAACTCCCCATTAGAGCTTGATGAACAATTACTGGGATTATCAGCCTTAATTGAGTCAGGCCAATTACAACGCTTTGCAATTGCTAACCCAGCACATGCGCCTTATGGCGAAAGCGCTCAACAAGTGCTAACTAAAAAAGGCTTATGGCAAATCATTCAACCGCATGTCATTTTAGGTGAAAACGCTTCTCAAGCTGCACAGTTTGCCGTTAGCGGCTCAACTCAGGGCGGTATAGTGCCTTTGTCATTAGTATTAACACCTAATTTTCAACGTATAGGCCAATATGTGGCCATTGCAGATGAGCTTTATCAGCCAATTAATCAACGTATGGTATTGATGAAAACCGCCTCAAGCACAGCGCAGCAATTTTATACCTATATGTTATCCGACTCTGCACAGCAGATTTTATTACAATATGGTTTTAAAGTACCTGACGCATCATCCTCACAAACCAGTATAATCTCACCATCAAATATGTTGGAGCTTGATTAATATGGATTGGCAAGCGCTGTGGTTGTCGGTCAAGCTCAGCAGTATTACGGTGTTATTGCTTGTTCCATTGGCGTTGCTTGTTGGGCGGGCTTTGGCTTATCGCCAGTTTCGCGGCAAGTCATGGGTAGAAGCGTTGATTATGGTGCCCTTAGTATTACCGCCTACTGTAGTGGGATATTATTTGCTGGTGGGTATGGGGAGTCAAAGTGTGATTGGCCAATGGATTGAGCAGCTGTTTGGCCAGCAATTGGTGTTCCATTTTTCAGGTTTGGTGATTGCTTCTATACTGGTCAATATTCCCTTCGCAGTACAACCCATCCAACGTGCATTTGAAACCATTCCTATTGATGTTCGTGATGCAGCAGACTGTTGCGGTATGAGCCGACTCACGTTATTTTTTAAAGTTGAGCTACCTATGGTGTGGCCAGGTGTACTGACAGCTTTGGTGTTATGTTTCTCCCACGTATTAGGTGAGTTTGGGGTGGTGTTGATGTTAGGTGGCAATATCGCCGGTGAAACAAAAACCATCTCTATTGCCATATATGACAGTGTACAAGCTTTTGATTTTGATGGTGCGGGTACCATGTCTTTGGTGCTGTTATTATTTGCGATTAGTGCCCTAGCATTAACCACCAGTTTATCACGACGATTAGGGGGTCATCTTGGCAGCTCCGGTCGCTGATTTACATTGTGATTTATCACAACAGTTACCCATCCCCTTAGAAGCCCACTTTTGCTGTAAAGCAGGAGAGGTCTTAGCCGTAGTTGGCCCTTCAGGCGGAGGTAAAACAACCTTGTTACGCATGATTGCTGGATTGAGCAAGCCCGAGTCGGGCAAAATAACTTATGGCGAGCAAGTGTGGTTTGACAGCCAGCAAAAGGTTTGTAAAACCCCACAGCAGCGGCATATTGGTTATGTTCCCCAGCACTTTGGCTTATTTCCGCACCTTAGCGCAATCCAAAATGTGATGGCAGGATTGGATCATGTTCCTAAAGCAGATCGTAAGCAGCGGGCGTTAGATTGGTTGGAGCGAGTTAACCTTGAAGGGCTGCCCGACCGATTACCAGCGAATTTGTCAGGAGGCCAACGCCAGCGCGTCGCCTTAGCCAGAGCATTAGCTCGCGAGCCTGCGGTATTACTATTGGACGAGCCTTTTTCAGCAGTCGATAGAGAAACCCGTGAGAGACTGTACATCGAACTGGCCCGATTAAAATCCCAACTAGCCATTCCAGTAATCATGGTGACCCATGATATCCATGAAGCACAATTATTAGCTGACCGAATGATTTTGATTAGCCAGGGACAAATGCTTCAGCAAGGCAAGCCTTTTGAGGTATTATCGCATCCGCGTAATGAGGCCGTTGCCAGACAAATGGGGCTGCGCAATATTTTTGATGCGAAAGTGATTGCCCAAGAGTCTGGGCGTAACATGACCTGGTTGGCCTTTGGCGAACATCAAATCGCGATTGAAAATGCACCTCAAATGACCATTGGGCAGCAAGTTCGCTGGGTAATCCCCAATCAGGGAATTCGATTTAATGCCATTACGAGCGGGCGCTTATGTAAAAGTATTAATAAATTGGATGTTGAAATAGAGTCTTTACTGGTGATGGGCGAATCTGTTCGAGTCATTGCCCGCATTGCGGGGGTTAAACAGGTGATTAATGCCGACATACCGATGCACTTGTGCAATAAGCTTGCTTTAACTCAAGGGCAGAAAACCACAGTGGCATTGAAGTCGGATCAAATCCATATTTTACCCGCGTGAACATAGAATATATTGTTGGACATTTAGTATTGTTAAGGCATCCAAAATCGCTTCAAAGGCAAAGTATCACTTGCTGCATGATCAATTATTAATCTTACATTTCTTGGGTCTTTAGTAGGACTTAGGTAAAGTATCACGGTACGCATTCTTTTATATTCGAGGCTTAAAATGGTTCGGCTGCTCTTCGCACTGTACTTGTTCCCTTTTGTGTCGATGGCCACACCATCAATACAATCATTACTTTCCCAAGAAGGCTTGTTAACGCCAATTTCTGTGATGGAACATTGGGAGCAACAGGACAAGGGAACCTTGTGTGGTTTTGGCCTCAATATTGAAGACGATCAACTCGTTTATCTACTTTCTGCAATTAACACTGAATCGAAACTTCTTTATAAATATGAATTTAGCGCTCAAAATGGTGCACTGCTTGAAGAAGTCAGTGAATCATATGAAGGGCGAAAAGTTGCTCTTTTACATGCCGTTAGATTAATGCATGAAAAAAACATCTCTTTCTCTTCTTTGGTCAGTCTAGCCACGCTTAATCAAAGCGGTTTTTTATTGCAGGCTGATTTAGACCACGATCTATCCATTAGTTATCTTGAATTACAAATGCTTAATAACGAAGCCAAAAAAATCATCGCTTTCGATATTGAGAATCTCCGTCCATTACCACTACTTAAATGGGATTAATTGCGACCATGACTATGCGTATTTTGATCGTTGAAGATGATGCCACAACATTGAAATATGTGGCAGAAGGGTTTACCGCGCAACAGTACAGTGTTGACAGTGCAACCGATGGCCAAGAAGGGCTAACACTGGCTAAACATAATCAATATGATTTAATTGTGCTAGACCGAATGTTACCTAAACTTGATGGTCTGACTTTATTGTCTGCACTGCGAACTAGCGGTAATAAAACACCGGTATTAATTTTATCGGCCTTAAGCCATGTTGATGAGAGAATTAAAGGCTTGCGAGCGGGTGGTGATGATTACATGACCAAACCCTTTGCATTTGCAGAGCTATTGGTTCGTGCCGAAAAACTGGCGCAGCGAAATGTCGTTGCACCTACAACTACAGATCTCGAAGTGGGCGGCCTTAAAATGGAGTTGTTGACTCGTAATGTTACCTTAGACGGTAAAGAGTTAATGCTACAGCCTAAAGAATTTCAATTACTTAAATATCTGATGGAACACCCTAACCAGGTCATTAGCCGTACTTTGCTGTTTGAAGCAGTATGGGATTATCATTTTGATCCTCGCACCAATGTGATTGATGTGCATATTGCTAAGCTGCGCCGTAAGTTTGAAGAACTGGGCCACGGTGAGTTAATTGAAACCATAAGAGGTGCAGGATATCGTCTTTGCAAAGGGCATTAAGCCTTACCAAAGTAGCGCTTGGCGCATCACATTAATTTTCTCTACCTTAGTGACAATTTTGATTGTGATGCTAATTTCTAGCTTATATAGACAACTGATTATCGAGCAAGAGAATCAAGTAGATAACCACCTTGCTGCTGAAATGCAGCGATATAAGCAATTAGCCCTGACCGTTAATCGGCGTAGCTTTGCAGCTCAAATTCAAGCATCTGATCCCAAAACTGCCTTAATAGCATGGAAAAATAGCGTCGATATGGTCGGCGCATTAACTTTTTTACCTGATAACATGCCTTTGTTACCCGAAACGCGACAGTTCCCCATTTTTACCGGTGGACCAGATAAGCTGCACATTTTAACCGGTGGCTTGGTTATGACCAACTATGGCCCAGTATTAATTGCAACTCGAACGGATCAATTAGCAATATTAATTGAAAAGTTTGTCAATGCCGCATTTTGGGCGGTCGCTTTTACCTTGGGCTTAACTTTGGCATTAGGGTATATTTTTTCTAAGGCCATTTTGCGTCGATTAGTGCAATACAATCAGCTTAGTGAACAAATTGAAGCAGGGCACTATGACACGCGATTACCCGTTTCACGCCAGCAAGACGAGTTTGATATGTTGGCACAACAGTTTAATCGCGTGTTAGATACCTTAGAGCAAAATTTACGCGCCGTGCGAGGTGTCACCGACAATATTGCCCATGACCTGCGTACGCCGCTGTCTCATTTACGTATAGGTATTGAGCAGCTTTCTGACAAACCACAATCTGAGCTTGCAGATGCCCGTGCAGAATTGCTAGAAGAGTTAGATGATTGTTTAGCCACTTTTGATGCCATGTTGTCATTAACGCGGATTGAAGAAGGTCAGCAGTTGCTTGACTTACAACCGGTGTATTTACAAGAAATTTGCCAGGATCTATATGAAATGGCCGATGTATTAGCTGAAGCCAAAGAGCAAGAGTTTACCATTGATTTACGTCAAGACGTGGTGATACAAGGTGATAAATATTTGCTATTTCAGGCTTTATTTAATTTGGTTGATAATGCAATAAAATACTCACCAGAAGGTGCTAAAATACATATAGAACAGCATGGTAAGTGGATTACAATTGCCGACAATGGCCCTGGTATCGCTGATGAAGATAAAGAGCGTGTCTTTGAAAGACTCGTCAGACTTGACCCTAGCCGTCACTTCAAAGGCACTGGTTTAGGCTTATCTATGGTTAAAGCCATTTTATCGCGCCATCAAGCCAGCATTGAAATGTTAGATAATCATCCTGGATTATTGGTGAGTATCCATTTTAAATAAGTGAATTGTCGCTTTATGAGTATGTACCAAATTATTAGCCAACAAGATGACTTTATTATTATTAATAAAGCGCCTAATGTCCATTTTCACAGTCAAGATGGCTCAGCCGGTGTGGTTGCCCAAGCTGAGATTGATCTTGGTATAAAACTGTTTGCTGTACACCGTTTAGATACCCCAACATCAGGGCTGCTCATCTTAGCTAAAAACCCTGTAGCAGCCAATTGCTTTACGCAAATGTTTACCGCACATCAAATACAGAAATACTATTTAGCGATCGCCAATGGTAAACCTAAAAAGAAACAAGGTTGGGTGATTGGTGATATGGCTAAAGCACGCCGCAGTATGTATAAACTGTTACGCAGTAAAGATAATCCGGCAATTACTCAGTTTTATTCAACATCACTTGGTGCGGGTATAAGGGCTTATTTGCTTAAGCCTCACAGTGGTAAAACCCATCAACTTAGGGTGGCATTAGCCAGCATTGGTGTACCAATATTGGGTGACAGTCTTTATGGTGAGGCGATAGATGACCGTTGTTATTTACATGCTTACCAATTAAATTTTTGTTATTTAGGGCAAGAGTTTCAGTTTACTCAACCCCCACAGCAAGGTCTGCATTTCCTTGCTCCTACGATGCAAACTTGTTTACTAAATGAGTGGTTATTGCCTGCGAAGCTTGACTGGCCGCAAAAGCCCTAGGCTTGAGCTTTGCCTGGTTAGTGAAGTGTCTAACTGAGTGCATTGTCTAGTGAGTACCTGTCTACTGAGTAAAGTGTACCCTGAGTTGCTGTTTTTGATATAGTAAACCCGTTGCCACATGTGTAAGCTAATACCGTAAATTAATTTATTAAAATAAGGATATAACCCCTATGGATACCAATAAACTATTGCTGGTGATAATTGCGATATTGTTGCCGCCAGTTGGCGTTTTTTTGAAAAAAGGTGCGGGTAAGGATTTATTGATCAATATCATCCTGTGTATTTTCTTCTTTGTACCAGGCTTAATCCATGCTTTATGGGTTGTATTACAAGATTAATGGCTGTTCTATCATAGCCTAGCCATATATTGCCTAGCCGTATTTTTGAGCAGACTTAAGCTGTTAAGTTAACTTGATTTAAGATGTTGCGGCTTTCATGGTTAACACTCGTTACCGGTATATTCAACAAGTATCATTCTGACTTGAGTTGGTTTCAAGTTATTGTTTTAAATTATTTAATAAGTTAAACCACCATGAACCGAAAAAAGAAAATCAACCAAACACTAAAAGCTAAAGCAAAAAAAGCCAATCAAAAGCTGCATACCGCGAATAAACCCCAGTATGTGTCAAAAGCTGAGCGAGCATTGTTAGAGCAACAGTCTAATGCAACCGTGACCAATCCGGATGCGGCGCTATCTACAGCCGACTGTGATATTGCCGTTTAAATGATTATTTAAGTTTATTGGTTGGTGAACCGCATACATTACAATGGGGCTGTTGAGTCAGTTTCATTTGGCGAAACTCCATCGTCATCGCATCGATCATCAAGATTCTACCTGTTAAGTGTTGTCCCATTGCGGTAATCACTTTAATCGCTTCGGTTGCTTGAATACAGCCCACCAAACCGACAACGGGCGCCAGAATACCTGACTCTACGCAGCTTAAATGTTGCTCGCCAAAGAGTTGGCTATAACAATGATAGCAAGGAGTATTGGGTTGATAATCAAATACCGTTACCGTGCCTTCCATTCTGATTGCCGCAGCAGAAATCAGCGGTATTTGGTGCTGTAAGCAACTTCGATTAAGTTGCTCTCGTATCATCACATTATCGGTGCAATCTAATACTAAGCTTTGGGTAGAAACCAGCTGATTGAGTTGCTGATCATCGAGTAAAGCGTTAATGGCATTAACGGTAATCAGTGGGTTGAGTTGGGTTAACGTTTGTTGAGCTGAATGGACTTTTGCTTGACCTATATTGGCATCCTGGTGCAAAACTTGGCGTTGTAAGTTAGACAGTTCAACCGTGTCAAAGTCGACCAGGGTTATTTCGCCAATACCTGCTACGGCAAGGTACTGGCTTGCTGCACAACCCAGCCCGCCTGCACCAATTATCAACACCTTCGCAAGTTTAAGCTTTTCTTGGCCTTCTATATCCATTGCTTTAATCGATATTTGGCGACTGTAACGCAGCATTTCGTTATCTGACAGTATCTCGTCGTTTACCTGATTATCGCTGTTATGGCTATCCTTGAACTGGCTCATATCAACTCCTAGGTTAATACATGGCTAAAGGGTTCCACAGTGACCATAGATCCTGCTTCAATATCACCCTGGAATTGGGCTAAGTTAATAAAGCAATTAGCCATACTCATTGACGTTAACATCCCCGAGCCTTGCCCTCCGGTAGTCGTCACTTCTAGCTCGCCTTGAATGTTTTGGGTTAATACCCCCCGTTGATATTCAACACGTCCTGGTTGTTTACGAATGGAAGTGAGTAATTTTGCCTGATAAGTAAGCGGTATTTTATTAGGTAAACCCTGCATTTTATTTAAAATAGGCCACACCAATTTATAAAAAGTGACCATAGATGAAACTGGATTACCGGGTAAGCCACAAAACACGGCCTTACCTAACTTACCAAAAGCAAAGGGCTTTCCGGGTTTTATCGCCAACTTCCAGAAAGTTATTTGACCTTCTTCAGCTAACACTTGTTTGGTGTAATCTGCATCACCCACCGACACGCCACCGGAGGTTATGACCATGTCAGCGCATTCAGCAGCATCTCTAAATGCGGCGCGAATCGCTTCTTTATCATCCTCAATCACGCCTAAGTCTATCCATTCGACATTGGCTTTGGCCATAAGTCCCTGAATAGAATAGCGGTTTGAATCATAAATTTGTCCTGGTGCTAGCTCTGTACCTACTGGACGAAGTTCATCACCGGTAGAGAAGAAGGCGACTTTTATGACGCGTTTTACTCTAACTTTACTGATGCCTATAGTTGCCAGTACCCCCATTTCGGCAGCTCTAATTTGGGTACCGCTAAATAATACTTTAGTACCTGCAAGCAGCTCTTCACCGCGATATCGCACATTTGCCCCTAGCTTGCTCGGGTGGGTAATCGTAATGGCTTCACCATTTGTTAGTGCTTTTTCTTGCATTTGCACAGTGTCGTAACCCTGCGGCACTGGTGCGCCAGTCATGATACGAATACAGGTATTTGCGGTGACTTTACCGGTATAAGGATGACCAGCAAATGAGCTGCCCACTAAAGTTAATGTGGTTTCTGACTGATTCGGTGTTAAGTCCGCAAATCGCATTGCGTAACCGTCCATCGCAGAATTATTAAAAGGAGGTAAATCTAAGCCTGACGTAAGATCTTCTGCTAATACACGCCCGATAGAGTGTGATAACTCAACTACTTCAGAGTCGTCAGTGGCTTCAACTTGTTCAAGCAGTTGTACCATAGCGTCATCAGGGTGTAATAACGTAGGTTGAGCACACGGGTCTTGAGTTGCTATCATCAGATATTCCTTTAAAAGCAGGGTTGTCATCACCAAGTGGTGAGAAGATAAAATTGTCGGTTAGTATGCCATGATAATCGTAGTGTTTTATGATCCAACGTAAGGTTTTTATAAAATATGCAGCAAAAAAAATCGGCAAAAAATTGGTTTTTATACATAATTGAATGTGCCAACGGACATTTATATACCGGGATAACCACTGATGTTCCTCGACGATTTTCTGAACATCAATCATCAGGCCCTTTGGCGGCAAAGTATCTTAAAGGTAAAGGCCCGTTAACCTTAGTCTATCAAGAGTCGTTGCATTGCCGCAGTAGTGCGACAATGCGTGAAATTGCGATAAAAAAACTGCCAAGACATAAAAAATTAGCCTTAATTAACAGCGGCACCTAATTATATATACGTTCAAACCAGCAAAATAGTTCGCTCAATACAACGGACCTGAGCCATGTAATCTTGGTAGGATTGACTCATCATAGTGGTGAATAATAACTGACTTTGATGAGTCTCTAGCCATGACAAGTTCCGAAGGTTAATTTGTGCTTATCGGACTTCTCTTAAGACGGGATAAACTTGATATTGCTGGTCGTAATACGGGCTACGCTCATAAAACCAACGTAATCTAGCATCACTGTCACTGGCAAAGGTTTTATCTTTCAATGCCTGGTCAAACTCAGCCTTCAATTGTGGGTTTTGTGCGAGCATTTTTACCGCTAATGGCTCAACAGCATAATCTTCAATGTATTCTGTACGAGTAAAGATAGTGTTGAAAAAACCCCAGAAAAACAATGAATCTTCCGCCTGAGGCTCAAGTAACAAAATAGCTAAGTTACCGAGAGGTTGTGCGGTATCAATTTTAATTGTACCAGCATCGAGTGTGACTTTGATTGTGTCACTTATCGTGTCGGCCTGTACTGTTTGGCGACTTTCATAATCCTGCTGGCCAAATTTGGGATGCTCAAAGCGATATTGTTCGGCGGTGATGGTTATCGGCTTAGCTAAGCTGGTCATCTCTATACCGTGTAATGCTAACTTTTCAATCACGGCAGTCCATTGTGACGGAATATAATAGGCGTTGGGTCGAGTCACTTGAATGTCAGCTTTAGTGTTGCCGATAACTGGCAAGTCTTTATAAAGCTTGGGCTCTCCGGTCCAGCGCACCACATTTGCGCCGCTGATGGCACTTTTTTCAAGCGTGTAATCAATCCCTTTAAAGTCCCATGTTGCCTGGGGCTCATCTTTCCAGGTTAAAACAATATTGCTGGCCAGCCGTTGTTGATCCTGATTGATTGCCGCTGATAAGGTTTTACTGTGCTCTCCGACGGTTTTTAAGGTTTGCTCTAACATTACATAGGTGCCTAAAACCCGTTGTTTAAAAGGTTTTAAGCTATGATTTTCAATTAAGATTGTTGGTAAATGTCGTGCATCACCATAGCCATTTGAAAAACGTGGGCTTGGGTTCCAGTAAGATACGCCTTTGTGCATATCGGTATTGTCATTGGCAAAAATAAGTTTACCTGGAATATGACCATTGGCTGATAAGGCAGATTCAATTTCTGGCCTGTAAGTGTTGTCTAACCATGCAAATATCTTTGGGCTAGCGCCTTGCTTAACGTTATAGCCAAAAGTGACGTCATATTGATAGTCAATGCCGTCGGTAACATGCACATCTATGTACAAATCAGGTTGCCATTGGTTGATGGCGCTTAACAGATGTTGCATTTCAGGCGCATCTGCTTTGGCGTAATCTCGGTTTAAATTTAGATTGGTGGCTGTTGTACGCCAGCCCATATTGATGGGGCCGCGTTGATTAACGCGACTGTATTGACTGCTTCGCTCGTGAGCATCAACCGACAGAATAGGAATAAAAAGTAGGTTTGCATTATCTAATAAGGCTGCTTTATTGCCATGGGCTATGTCGCGCAGCAACATCATGCCCGCATCTTTACCGTCTATTTCGCCCGAATGAATACCGGCTTGAACTAATACGGTAGGCTGATTGTTTTGGCTTAATTGAACAGGTGTAGCAGCGCCGGCTTTAGAGGCGACAATCATCCAAATATCACGCCCCTGTGGGCTTTTGCCTATGCTGACTTTTTTAAGCATTGGGCTACTTTGCACAAGTTTATCAAACCAGCTTACCGTGTCGGCATAACTGGGGCTATTAAGATAATTTTGCAGCTCAAATGGCGTCACCCACGGATTATCACTTGCCACCAACAGTGATTCACTTTTGCCTTGCCAAGTATGAATGGGCGGTAAAATCGAATCATTAATAAATTGCGTCTTAGCATGTGTATCGGCAAAACATGATGATGACAGTAATAGGGTAGCAATACTGGTTGATAGGGCTAATCGGTGCATATTGGCTCGCTTAAAATTATTTTTATGAGTTTGAAATATTACTTATCATAGCAACGTTTTAGGCGAAATAACCTAGATGTTAAAGCTTGTTACAAAGTTAGTTACATAGCTAATCTGTTATGCATATAGCGGCTGGAGTGGATGAATCTAAATCGCAGGTTTAGTACGGTAACTGAAATGTTGTTAATCGAGAAGAGACTATTCGTGCACCTAGTTTAAGCAGATGGTGAAAGGGCAAAAAATAAGCCCTAACAAGGTTAGGGCTTATTGGCGGTTAAAATGGTTACCTAAAGCAAGGGGAGTTAAGCCTTAGGTCCAGCATTTTTAATCGCATCTGACACATCATATTTAACGAAGTTTGCCGCAAACTCTTGGGCAATTTGCTGGGCATACTTATCGTATTCAGCCTTATCAGCCCAAGTGTTCACTGGGTTAAGCAATTTGCTATCAACACCGGTAATCGCTACAGGTACAGATAAATTCAACTTCTCAATATGCACGGTTTCAACGTCTTTCAGCTCACCGCTAACAATAGCATCAACAATGGCGCGAGTTGTTGGTATGTCAAAACGCTTACCAACACCATGTGGGCCACCTGTCCAACCTGTATTGACTAGGTAAACTCGGCTACCGAATGATTCGATACGCTTCATTAATAACTCGGCGTAAACACCCGCTGGGCGAGGGAAGAAAGGCGCACCAAAACAGGTTGAAAATGTTGATTGGATGGCGGCGGTAGAACCCATTTCTGTAGAGCCCACTTTAGCAGTGTAACCAGACAGGAAGTGATAAGCAGCTTGCTCTTTGGTCAGGATTGAAACTGGCGGTAATACACCAGACACATCACAAGTTAAAAACACCACTGAGTTTGGCTCTGCGCCACAGTTTTCTTCTTTACGTTGGGCAATATGTTCAAGAGGATAAGCTGCGCGGCTGTTTTCGGTTAAGCTGGTATCTGAATAATCCGGTACGCGATCAGCATCTAACACGACGTTTTCAAGCACAGTACCAAAACGAATCGCATCCCAAATGACAGGTTCATTCTTTTGGCTTAAATCGATACATTTGGCGTAACAACCGCCTTCAATGTTAAACACGCCACCCGGTGCCCAACCATGTTCATCGTCACCAATAAGGAAGCGTTTTGGATCGGCTGACAAGGTGGTTTTACCTGTGCCTGATAAACCAAAAAATAGGGTGGTATCGCCATCATGACCGACGTTTGCCGAGCAATGCATTGGTAACACGCCTTTGGCTGGTAGTAAGAAGTTTTGTACCGAGAACATCGACTTCTTCATTTCGCCCGCGTATTTAAGACCGGCTAATAAGACTTTACGCTCAGCAAAGTTAAGGATAACCGTTGCTTCAGAGTTTGTACCATCACGCTCAGGCACACAGACAAAACCAGGCGCGTTGATTATTTGCCATACATCTTTGTTGCCACGGTTAAAGGTTTCGGGGGCGATAAATAAATTACGTGCAAATATCTGATGCCATGCATATTCGGTAGTCACTTTTATCGGTAGATAATGATCATCATCTGCGCCGACTTCAAGTTCAGACATAAATAATTCTTTGTCTGCTAGATAAGCTTCTACACGACCCCACAACGCATCAAATTTTCCAGCATCGAATGGACGGTTGACTTTGCCCCATTCGATTTCGCTTTCTGAACCTGATTCTTTAACAATAAAACGATCGTTAGGTGAACGTCCTGTTCTTTCTCCCGTTTTTGCCACTAATGCACCGTTTGCGGTAAGTTGACCTTCGCCACGAAGAAGCGCTATTTCTACAAGTTGCGCAGTTGTCGGATTAAGGTGAACGCGGTTTGATACATCCGCCATAGTGTAAATCTCCAATTTTATAGGTCGTTTTCGCTCTAAAGCATAAGAAATAGGTGTTCTGAAAGGCTATTATTATATGTTTATGCCGTTCAGTAGCGTGATTGTAACGTATGTTGGAAGCGGGGTAACGAACAGTTTGGTAATTTTTTTGAAAGTTTTTCAGGTTTGTCTATTTTTTACTGAGAACAAAGACTAAAAAAGACGCCTTTAGCGCCTTTTTTGTGAAACTCTTTCAGCTTTTTGGACGTAGCGTGGTTACTGTGCTGTGTCGCTAGTTGGGCTGATGGCATAAATAGATGCGATGTCGATACTATCAAAGGTGTACATTACCGAACAGTATTCGCAGCCCATATCAATTTTACCTTCCTCAGCTAAAATCTGCTCTGCTTCTGTTTGTGGAATGGTACGAATAGCCGCTGCGCTGCGCTCGCGTGAGCAACTGCATTTAAATGTTACATCAACAGGGTCAAATAAACGCACTTCTTCTTGATGATATAAGCGGTGTAATACTTGCTCCGCGTCAAGGGTGAATAGCTCATCAGCTTTAATCGTGGCGGTAATGGCTGATAAGTGCTCATAGTCTTCATTTTCTGCTGATTTAGAAGGTAACACCTGCAATAGCATACCTGCAGCTTGTTGGCCGTTGGCAAAGAGCTGGATTTGGGTTGGTAACTGTTCTGACTGGTTAAAGTATTCTTCTAAACATGCCGCCATATTAGGGTGGTCTAGCGAAACAATACCTTGATAACGCTCACCTTCGTCCAGGGTTAGAGTGATTACCATGTAGCCTTTACCCATCATATCTTGCAGGCTAGCATCTGCGGCAATATCGCCTTTCCAGCGTGACACACCGCGTAATACTTGTTTGTTATTGCCATTAATGACTGCTAAAGAAACTGGGCCGTCACCTTGTAGTTGGACACTAATGTCGCCTGAGAACTTTATTGTGGCGGTAAGTAAAGACGTTGCAGCCATCAATTGGCCTAATAAAATCTGTACCGCGACAGGGTAATCATGGGCTGATAGCACTTGTTGGTAACAGTCTTGTAATTGAACAATTTCACCACGGACATCAGCGTTATCAAACAGGTAGCGGTGTAATATATCGTTAGTCATCACGTATCTCTTCTGTAATAAGCTGATTAATTGATTAATCGGCTAATTCTATAATTCTTTGAAGCGCATAAGCTGTCTGCGCTGTTTTTTATCCGGTTTATGATCAGGAACCGGGTTATTTAGCATGTTTAATCGTCTTGCTTCGGCGTTAAACTCACGTTTAACCACACTTTGTTCAGTTTCTTGATAGAGGCTTTTTGCAATTTCAGCACCTTGGCGATGTTCAGATAGCTTTACAATAATGACTTCTCTATCATCATGACCTTGGCGGATCCGTATTGTAGAGCCTAATTCAGCATTCTTACTGGATTTAGTACGTTGTCCATTGTAATGTACTTTACCGCCGTTAATCATGTCTTTGGCTAATGCGCGGGTTTTGTAAAAACGAGCAGCCCAAAGCCATTTGTCGAGCCTAATAGTGGATTTATCGGACTTATTGTCTTTCAAAGCGCCTCCTAAACAGGACTGAATTCACAAGCTGATTCATTTTACCGTCATATCGATAAAGTATCATCGTAAAAAGCGACAGGCCTCACAGCCATTTTAGGCGCGTAAAGTTAGCATATTTGGGCGTATTTCGCCAATTGATCTGTTGCGGGCTTGTTGCGTATTGCAGTGTGAGTTAGCATAAGTGGCTATTGCTTAATTACTAACATTAAAACAGAGGCCTGTACTGTAAAAGTATAGAGGGTCCAAAACCTATGGATTTATTAGATAAACTGATCACCAAAGCGGCTGTTATCCCTCATAAACAAGTGAGTAATATTGTCTTTGGGCTAGGTCTTATAATTGTGTTGCTGCTTGCAGCACAAATTACATGGAAGTTAATGCCCATGTCTGACAATCAGGCAAACTGGCAACCCTCTCCTATATCGACGTCTTCTGCTAAGCGTGTCGAGCTTAGTGCTGTGCGCAATTTATTATTATTTGGTCAAATTGATAGTAATAATAACCGCCCTAAGGCTGAGGTCGTTGAGCAAATCACTGACGCGCCTAAAACCAATTTATCCATTCTTTTGACGGGTGTGGTCGCATCAACATCTGAGCAGCATGGTTTGGCCGTGATTGAATCTAGCGGCAACCAAGAAACCTACAGTCTTGGCGATAAAATTAAAGGGACTTCTGCTTCACTAAAAGAGGTCTACGCCGATCGCATTATCATTACTAATTCAGGGCGTTATGAGACCTTGATGTTAGATGGCTTAACATACACCACGCAAAGCAATATAAATCAACAGCTTCAGCAGGCTAAAACTGACCAGCGTGATACTCGTGATGTTAGAAAAGTAGATATGCGCAATAGCACACTTTCTGCTGAATTGGCTCATTCACGTCAGGAATTACTGTCTGACCCAAGTAAAATTACCGATTACATTGCCATTTCGCCCGTTCAAAAAGACGGTGAGATAGCAGGGTATCGTTTAAATCCAGGTAAAGATGTGGAACTGTTTAAGCAAGCAGGGTTCCAACCGAGTGATTTAGCTAAATCAATTAACGGATTTGATCTGACCGAAATGAGTCAGGCATTAGAAGTGATGACGCAGTTGTCTGAATTGACGGAAATGTCAGTAATGGTCGAACGCGAAGGACAATTGGTCGAAATCATGTTTAGTTTGCCACAACATTAATTAGTGGCATTAGGGGAATAAGAATAATGAATAACAAAGGACTTCGACACAAGATTATTGCAGGCATGATAGCCGGTGCTGCGATGCTCGCTTCCCATGGCGCTTGGTCGGAACAATATGCTGCCAATTTCAAAGGTACTGACATACAAGAGTTTATTAACATTGTCGGTAAAAACCTGAATAAAACCATTATTGTCGATCCTACCGTGCGCGGTAAAATTAATGTGCGCAGTTATGATCTGTTAAATGACGATCAGTATTACCAATTTTTCCTCAATGTGCTGCAAGTCTATGGTTATGCCGTGGTTGAAATGGAAAACCATGTCATTAAGGTCATTAAAGATAAAGACGCTAAAACTGCTGCTATTCGTGTGGCAGATGACTCTACCCCAGGCCTAGGTGATGAAATGGTGACGCGTATTGTGGCGTTATACAATACCGAAGCCAAGCAACTTGCGCCGCTACTGCGTCAATTAAATGATAATGCAGGTGGCGGTAACGTTGTTAACTATGATCCATCCAACGTGTTAATGATCTCAGGTCGAGCCGCGGTTGTTAATAAGCTGGTGGATATTGTGCGCCGCGTGGATAAGCAGGGTGATACCGCTGTTCAGGTCGTGTCATTAGAGTTCGCGTCTGCAGGTGAAATAGTTCGTATTATTGATACGCTTTATCGCTCAAGTGCTAATCAAGCACAATTACCGGGTCAAGCCCCTAAAGTGGTTGCCGACGAGCGTATGAACGCTGTAATTGTTAGTGGTGATGAGAAAAGCCGTCAACGCGTGGTTGAATTAATTAAGCGTTTAGACGCAGAGCAAGCCACTACCGGCAACACTAAGGTGCGTTACTTACGTTATGCCAAGGCTGAAGA
This sequence comes from Shewanella sp. OMA3-2, assembly GCF_021513195.1. NCBI lineage: Bacteria > Pseudomonadati > Pseudomonadota > Gammaproteobacteria > Alteromonadales > Shewanellaceae > Shewanella > Shewanella sp. OMA3-2. Next base: position 347,670 of record NZ_CP090974.1, on the reverse strand, counting down.
TTTAGTTGAAGTGTTAACCGGTTTTGCACAGAATTTACAAAGTGATAAAGACGGCGGTGCTACCCAAGCCGGTGGCAGCAGTAAACGCCGTAATGAAATTAACATTATGGCTCACCCAGATACTAACGCATTAGTGATCAGTGCTGAGCCCGATCAAATGCGCACGATTGAAAGTGTCATTAATCAACTCGACATTCGTCGTGCACAGGTATTGGTCGAAGCGATTATTGTTGAAGTCGCCGAAGGCGATGATGTTGGTTTTGGTATTCAATGGGTTGCTGAAGCGGGTGGTGGCACTCAGTTTAATAACCTAGGCCCGACAATTGGCGAGATTGGTGCGGGTATATGGAGTGCTCGAGATCAAAAGGCGTCACAAACTTGTAGTGGTGCGGGAGATAACCAAACGTGTACTGACAATCCTGATACCCCTGGCGATATTACTTTACTTGCGCAAGCATTAGGCAAAGTAAACGGTATGGCTTGGGGCGTGGCAATGGGTGACTTTGGAGCGCTTATTCAAGCGGTATCAAGTGACACTAATTCAAACGTATTGGCAACGCCGTCTATTACCACCCTTGATAACCAAGAAGCCTCATTTATTGTCGGTGATGAAGTGCCTATTTTAACCGGTAGCCAAAATTCAAGTAATGGTAACAGTAACCCTTTCCAAACCGTTGAGCGTAAAGAAGTCGGTGTTAAGTTAAAAGTAGTACCACAAATTAACGAAGGCACGTCAGTTAAACTCACCATTGAACAAGAAGTGTCAGGTATTAATGGTAAAACCGGTGTCGATGTGACGTTTGCAACTCGCCGCTTAACCACTACCGTGATGGCGGATTCTGGTCAAATTGTGGTACTGGGCGGCTTAATCAGCGAAGAAGTACAAGAAAGCGTACAAAAAGTCCCATTTTTAGGCGATTTACCTATTATTGGCCATTTATTTAAATCGTCATCAAGCGGTAAGAAAAAGAAAAATCTAATGGTGTTTATTAAGCCAACCATTATCCGTGACGGTATTACCATGGAAGGCATAGCAGGCCGTAAATATAACTATTTCCGCGCATTGCAGCTTGAGCAGCAAAGCGGTGGCATTAACTTAATGCCTAACTCTAATGTGCCAATATTAGATGAATGGGATCAAGACACGTATGTTCCAGATGACGTTAACCAAGTCCTTGAACGTTATAAAAATGGTAAAGGGTTAGAAACCCAAATGCGTGAAACTGACCCAGCATTAAGAAGCATTAACGAAAACAAACAAAAAGTTGACCAAGATGAGTTAAACGAAAGCGGCAACAACTATAACGATAGTGAGCAGAATGATGACTGATATCGCAGCGGATCCGTTGGCGCAGGCATCTCAAGAGTTAGCGCTAGAGGTGGAAGGCGATGAAGTCTTCCGCTCCAATAGCAAAGAGCGACTACCGTTTACTTTTGCCCATCGTTTTCAATTGGTGCTGGCAAAACAAGATGAGCTGTTGTCGCTGTTTTACACCGAAGCGACACCTATTGAAGCCATGCTTGAGGTACGTCGTTATACCGGAAAAGATTTACCCTTATTCAAATTGGAAAAAAACACTTTTGAGGCAAAATTAACCCAAGCCTATCAAGCCAATTCGTCAGAAGCACAACAGCTAATGGAAGATATTGGCAATGAGATGGACTTGTTTACCTTAGCTGAAGAACTGCCGCAAACAGAAGATTTGCTTGAAGGTGATGATGACGCACCAATCATTAAATTGATCAATGCCTTATTATCCGAAGCCATCAAAGAAGAAGCATCAGATATCCACATTGAAACCTATGAAAAGCAACTTATTGTTCGCTTCCGTATTGATGGTGTACTCAAAGAAGTTTTAAAGCCAAACCGCAAATTATCCTCTTTGTTAGTGTCACGTATTAAGGTGATGGCGCGATTAGACATAGCCGAAAAACGTGTTCCACAGGACGGGCGTATTTCATTGCGAATAGCTGGTCGTGCGGTTGATGTGCGTGTTTCGACCATGCCATCAAGTCATGGTGAACGGGTAGTAATGCGTCTACTGGATAAAAATACCGGTAACCTTGATTTACAACAATTAGGCATGACTTCAGGTATCCGCGAGCAATTTGATCAACTTATTCGTAAACCCCACGGCATAATTTTGGTGACCGGTCCAACAGGGTCTGGTAAAAGTACCACCTTGTATGCTGGCTTAACCGAAATTAACTCCAAAGACACCAATATCTTAACCGTTGAAGATCCTATCGAATATGAGCTAGAGGGTATAGGTCAAACGCAGGTTAACAACAAAGTCGACATGACATTTGCCCGCGGTTTACGCGCCATATTACGCCAAGATCCTGATGTAGTAATGATTGGTGAAATTCGTGATTTAGAAACCGCTCAAATTGCGGTGCAAGCGTCACTTACTGGTCACTTAGTCATCTCTACTTTGCATACTAATACCGCCTCAGGCGCCATTACGCGTCTGCAAGATATGGGCGTAGAGCCTTTTCTAGTGTCATCCAGTTTACTTGGCGTATTGGCGCAGCGATTAATTCGTACCTTGTGCCCTAAATGTAAAGAGTCGCATGTGCCAGATGAGCGTGAACGTGAGTTGTTAGGTATAACCGCCAATGACACACGGGTTATTTTCCGTGCTAAAGGCTGTAAAGCCTGTGGCGAAAATGGCTATCGAGGGCGTACCGGTATTCATGAACTGCTAGTGGTTGATGATAACGTGCGTGAGCTTATTCACGGTGGTCGTGGTGAATTAGCTATTGAAAAGTATGTTCGTAAAAACATTCCAAGTATTCGTCATGATGGTATGAGTAAAGTACTAGCAGGCGTGACTACATTAGAAGAAGTACTGCGCGTTACTCGCGAGGAATAATCAATGGCAGCGTTTGAATACAAAGCCCTTGATAAAAAAGGCAAGCAACAAAAAGGGGTGATAGAAGCCGACTCGGCGCGTCATGCCCGTAGTCAATTGCGTGAACAACGCCTAATGCCGGTAGAAATACAGCAAGTGGCAGATAAAGAAGCGCGTTCACAAAGTGGCGGCTTTAGTTTTGGTAACTTATTCAAAAAACGTATTTCGGTTGCAGAATTAGCGCTAATTACCCGACAAATCGCCACCTTAGTTGCCGCAGGCTTACCAATTGAAGAAGCCTTAAAAGCGGTAGGGCAACAATCTGAAAAAGCCCGTTTAGGTAATATGATCATGGCAGTTCGCTCACGAGTTGTTGAAGGTTATAGCCTTGCTGACTCAATGGCGGAGTTCCCCCATGTATTTGATGATTTATATCGTGCCATGGTAGCGTCGGGTGAAAAATCTGGCCATTTAGAAGTGGTATTAAATCGTTTAGCCGACTACACCGAACGCCGTCAGCAATTAAAATCAAAATTAACTCAGGCAATGATCTATCCTGCGGTACTGACTACGGTTGCCGTAGGCGTTATTGCGGTGTTATTGGCCGCCGTTGTGCCTAAAGTGGTAGGGCAATTTGAACATATGGGGCAAGAGTTACCCGGAACAACCCAGTTTTTAATTCTTGCTTCAGATTTTGTGCAAAACTACGGTTTTATTCTTGTGGGTTTGATCATTATTTTGTTTGCTGGGTTTAAACGATTATTAACTCAGCCCGCAATGCGGATGAAGTTTGATTCTTTGTTATTGAAACTTCCGGTGATTGGTAAGGTCAGTAAGAGTATCAATACCGCGCGATTTGCTCGGACACTGAGTATTTTATCTGCCAGCGCGGTGCCATTATTAGACGGTATGCGTATTGCCAGTGAGGTACTGCAAAATGTTAAAGTGCGTGCCGCTGTTGATGATGCCAGTGCGAGAGTGCGAGAAGGTACCAGTTTAGGAGCCGCACTAACCAACACTAAACTGTTTCCCGCTATGATGCTGTATATGATAGCTTCAGGTGAAAAAAGTGGTCAGCTAGAAAATATGTTAGAACGTGCGGCAGATAACCAAGACCGTGAATTTGAATCAAACGTCAATATTGCTATCGGAGTATTTGAACCCTTGCTTGTTGTTAGCATGGCGGGTGTGGTGTTATTTATTGTAATGGCAATCTTACAACCTATTTTAGAACTCAATAATTTAATCAGCGGTTAATGCTAAGACATTAATCCTCATAATATTAACAACACTGTTTTAGAGGAAATATTCAATGCAAAAGCACAGCAAACAACGTGGTTTTACCTTACTTGAGGTCATGGTTGTTATCGTTATTTTAGGCATTTTAGCGTCTATGGTCGTCCCTAACTTGATGGGCAACAAAGACAAGGCTGATCAACAAAAAGCCGTGTCAGATATTGTTGCTCTAGAAAATGCATTAGACATGTATAAATTAGAAAACAGTACCTACCCAACCACTGATCAAGGTTTAGATGCTTTAGTGCAAAAGCCGACATCATCACCAGAACCGCGTAATTATCGTGAAGGTGGTTATGTTAAACGGTTACCGCAAGATCCATGGCGCAACGATTATTTACTATTAAGCCCTGGTGAGAATAGCAAATTAGATATTTTTAGCGCAGGCCCAGATGGCCAACCAGGTACTGAAGATGATATCGGTAACTGGAACTTACAAGATTTCCAATAAACCATGCAAAAATATCGTCAATCGGGTTTCACGCTACTAGAGGTTTTGCTTGTGGCACTATTGATGGGGCTAGCCGCTTCGGCTGTTACCCTGTCAATGAGCACTGCTGGGCCTGAGCAAGCGCTAAAAAAGCAAGCTCAACGCTTTATGACAGCCGTGGAGCTAGTGTTAGATGAAACCGTATTAAGTGGTCAATTCATTGGCATAGTGGTTGACGATGGCGCATATCAATTTGTGAATTATAAAGACAGTAAATGGCAATCCATAGAGCAAGATAAGCTGTTATCTGAACATGAGTTAGCGCCAGGTATGACGCTTAATCTAGTATTAGATGGTATGCCACTGGACCAAGAAGATGAGCAACAAGACTCTTGGTTTGATGAACCCTTTATTGATGAGCCAAGCGCTGAAGAGAAAAAGAAAAATCCTGAACCGCAAATTTTATTGTTTCCAAGTGGTGAGATGACACCATTTGAACTGAACTTTACGACTTACAATGAAAACAGACAAGCTATCGATGTATTAGTTGTCGGCGATGCGCTAGGTCGCCTGTCGATAGGGCGTTTTGATGAATAATGCTAAAGGTATGACCTTACTAGAAGTGATTGTTGCTTTAGCGGTATTTTCTATCGCAGCAGTGTCGGTGACTAAAAGTCTAGGCGAGCAAATGGCCAACATGCCGATATTAGAAGAGCGGACTTTAGGGCAGTGGGTTGCCAGCAACCAAATGGTTGAAGCCCGTTTACCAGATAAATTCCCCGATATTGGCTCTAAAGATGGCCAGGTAGAACTAGCCGGAGAAGAATGGTATTGGCGACAGGAAGTGGTAAAAACCACCGATGAAAATTTTAGAATGATCCGCGTGAGTGTGAGCAAAGACGAGCGCTATAAACGCATAGTGGCACAAGTGAGTAGTTATGTTCACAACCGCGGTTAAAAACCAAAGAGGGTTTACGCTACTTGAGATGATTATTGCCATCGCTATTTTTGCGATGATTGGTCTTGCAGCAAACTCGGTGTTATCCACCGTGATGAAAAACGATGAAGTCACCAAAACTTTCTCCGTTCGTTTAAAAGCGTTACAGCAAGGTTTTGGTGCAATTGAACGAGATTTGGGCCAGATTGTGGCGCGTACATTTCGTGGTTTAGATGGTGAGCGTAGCAAGAGTTATTTTCAAGCTGGTGACAACATGCTTGATTCAGAGACTGAGGCATTGGTGTTTTATCGCTTAGGTTGGTTAAACCCTGATGGTATTTTACCTCGAGGTAGCATTCAATCGGTTGCCTATGTTGTGCAAGGTGGCCGCCTAGAGCGCTGGTATTACCCTTACCCAGAACCTGAAAGTGGTGCAGAACCACTAAAAACGCTTATTATTGAAAATGTATTATCAATAGAATACTCATTTTATATCAATGATAAATGGCAGCGAAAAACCGATGGCACCACCATGCCAAAAGGGATTGCGATTAAGCTAGACATTGAGGGGTTAGGGGAAATACAACGGCTGTTTTTACTGCCCAAAGGTGCGCCTATACCAAATCCCAGCGATAAAAGCGACCCTGAAAATGGTTCGGACAACAGTAACGAGTCTGATAAAGATAAGGTCGATGATGGCACAGATACTGATGATAATGGCCGTAATATCGGTGAGGATGAACGAGGTTGATGGGACGTCATAAGCAACAGGGCGTAGCCATGATAGTGGTTATTTTAATTGTGGCCGTCGTGGTGACAATTGCCACTAATATTACCAGTCGTAACCAGTTATCTATGCGCCGCACCCTTAATTTAGCGCAATATGACCAGGCTTATTGGTATGCACTATCAGGTGAAGAGTTGGCGATGAAAGTCCTTAAACAAGACTTTGAAGATGCTGACGGTAAAATAGTTCATCGTCAGCAATATTGGGCTTTAGCCGATGTGATTTTTCCTGTCGAAGACGGTCAAATTGCCGGAAAAATACAAGACATGCGTGCCTGTTTTAATTTGAATGCTGTAGGGTTAGAGTCAAAAGAGGTTGAGAATGGGCAACCCAAACTCACTTTAGCGGCTAAGCAGTTTCAAGGGGTGTTAATTGCCCTAGGTATGGATGAGTTTGGGGCTGAGCGTTTAACACATACCCTAAAAGATTATATTGATGTAGATACCTTATCCGGCCCATTTGGAGCAGAAGATGCGGAATATGAGTCACGAAAAATACCCTATCGTGCGGCAAATACGTTAATGCAGCATCGCAGTGAGTTACGGGCGGTATTGGGTTTTACTCAAGATATATATGTAAAATTATTACCCTATATCTGTGCAATACCCGGTGATGATCGCCAACTATTAAATGTAAATACCATTGAAGTGGAACAAGCAGCCTTGATGGTAGGTATGCTAGACAATCAGATATCTATTTCAGATGCCGAAAGTATTATTAATCAGCGACCCGCTGGTGGTTTTGAAAAAATAGAAGATTTTTGGGAGAACTCCTCAGTAAGAGGCATAAAAACTGAAGCGACTCTGCGTTCAAGCTTTGTGATTACGAGTGACTACTTTTTACTGCGCTCAGGTGCCAAAGTAGATAATGCAATATTCAGAATGGACAGCGTACTAAAACGCAGTGGTAATAATATCGATGTCATCACTCGCCAGTACGGTGGCCAACAATAATAATAAACTCAATCGCATTATGCGGTAAGAGATTGCTGGAGAATAACAGTGTCTGAAAGGCTATTTATCCGATTAGGTAAAACAGCAGAACACCCATGTTCATGGTTAGTATGGTCTGAGCAGGAGCAAGAGATTATTGCTTCAGGTGAATTACCTGACGCGCTCAGTCTTAACAGTTTAACGGAACGTGTCGGTAATCGACCTGTTGATGTGTTGGTACCTGCTGCAAGCATGACATTAACTAAAATCGCGGTACCTGAAAAAGGACAACGCCAAGCGCTTAAAGCATTGCCGTTTATGTTAGAAGAGTCTATTGCCAGTGACGTTGACGATATGCATTTTGTGGTGGGCACTCGCCATGGTGACAGTGTCAATGTGGTTGCAGTTGAGCATCAACAAATGCAGTTATGGTTAACATGGTTAATGGATGCAGGGTTAAAGGCAAAACGTATAGTACCTGATTGTTTAGCCCTACCGCTTGAGCAATGTCGCTGGGCTATTATGAGCTGTGGTGATGAGTATTTATTGCGTACCGGTGAAGGTTCGGGTGTCAGTTTGCCTAAGACATGGACAGAGCTGGCGCTTCCAAAGTTAGTCGCGGATGCGCAAAAAAGTGCCGCTGTCGAGCAGACCATTGATGTTGCTTGTTACAGTGAAGGGATAGCCTTTAACGCTAACCATATCACGCTGTCTCCAAAACCACTTGATCTCCCTATGATGGTATTAGCCAAAGGTATTTTGAATGCGCCGGTTAATTTATTGTCAGGCGCGTATAAGCCAAAGCGCGAATATAGCAAACATCTTATGTTATGGCGTAATGCGGCTATTATGATGGTCGCTGTGTTGGTGTTGGCGCTAGTCAATAAAGGCTTAGCTATTTCTCAATTAAATCATCAGACAGCAGAAATGAAAGCCCAAAGTGAGGCGATATTTAAATCGGTAGCGCCAAGCGTTAATCGTATTGTGGATATTCGATCTCAAATCAATAGTCAATTACGCAGTATGCAAGGTCAAGGTGGCGGCGCGGCATTTTTTGAAATGCTAGATGAGCTAAAACCAGCATTTTCTAGCGTGCCTCAGCTGAAGCCTATCACCTTGCGTTTTGACGCAAACCGTAATGAATTAAGAATGCAGGTTGTTGCTGAAAATTATGCACAATTAGAGAAATTTAAAGACATTGTCAGCAAAGACTTTCAGCTTGATGGCGGGGCGATGAACAGTAATGAAGACAGCGTCAGCAGCACGCTAACCTTGAGGAGCAAATAAGATGGATAATTTGCGTATATGGTGGCAAAGCTTGGCACTAAGAGAGCAGCAATTAGTCGGTTTCTGTAGTGTGTTTGTGGTTATTGGTATCTTGTACTGGGGAGTATGGTCACCCATTTCAAATGCACAACAAGCCGCTGAGCGTAATTATAGTCTTGAGCTGCAAAACTTAAATTATGTGAAGCAAACGGCCAATAAAATAGCGGGTCTTGAAAAAGCCGGAGCGAAAGCTCAAGCGAGTGGCAGCCTGAGCTCGATTGTAAACCAAACAGCCAGCCAATATAATTTAGAAATAACGCGAATGCAGCCACAGGATAATAAAATTCAACTGTGGATGGACGAAGTGCCATTTGATTCGCTGTTAGACTATTTACATCATTTGGTTGATCAAAAAGGCTTAACGTTAGATAGCGTCGATTTATCAGATTCAGATACGGCCGGCTTTGTTAATGTCAGACGTATTCAGTTGTCTCAGTAAGGAATGTTTGTGAAATTATTTGTCAAAATTGGCATTGCTGTAGTGGTGTATTTGATTTTTTTGATTGTCTATTTACCTGCCAGTTTACTGGTGAGCCTAGCACCATTACCGAATCATGTTCAGTTTGCGGGTGTAGATGGTACGTTATGGCGCGGCAAAGCCGACCTAGTGCGCATTGATCAACGTCAACTTGAGCATGTCAGTTGGGAGTTAAGCCCGTGGGCATTGTTTATTGGTCGGGCGGATATTGATTTTAACATTGGCACTGGGCAACGGCTGTTAGCAGCAAGGGCAGTATTAGTTACTCTTTTTCAGGCCTAAAGGTTGAAAACTTTCGCTTTGATGCGCCCAATAGTTTTATTGTCGCAGGAGCTAGACTACCGTTTAGAGCGCAATTAAGTGGTGATGTCAGTTTGCTGGTAGAAAAACTTGAACGAGGCTTACCTTGGTGCGAGCAACTTGCCGGTAAGTTGTTTTTAAACAGTACTCATCTCACCAATCAATTTGGCGAATATCCTTTGGGTAATATAGCCTTAGGTCTGAATTGTCTTGATGGGCAAGTGCAATTAGCAACCGACGAGCAACAGAATCAATTAGGTTTGGTGGGCACGATTACTTTGGCGGAAAATAATTTGGTTAAAGTCAGTGCTAAAATAAAACCTACTGCAGCGCAGCCAAAAGATTTAACCGAAGCATTATCATTTTTGGGCAGGCAAGATAGCCAAGGATATTATCCAATTAACTATCAAGGTATTATTCCGGATTATAAGCGTCGAGCCTTGAATGTGCATGTTTACTGTATGACGATTAACAATGGTTGATTATTTTAGGGCGCACTTGCGCCCTTTTTTATGAGTAATAAGCGGATTATTAGCAATCAGGCTATTTGGCAGTGGATGGATATTATTTCATTGCTAGATTATAGGCATTTGCTTGTCAGCAGTTCTTCTAATAAATAATGGTAGTCATCAATTGCCGGAAAATCATTAAATTGGTTATGTTGTTTTTGGCTATCAGGATTTTTTATCCCTAGTTGAAAGCCTATACCAGCTTGTTTCGATGCAGCTAATATAGCTTCACTGTCATCAATAAATAAACATCTTGCGGGATTTAACTGATATTTTTCAATCGCCGTTAGCCAAAACTGCGGATGCTCTTTAGGATAACCTGTTTCATGGCTCGACAACATAGCATCTAAGCCATTGGCCAATTCAGTATGCTCAAGCTTTAACGCTAAGCTTTTAGGGTGGGCATTGGTAAATAAGATGCGTTGTTTCTTCATCACACCTAAAGCTTTTAGAAACGGCATGCTGTCCTGGCGCATTTGAATACGTGCCACCATCGAGTAATGTAAGGTCAGAATATCTAGATCAAGTTGCTGCTGCCAATAATCTAAACAATACCAATCCAATGTCCCTACCACGTCATGGTAGGCCGCTTCGACCAACTCCTTTGCCGCATCAAGACTAATTTGTCTTTGGTCACTGAGTTGTTGTGGCACTAAAGTCAGCCAAAAGTGATTGTCAAAGTGTAAATCTAACAGCGTGCCATCCATATCTAATAGCACTGTGTCTATGGTGTTCCAGTCAAACATTAATTACTCCTTTGTTGCTGCTAAATGCCAATCGCGACTTGTGGTTATATATTTATATACTAGCCTTAATGAGTTGTTTGCCACATTTATGTGTCAGTCGCTCTAGAAGTGCTTAAGTATGACACTAAGGTTTATAGGTCACTACTGACCTGTCTATCAAGCTAGGCAATCGAGAAGCAAAAATACTCTATCTTCAGTAAGCGTTTTATTCTGGTTGGCGTGTCAGATATTTGTGAAAGTATGAAATTTATTTATGTGATTGATATACCGTTAAAATTTAAATATAGAAGTTTAAAAGAAGGTTTTTAAGGTCGGTCTATTTTATGCTAAGCATGTTGATTTTTTTCATAACAGATACGATATTTTTTTAGACTTAATTTTGTTTGACTATGTTAATTATTTTCGTTGGTCGGAAGTACACAGTAAAGGATTTATTATTAATAAACCTAGGAAACGCAGTTAGGCTTGTGCCAAAAGTCATACTATCTAGCGCGTCATAGTATTTAACGCAAACTGGGCTAGGTTTAATTATAAACTATCTAAGGAGAGAAACTATGTCAGACGCAATACTCGGTGAAATCCGTATGTTCGCGGGGAATTTTGCTCCCCAAGGTTGGGCTTTTTGTGATGGGCAACTGTTACCCGTAGCATCAAACGCAGCCCTGTTTTCACTTTTAGGTACCATCTATGGTGGTAATGGCAGAGATACCTTTGGTCTGCCAGATTTACGCGGTAGGGCACCTGTGGGTGTGGGGATAGACGGGAATACTGGCCCTGGTTTATCGCCAATTCCTCTGGGACAAAAAAATGGCTATGAAGTAGTTAACCTTAACACCAGCCAGCTGCCAATTCACACCCACCAAGCGGTATTTAATGGTACGGCATCAGCTGTGAACGTGCGTGCCGATGTTGCCACAACAAGCGATGATACTATGGTGCCGCCGACATCGGGCGCAACCACGTATCTTTCGGCGACGACGGCTAAAGCTGGCCTTTCTGCAGTGACCTTCAATGGTTTATTTAACGACACTGCGCCTAACTCAGATAAAGCAAGCTTAGGCGGGGTAAGTGGTGAAACTACAGCTGCGGGTAGTATTACTGTGTCAAATGCTGGTGGCAGTCAAGCTGTACCGATTAGGAACCCTTATTTAGGAATAAATTTTATCATAGCAACCATTGGTATTTACCCCAGTAGACCTTAGAATATGGAAAGGCGATCTTTAGGTTGCCTTTTTATTTTAGGTTACTAAATATAAAAGACTTAATATAAGTCATGGAATTGAAAAAAAAGTAAAATTCCGTGTACTTTTGAAGGAAAAAGCATGTTGTTGCTTAATGTAAACCCGCGAAGAAGGTGGCTCATTCAATAGCAACGAGTTGAATAATTAAGTGTTAAGGGATTGTAACACACTGATGTAAGTCGCTCGCTTGGATCTAGGGAAGACATTCGAGGCTGCCTCAATCATTAACAAAATCGCCATAATAACTTTAGGATGATCACCTCATGCTCCAATTTATAACCCCTTTCTGTTCGAGTTTCTTTGGGCGGATCAGCCTTTTTATTTCGCTCTCGTGCATAACTGCTGCGAGCCATGCAGCTATCTCCAATCAAAACTTTGATGGTGTGGGGTTAATCAATTCCAACCTGGTAACCTCCCAAGCCATTGGTGATTGGACCTTTAGCATGGATGCTGCTGATTTAATCGCCACACCCAGTGCTGCCGACCAAAGTCAGAACCTGAATAACGATGGTGGCGGTGGTGATCGTTCTTTACTCCTCAACAACTCAAATCCCTCAATACGTGTGTTTGCCATGGCGTCAACCGATGGTTCAGAGTTTGATATTGCCTCCATGACATTTGGTCTCACGCAAGTAAGCTCAGCAACCAGCGTCGCATTTGAGGGTTTCAGAGATGGCGTTTCAGTGGTTTCCAGTGAAACTGTAAATTTAACGATATCAGACATTAGCGGTAATGTGCACTATAGCTTTACCGCCACAACGGCAGGGGGGAGTTATGGCGTAATTACCTTCCAATCGGCTTACGACAATGTTGATGAAATTCGTATGACTGCTAATAATATAGCGGGTATGGAAATTGATGATATTGTCGCTACTGCTGCTGTATCTAACACCCCCTGGCACTGACAAATCTCAATGGTGACTCAGTGGCCTGGGCTGGGGTGGGAAATACGGTTAATTTGGATTCTGGCAGCAATGCCAATGTTAGCGATGCTGAGCTCGATGCACTTAACGGTGGCAACGGCAACTATGCGGGCGCGAGCTTAACCGTGCAACGAGTAGGCTCTGCTGTTACAGCTGATGTTTTCGGTTTCGATACCAGCGGCGCACAGTTCAGCGTCAGCGGTGCTAATCTGCAGAGTGGCGGTTTAACCTTCGCGAGCTTTACTAATGCTAGCGGCGTGCTGAACATCAGCTTTAACAGTAGCGCAACCACAGCCACCAAGTTGTTGGTGCAAGATGTGCTGCAGCGCATTCAGTACCGCAACGATACGCCCGCCGCCGATGCGGCCTTGCGCTTTAGTCTTAGTGACGGTACTGCCAGCACAACGGCAGATGTTACCGTCACCAGCGACAACGTCTATGTCACCAACACCACCGATACCGCTACGATCAATATCAACAATGGCGTGAGTTTCAGCGAGGCGGTGGCGATTGCATTAGCAGACACTAGTGGTAGCCAGACGCTGATTTTATCCAACGCGTTCACTAGTAGCATGACATTGGCTGGAAATTTAACTATCGCAGAAAATTTAGCGATTGATGCTAATGCTGCAGGCTCAAGTTTTGTTATTGCCGGTAGCACCATAACCTTAGGTTCAGGTTTTACCCTGTCTTTAACCCACGCTAATGAATTGCAGATTTCAAGTAATATTAATGGTGCCGGTAACTTGTCTAAAGCAGGGGCGGGTTCCTTGCGCTTGACCGGGACCAACAGTAGCCGTAGCGGTAGCACCTCTGTGCTGGGGGGGTATTGGATATTGCCGATGATAATAACCTGGATGGTGCCAATACTGGCGCCTTGATTTTAGATGGCGGCACCTTGGCCATGTCGGTGACTGGCGGCTCAACTGGCAATCCTAATATTAAAACGATTAATAATCCGATCACCCTTGGCGCCGCTGGCGGGTTATTCAATCCAACGGGCGGTGGTGGTCGCAATATTATTCAAATGTCTGGAGTGATTTCCGGTAGCGGCACACTGACTAAAATTGGCGCTTCAGTGTTAATGCTCAGCGGCAATAATAGTTATTCGGGTCAGACCTTAATCACTAATGGTGGGGTGCTGTTAAACCACAATAATGGTTTAGGTTCAACATCTGGCAGCACTACAGTTAATGCGGGTTCGGCGCTGCGAATTGGCGCCGGTGTGGTTAGTCCTGAGTCACTGTTTCTCAATGGCACAGGCAGGAATATTGACGCTACAGAATACGGTGCACTAGGGGCAGATGCCTACAGCTTAGGTACCAGCATAGTTTCCGGCAATATAGTGTTATCTACTGGCACCAATATTAGCGCCGTCAGTGGCAGTAATTTGATTTTAAGCGGTGTGGTCAGTGGCACTGCGACCTTGACTAAAACCGATATGGGTAGCGTAACCTTAGCGGGGGGTAATACTTTTACAGCTAGCACATCTGTCTCTGAAGGCACCCTAGTGTTGGACAATGGTGCCGCCATAGCTAACGGCTCTGAGGTAAATATAGCGTCTGGGGCAACGTTGCGACTGGATGCCAGTGAAACCATAGGGCCTCTTGCTGGAGCAGGAACCCTGGCCATGAATAGTGCTAGTTTAACGGTGAATCAAACCAGCGATAGCAGTTTTTCCGGAAATATCACAGGTAGTGGCAGTAATTTAACTAAGTCTGGTTCGAGTAAGTTGACCCTTTCGGGTACTAACACTTACACAGGCGTTACCATTATCAGCAATGGTAGCCTGAGCCTAACTGGCGCCTTGAATGGTACAACTGGCGCTACGATTGGCTCAGGAGGCATCTTAGAAGGCACGGGCAGTATCTTTGGCACAAGTTCAACCAATACCTTGACTGTGCAAAGTGGCGGTACGTTGTCTCCTGGGATCTCAGGCCCTGGCAGTATCACGATTAATGGCAACCTGACCATCGCCTCAGGTGGTGCTTTGACGGCACAAATTACAGGGACAGCGTTAGGCTCAGGTTATGACTCTGTGGCAGTAAACGGCACTGTGGATGTGTCATCCGCCACCTTGAATGTTAATCACAGTTATACAGCGGGATTAGGTGATAGCTACCGCCTACTGGTTAACGATGGCGTGGATAGTATAACGGGGAACTTCTCTGGCCTGCCTCAGGGCGGAACTGTGACAGCAGCTGGCAATAGCACAGTGCTTACCGCTTATTATGCGGCGACGGATGGCGGTAGTTACAGTGGCGGTAACGAGTTTATGCTAGTTGCGCCCGCCGACATCACTCCGCCGACAGTATCTTCAGTTAGCGTACCTGCCAATGCGACTTATGTAAGCGGGCAGAACCTGGATTTCAGTATTAATCTTGATGAAAACATCACAGTCAACACTGCTGGTGGTACGCCGCAGCTGGCGTTAACCATAGGGGCGACGACTCGTCAAGCTACCTATCAGAGTGGCTCAGGTTCCTCGAGTCTGCTATTTCGCTACACAATACAGAGCGGTGATGCAGACAGTGACGGTATTGCTGTCGGCAGCTTAGCCAGCAATGGGGCTACGCTGAGAGACGGTGCCGGTAATAATGCAAACTTGACCTTGAACTCAGTGGGTTCAACGGTTTCTGTACTGGTGGATGGAAGAACAGCCCAAATCATTACTTTTGCGAATCCCGGTGCGCAAAACTTTGGTACTAGTCCAACGCTAACAGCCTCCTCAGACTCTGGCCTGTCACCCACTTTTACCTCATCCACCACGGCTGTGTGTACTATCACAACGGGCGGCGCGCTGACGTTCGCTAGCACAGGAACCTGTACCATTAATGCCGATCAGGCGGGTAATGGCAGTTATTTGCCTGCGCCTCAGGTGAGTCGGAGCTTCTCTGTCAATGCCGTGGTTGCAGATGCACCAAGCATTGGTACGGCAACGGCGGGAGACACTCAGGCAAGCGTGAGTTTTAGTGCGCCAGCCAGCAATGGCGGTGCGGCGATTACCGGCTATACAGTCACGGCAAGCCCTGGTGGGTTAACGGGTACGGGTGCAGGTTCACCCATCACAGTGACTGGGCTGACAAATGGCGTTGCTTATAGCTTTAGCGTGACTGCCACTAACTCGGTAGGTACGGGGTCGGCTTCTAGCGCTTCAAATTCAATTACGCCTAAAGCCGCTCAAAGCATTACGTTTAGCAATCCTGGTGCGCAAAACTTTGGCACCACGCCGACCCTTTCGGCAACGGCTGATTCCGCGCTGATAGTGGCATTTACCTCATCCACCACGGCTGTGTGTACTATCACATCGGGCGGCGCGCTGACGTTCGCTAGCACAGGTACTTGTACCATTAATGCCGATCAGGCGGGTAATGGCAGTTATTTGCCAGCGTCTCAGGTGAGTCGGAGCTTCTCTGTCAATGCCGTGGTTGCAGATGCACCAAGCATTGGCACGGCAACGGCGGGCGATGTTCAGGCAAGCGTGAGCTTTAGCGCGCCAGCAAGTAATGGCGGTTCGGCGATAACTGGCTATACAGTCACGGCAAGCCCTGGTGGGTTAACGGGTACGGGGGCAGGTTCACCCATCACAGTGACTGGGCTGACAAATGGCGTTGCTTATAGCTTTAGCGTGACTGCCACTAACTCGGTAGGTACGGGGGCGGCTTCTAGCGCTTCAAATTCAATTACACCTAAAGCAGCCCAGATCATTACTTTTGCCAATCCTGGCGCACAAAGCTTTGGCACCAGTCCGACCTTAAGTGCGACATCAGATTCAGGCTTAACGCCAAGCTTTACCTCATCCACCACGGCTGTGTGTACTATCACATCGGGCGGCGCCTTAACGTTTGTCAGCACAGGTACTTGTACCATTAATGCCGATCAGGCAGGCAATGGCAGTTATTTGCCTGCGCCTCAGGTGAGTAGGAGCTTCTCTGTTAATGTTGTGGTTGCAGATGCACCAAGCATTGGTACGGCAACCGCGGGAGACACTCAGGCAAGCGTGAGCTTTAGTGCGCCAGCCAGCAATGGCGGCGCGGCGATTACCGGTTATACAGTGACATCAAGTCCTGGTGGTTTGACTGCCAGCGGTGCAGGCTCACCCATAGTGGTAACAGGCTTAACAAACGGCACTGCCTACACGTTCAGTGTTACGGCGATATCTGCCGCGGGCACAAGTGGTGCATCGAGTGCTTCCAATAGTGTGACACCTATTGCACCGCAAACTATTACCTTTACTAACCCTGGTACGCAAAGCTTTGGTGCCTCGCCGACCTTAACGGCAACAGCAAGCTCTGGCCTAGTGCCAAGCTTTATCTCATCCACCACAGCTGTGTGTACTATCACAACGGGCGGCGCCTTAACCTTTGTGACAACGGGTAGCTGTACCATTAACGCTAACCAAGCGGGTAATGCGGCATTCTCACCAGCAGCGCAAGTGAGTCAGACGTTTGCTGTTAATGCGGTCGCAGCTGATGCGCCTATGATAGGCACGGCTACGGCAGGTGACACGCAGGCGACGGTAAGCTTCAGCGCGCCAGTAAGCAATGGCGGCGCGGCGATTACTGGTTATACCGTGACCTCAAGTCCTGGTGGTTTGACTGTCAGCGGTGCAGGCTCACCCATAGTGGTGACTGGCCTAACAAACGGCACTGCCTACACGTTCAGTGTTACGGCGATATCTGCCGCGGGCACAAGTGGTGCATCGAGTGCTTCCAATAGTGTGACACCTATTGCACCGCAAACTATTACCTTTACTAACCCTGGTGCGCAAAGCTTTGGTGCCTCGCCGACCTTAACGGCAACAGCAAGCTCTGGCCTAGTGCCAAGCTTTACCGCTGCCACCACGGCAGTGTGTACAGTGACTACGGGCGGCGCACTGACCTTTGCCAGCACAGGTACTTGTACCATTAACGTAGACCAAGCAGGTAACGCGGCATTCTCACCAGCTACGCAAGTGAGTCAGACGTTTGCTGTTAATGCGGTCGCAGCTGATGCGCCTATGATAGGCCCGGCAACGGCGGGTGATACAGAGGCTACAATCAGCTTCGCGGCTTCTGCCAATAATGGCGGATCGGCGATTACTGGTTATACCGTGACCTCAAGTCCTGGTGGTTTGACTGTCAGCGGTGCAGGCTCACCCATAGTGGTGACTGGCCTAACTAACGGCACCGCGTACACCTTTACTGTAACGGCCACAAGTGCAGCAGGTACAAGCTCTGCATCGGCCGCTTCTAACAGCGTGACACCTAATGGCGCGCCAGTTATCACTTCAACTCCACTGCTGAGCGTAGATGAAGGGGTGAACTACAGTTACACACTCACAGCAACGGACAGTGTTGGCGATGTACTCACCTTCAGTGCACCAACGTTACCCGTTTGGTTAAGTTTTAATACTGCAACCGGCACGTTAACGGGTGTCGCAAGTCGAGATAATGTTGGTGATCACGCCATCAGCTTAACTGTCACCGACGCTGCAGGTCTGTTTGAGACGCAATCCTTTACCTTAGTGGTGAATGAGGTCAACAGCGCACCAGTAGCTAACAGTGCCAGTGTCACCTTAGATGAAGACAGTTCCAAGGGAATTACCTTCAGCGGCACGGATGCTGAAAATGATACGCTCACTTTTGAAGTGGTTACTCAGCCGACATCGGGCACATTAGAGAAAAATGGCAGCGTGTGGTTATACACCCCCAATGCCGACTTTAATGGTAATGACAGTGTGCGCTTTATTGCCAAAGATGCGGCGTTAAGTTCAGAGCCTGCTGTGGTGAGTATTACAGTGACTGCGGTAAATGATGAGCCTGTAGCTGTTGATGACAGTTACAGCCTCAGCCTTGCTGCTAATGACAGCTATACCTTAGCGGTATTGGACAACGACACCGACGTCGATGGAGACATCTTAGTTATCGATGGCGCTGCAGCAGACGTGGGTAGCGTGCAAATTGTCAATTCACAACTTCAGTATCAAGCACCAACGGGCTTTGTTGGCCCAGTAACCTTGCGCTACACCCTCTCTGATGGTCAAAAAGGTCGCAGTAATGCCAAGGTGTCCTTGATGATTAGTGGCGACAGTTCAGCGGATGCACCTGTGATTAGTGTGCCAGCCGACATCACAGCTAACGCGACGGGCTTATTCACTAAGCTTAAGCTTGGCGTAGCAACAGCGGTTGATAAGGATGGCAATAAGCTTGCGGTGTCCTTGGTGAACACTAAGCAGTTGTTTGCACCGGGCGAGCACTTAGCTTACTGGCAAGCCACCGACAGCCTAGGTCGCAGCGCGATTAAGTCACAAAAAGTGACCGTGAAGCCATTAATCTCCATTAGCCGTGACCAAGTGGTGGCTGAAGGCAATCAAGCGAAAGTGACTGTGTTCTTAAACGGCCCTTCACCTCAGTACCCAGTGCGTGTGCCTTACACTGTCTCTGGTAGCAGCGATGGTAATGACCACGACTTAGTTGATGGCGTTGTTGACATTACCTCAGGCTTAAGTGCGAGCGTTAACATCGAGGTATTTGATGATGGTGAAACTGAGGCAGATGAAACATTAATTATCACCTTAGACCCAAGTGTGAACCTCAGTGCCCAGCGCGTGAGTCAACTGCTTATCAGTGAGGCCAATATTGCGCCTCAGGCGAGCATTAAGGTGACTCAATCTAATGAGCTGCGCACCCAAGTGAGCAAGGCTGAAGGTAAGGTCTACATCAAGGCCAAAAGCCAAGATGTGAATGTACAAGATAGCCTGACTGAAGTCTGGTCAACCGGTGACTTAGTGTTAAACACAGATGCACAGGGCATGTACTTTGACCCAAGCTTAGTGGATGCAGGCAGCTACCCTATCAGCCTAACGGTGACAGACGATGGTACGCCTAACTTATCAACTCAGGTGCAGTTAACCTTGTTAGTTAAAGCAAGCTTACCCACACTGACGGGGAGCGATTCTGATGGCGATTTAATCCCAGATAACCAAGAAGGTTTTGTCGACACCGATGGTGATGGTATTGCCGATTACCTGGATGCCATTAGTGAGTGTAACGTGCTGCAACAGCAAGGTAATGAGCAGTCACGCTTCCTTGCAGAGAGTCAATCAGGCGTGTGTTTACGCTTAGGTACCACAGCGCAACGTAATGGTAGTGAGGGTATAAAGGTGCCCACCTCCATATTAACTTTAGATACCATGGCGGCCAACATTGGTGGTATTTATGACTTTGAAGCCATTAACTTATCTAAAGTGGGTGACAGCTATCGCTTTAGCTTGCCACAAGCCTTGCCTGTACCGGCTAACGCAGTGTACCGCAAGTTCGATAAGGCAAACGGTTGGAAAGCCTTTGTTCTTGATGACAAAAACAGCATTGCATCGAGTGCTGGCGAGCTAGGTTTATGTCCACCACCAGGCAGCACGTTATGGCAGTCTGGTTTAAACGAGGGCCATTGGTGTGTGCAGTTAACTATTCAAGACGGCGGTCCTAATGATGACGATGGCATAGCCAACGGCAGCATTGTTGACCCAGGCGGAGTGGCGGTTGCGCTAAGCGGCAATACACTCCCTCTGGCTGTTATCGATACGGCTACTGTGTCTGTGAACCAGAGTATCGATATCGATGTACTGGCGAACGACAGTGATGCTGATGGTGATGAACTAACGGTAAGCCAAGTCAGTAGTCAGTTTGGCGATACGACGATACTGGGTAGTCAGCACATAAGCTATACCCCTGCGGTTGATTTTATCGGCACCGATGTGTTGGTGTACAGTATCAGTGATGGCAAAGGTGGTACCGCCAGCAGTGAACTTACGGTAACAGTGGTGGCCAATCGTGCTCCAGTTGCTGTGGATGATATTGCTAACACGGATGATAGAACCAGCATATTGTTAAATGTATTGGCTAACGACACAGATATAGACGGTGATAATTTAACTTTAGTCAGTGGCACAGCCTTACAAGGAGCGGTATCGGTTGAGTCTAACCAACTGCGTTACACGCCAAAGCCTGGCTTTGATGGAGTGGATAGTGTGAGTTATGTGATTAATGATGGCGCCGGTGGCGAAGCCACAGGGCAAGTCTTAGTGACAATTAAAGCCTATCAAGATGTTGTTATTGATAACCAATCCGGTGGTGGTAGCTTATCTTTATATGGATTAGTCCTGCTTGTGTTTGGTGGTTTACTCCGTCGAGCGAAATGGTTAACGGTAAGCAGCGTGTTATTGGCCAGCGTGATAACACAAGCCAATGCAGCAGAAGCCAATACATGGTATGTCGATGGATTTGTAGGTCAGGCCTATGCTGATAGCAAGATACACCATTGGCAATCTCCAAACGATGTAGCCGTCATAGATGTTGATGATAGTGATACTGCATTTGGTGTGAGTGCGGGTTATCAATGGAACACGTATCTTGCTGTTGAGTTAGGTTATTCAGACTTTGGCAACGGCAGTGCGCAACTTAAAGGAAGCACCTTAACCCCTGAGGCATATCATCAAGAGTTGAAATCGGTTACCCCGATATTAGCTGACGGTATAACCTTAGGGATGCGTATCACACTAATGGAACGTGAAGATTGGCGTATTGAAGTGCCGGTGGGGCTATTTCGATGGGATGCCGATATTGTCAGTGACATGAATAATAGTCGCCTAACAACAGGCATGAGCGGTACAGATTGGTATGCAGGGATGCAATTTAGTTATCAAATGACAAAATCTTGGTCTTTAGGTATCGGGTATCAATATATAGATTTGGACCCAAATGATATTATAACGGGTCAGTTTAGTTTGCGTTATCGTTTTTAATCGATAAATGAAGTGAAAAAGGAGCTAATGAGCTCCTTTTTTTATTGAGTATAAAGACCAATAATCGCGATATGGAGCCGCTCTAATGCTTAAGGCATAAAAACTTGTTTTAAGCAGATGGTAAATTCCGGTTGTAGATTATGTTTAGGGTAGTAAGATTGTCGCTTGTCCTATTCTATTCGTCACATGAGGTTGCAATGACACAGCGGCATATTAAGCCGGAAATCTTGCACATAGAAGTTGTAGCCAAAAGTCGGCTATTTCAAATTGAGCAAGTTCATCTTAAGTTTTCAAATGGTGTTGAGCGCCAATATGAGCGAATGAAGGGCGGAAGCCAGGGCGCTGTTATGGTTGTGCCTGTTCATCAAGGCCAGTTGCTGCTCGCCAAAGAGTATGCAGCTGGAACTGATAATTATGAATTAGGCTTTCCTAAGGGGCTTATTGATCCTGGTGAAGAGGCGATAGAGGCTGCTAATCGAGAATTACAAGAAGAAATCGGTTTCGCCAGTAAGAAATTAACGCATCTAAAAACACTATCACTTGCACCGGATACTTCTCTAGTAAGATGCATATTTTTGTCGCGGAACAGTTATATGTCAGTGAACTTGAAGGTGATGAGCCTGAACCTATTATTGTGGTGCCTTGGGCGCTGGATGATTGGCAAGCCTTGCTAGATAACCCCGACTTTTCTGAATCTCGAAGTGTGAGTGCACTGTTTTTAGCCAAACAGTTTTTAGCTAAATAATCTTTAACTAAGTCATTGCTAGTCTCGACGTATGAGGCATATAGAGGTAAGTGTCATTCACTTACCCAATAAAGTATTATTTTCGCACTTTGGCTAGAGTTAGCTAAAGTTAGTTTAAATCAGTAATACATGCTTATTTCCAGCAACTGGAGTTGTAATGAAGCCTGAAGCCATAATCGAACAAGTAATTGAAATTGCTATCGAAGCAGGGAATGCTATTCGTGAAATTTACCAGTCAGGTAATTTTAAACGAGAAATCAAGTCTGATAATACCCCTGTAACGTCTGCCGATTTGGCCGCCCATGACATTATCTGCTCACGCCTCGCTAAGCTAACCCCGAACATTCCTATTCTCAGTGAAGAGGATGCAGATATTCCATTGTCAGTGAGACAAAACTGGTCAACATATTGGTTAGTGGATCCGCTTGATGGTACAGGTGAGTTTATTGCAGGTAGTGGTGATTTTTCTGTGATTATCGCCCTTGTTGAACATAATCGGCCAGTAATGGGAATTGTTTATGCACCAATGACCGAAGTCTGTTATTACGCTATCGCTGGGCTAGGTGCTTATAAACGTAGCGCTGAAGGAGAAGTGCGTATTACTAGTACTCAATTAGCCCTTACAGAACAAAATAGTTTACGAATTGCAGTGAGCCGCCGGCAAGACCCCCAAAAAGTCCTTAGTTTATTTAACCACCCCAAAGATTGCGAGTTAGTGGTGCTAGGGGGGCTGCACTGAAAAGTTGTTTGGTTGCCGAAGGACAAGCTGATTGTTATGTCCGCTTAGGACCAACCGGTGAGTGGGACACCGGCGCCGCACAAATTATTGTTGAAGAGGCCGGTGGCGCCTTGGTTGATATCAACTTACACCCAATGACTTACAATGAGCGGGATACGTTAGAAAATCCCAATTTTATTGTTGTTGGCACAGAAAATCTTCCGTGGCATGTCATGCATCTTAATGGTGAATAACAGTGCTAGTCACTGTTATTTGTTAAATTTATGTTGTTTTTTTATGTATTCCTGAATAATGCAGTCGCAATTTTATTGTGAATAATTACTCAGGGAGTTAGCAAATTAAATGACACAGTATGCAATATTAACGAGTGTGCTTTCGGTATCAGCGATTGTGATGCTTTCAGCCTGTGGTGGTAACAGTGATGGTGGTGATACAGGTGCATCGATAGGGAAGCGATTAACTGTTGATTTAATGTCAGAAGCAACCCAGTGTAACTTCACACAACCCTTAGCAGGTGCCGATATTATTGTTCATCGTCAAGATGGTAGTATCTTAAGTCAGTCAAAAAGTCCTTCCAACGGTAAAGTCGATATCCTATGGCCAGCGGATGCTAAGCACATTAGTATTGCGGTTGATATAGATGGCGAAATGCAGGTTAATACTCATACTGAAATGACCGGAGGGGATTTAGGCATTAACACTTTCTGGCAAAGTAGCTTAGATTCACAGTGTGAATGTGAGACATTCAATTTTGATCTTAGTGATGTAAATACAGTGTACTCAGGTTATACCGCATTGTTTGAAAGAAGCGAAAACACATCTAGATTATTATGTAAGAATGATGGCAAATTTGCGCCTGTTCACGTGACCTTAATGCCACAACAGCCAGGTGTTATTGCGTACTCTGCTATTTTAGATATCAATGGACATGATTCAAGCCAACCTTTTACTGTGTTAAGTAGCCAGTTTGACAGTGCTAAGAATGAAGGAACCCTTCTCAGCGTTATTGTTAACCCTTATGAACCAAACGTTACTCGATACACTACGTTTTCAGAAACTGAATCAGGTAGGGTTAATTGGCTTACTTGGACAAAGGGGCCGCAGGTTTTTCCGGCGCTTTTAGATAATAACTTTATCTCAGTGAGTGCAAGCGAGTCATTGGGAGGCAATGAGTTTGGTGATTTGCATTATCAATCAGGTATTCGTAAAAAAGTGATCAATGCGAATGTGCAACAAGATCTCAATTTACCGCAGGATCAGTATCAAATGTTAGCTGAAACTCAAGCTATTTTAGATGGGATGCTAAACGGTGGTGGTGCTAGCTATAACTTTACCAATATAGGGTCAGGCAATATTCTTTTGGCGGTTGATCTGTTTGAATATGGTGCGGCTCGTTGGTATATAGAAGCGCCATTAAGTGGCATGATGCCAGAACTGAGTTTACCAGCGAATATCGAGTCACGCTTTGAACAACTGACGCAGCCGAGAATGACGGTATCTATTTATGGTTATCAAAATCATGCGTCAAATCAGTATCAAGAGTTTCGTCAACAGCGGGCGGGGAAAATTCGTGAGAACTCGGCTGTTCGTTCAAGCTTTTTTGATAAGTATACTTATCAATTAATTGATATAAATCTTAATCTTAATTGATTTAGTCGTCTATTGTTCACAAATAAAAATGCCTGAATAATCAGGCATTTTTATTTGCTGTTATTCTTGCTCATCAAGCCATTGGTGTATTTCAGTGGCATTACCTTTAAAAATCACCTTGGCGAGTTTTTTATCAAGTTGATATTGGTACATGGGATCATAGTATTTGCTGAGTAATTGACTTATCCAAGCGAAATGACCATCAAGGTTATAGTGACTTTGCTGCTGCTTTAATGCTTGCTGAATAAGTCCTTGTAACTCGTCATGCTGTTTACCACCTAGGCGTTTACGGATTTTGTTAATGCTGTCGACCAAATATAATGAAAATGCGTTAAACCCCTCAACTTCTCCGAATAGCGTGCAATATTGCCGGTGCATATTAGTGACATATTCAGCATGAAGCCTATCGACTCGGGCATTAAAGGTTTCTTCAAGTAACACTATTGGTGCTTGCTGCATGAGTTTAAAGAATGACTGCGGAATAGCAGTGCGACCAATTAAGAAACTCTCATCCTCTAATAACAGCATGGACGAGGATTTTATCTGTTGATATTTTAGTAACGCGACACCGAGGTTATTTTCAAAGTTGATTTGGCTAGGTTGTGAGGTAATTTGTTTGCCAAAACTGGAACCGCGATGATTCGCTAATCCTTCTAAGTTGATAGTTTCTTTACGTTGACGAATAAACTCAGTTTTGCCACTACCTGTACTGCCGCTTAAGATCAGCAAATGGTGATTTAATTCAGCTTGGTCAATCGTTTTAATCAAAAAGCTGCGCAGCGCCTTATATCCTCCATATATATAGGGAACATCAATACCTGCGTGTTTAAGCCATTGCTGACTAAGTTGAGAGCGAAGACCGCCCCGAAAACAATATAAATAGCTATCATTATGCTGATTTAGCTGTTCGCACCAGGCATCAATACGGCTTTGCTTAACATTACCGCTGACTAATTGATGGCCTAAGGTAATGGCGGCTTGTTGGCCATCCTGCTTATAACAGGTACCCACTAGTTGACGCTCTCTGTCATTCATCAAGGGGAAATTAACCGACTTGGGAAAGGCGCCTTTATTGAATTCAATGGGTGCACGAACGTCAATCAGAGGTCGCTCTGCTAATAACAGACGGCCATACTCGCTAGCGGCAATGGTATTACTCATTGAGTAAAGCCACTAACTGTTCAGTGGTGTTCAAGCCATTGTGACTTAATGTTCCAATACAATTAAGTACAATTTGATGCTCAGCTAATACTGCTTGCAACTCTGCCTCAGCAGATTCATTTACCGCGACCAATAAGCCACCACTGGTTTGAGGATCGCATAATATGGCCTGCTGGTAATCGGTCAATTGAGGTAAATACAGTGCATAACTTTGATAGTTACGATTAGTCCCTCCCGGAATACAGCCTTGGGCAATATAGTTATCGACTTCAGGTAATCTAGGAATCGCAGCAAAGTTAAGCGTCGCCGTGAGATTAGCCCCTTGGCAAAGTTCGATTAAGTGACCTGCCAAACCAAACCCTGTCACATCTGTTAAGGCGTTGACGCCGTTAATTTTAGCTATGTCTTGGCCAACTTTATTCAGCTGACACATTGCATCAATTGCAATGTGATTATGCTCAGGTTTTAGTTTTTTCTGTTTCTGTGCTGTTGTTAGTACACCAATACCGATAGGCTTGGTCAGATACAGCTTGTCACCCGATTTAGCTGTGCTGTTTTGCTTTAAATTATTCAGCTGCACCTGGCCTGTCACGGCTAACCCAAAAATAGGTTCCGGCGCATCAATACTGTGGCCTCCCGCTAGCATTATCCCGGCATCTTTGCAGGCTTGTCGTCCACCATCAACCACTTGTTGAGCCACTTCAGCAGGCAATTTATTCACTGGCCAGCCTAAAATCGCTATCGCCATCATGGGGGTACCACCCATGGCGTAAATATCACTTATTGCATTGGTTGCGGCAATGCGGCCAAAGGTAAAAGGGTCATCCACTATGGGCATAAAGAAGTCGGTGGTGCTAATAATCCCAGTCTCATCATTCAGTTTATATACCGCAGCGTCATCACGGGTGTCATTGCCGACTAATATATTGGGGTCAGTGAATAGTGGTAATTGTGACGACAGTATAGTACTGAGTACTTGGGGTGATATTTTGCAACCACATCCAGCTCCATGGCTGTATTCTGTTAGGCGTATGTGGTGATAATTTGGCTTCATAATGAATAACTTAATCTTGTATAGATAATAATGTCAGCATGAGGTCATTGTGTAAGATAATTTGATGCTTGGAAAGTATTAAATGATGAGGATTGTTAGTGCAACTTTATTCAGCTTTGTGTGTATTTTTGATTTAAATCCAGCTTATGTTAGCAGCTTAGTTTTTTGGGGAAGGGGATTGAGTGATTAAAAGTAACATTACTACGTGTATCATATCGGCATTAATAAGTATTTTATGCGGTATAATAGAGAGCTTATTATGCAAGCCATTTTTATATTATTATAATTAAATCAACTGACCAGCATTGATATTGTGTTGCAATTATGTAACCTTAACGTTGTTAAACATGTTCGTTATTATAGAAATGACTTTATTCGTTCATGGAATGAATTTTATTGTACTAAGGGAATCAAGATGCAGAAGAAACGTCATAGTAAAATCAAAATTATCCTCTCAGTAGCCATGTGTACCTTTCTTATAGCTTGCTCTGCGACTAAAGAGCCATTAACTGATGAGCAGCAAGCATTAAAAGAGAAAAATGAAGCTGTGCTTGCAGAGTCTGGATATAAGTGTAAGAAAGTAAAACTAACTGGTACGCGCATACCGACAAAAGTTTGTGAGACTCAACAACAAAGAGAAACTCGTCAGCAAGATGCACAAAAAATGGTTGCAGATGTGGTGAATGGTGCGCCTCCACCACAAAGCGAATAATCTCTATTCAGTCGAAATAAAAATAGGTGCCTAAGGCACCTATTTTTATTTCGTTTAACTACGCGTAGGCAGCCGTCAGGTGTTTTCATTGTCTCTGCTTTGTACACATGGCGTTAACCTATAGTCAGTTTGCCTTAGCTCATTGCCGTAGTTTTAGATTGGTATTTGAATTAACAATGGCTGACAATTAATCTTTACCCAGCACACATCTGAACCTGATTAAGTCATTGTTTTCTGATGTTGAGTCTCAACTAAGTCAATACTTTCCACTTGCATGCGAGCAAGAGGTTAAAATGATGAGCCGCGTATTTGGGGCGGGATACATGTATTAACCTGTTTGTCATTGGATGGAAACTATTTGAGACACAATCCTGTTTACAAGACATGTTGACGAGTCATGTAAGCAGTTATATTGATGGAATGAGCATAAAAAGGAATTCAAATGCTATTAACTAAACGATTTTTTCCCTATTTTGCGACCTTATGCCTAGGGGCGCTTAATGACAACTTTTATAAAAACGTGTTGCTCTTGTTAGTGACGTACAGCCAATTAAATGCATTACCGATTGACGTTAACTTGTTTGTTAATTTAGCTGCTGGCGTATTCATTTTACCTTTTTTCTTGTTTTCTGCTCATGCAGGTATCGTGGCAGACAATATGAATAAGGCAAAATTGATTAGACGACTAAAGTTGTTAGAATTGATTATCATGTCGACAGCGGCTATCGCGATTATCAGTCAGAGTTATTTGGTGATGTTGCTGCTGCTATTTTTAACCGGTAGTCAGTCTGCATACTTTGGTCCAGTAAAATACTCACTATTACCTCAAGCCCTAAGCGAAGCTGAGTTAGTGAAAGGGAATGCTCTGGTTGAAATGGGCACTTTTTTGTCGATTCTTGTCGGTACCCTAAGCGCCGGTTTGGTGGTGTCTAATGAAAATGGTTTAACGTGGGCTGCAATCATTGTCTGTGTGTTGGCTATTTGTGGTTATCTTGCCAGCCGTGCGATTCCTTCATTGCCTGCCCAAGGTGATTTAAACCCTAGCCAGTTTTCGTTATTTTCTGGTACTTGGCGTTGTATTAATAAAGCGCGACAAACCAAGACTATTTGGATGGCCATTCTTGCCATTAGCTGGTTTTGGTTCTTAGGGGCCACCTATTTAACTCAATTTCCAAATTTTGCCAAATTACATTTACATGCCGATGCTACGGTAGTGTCATTGTTACTGGCGTTATTTTCTGTCGGTATTGCGGTTGGGTCGTATGTGTGTGAGCGTTTTTCATTTGGACATGTTGAGTTAGGCTTATTACCATTTGGGGTCTTGGGCTTAAGCGTATTTAGTTTTGACATGATAGCGGCTATTCCGCTAGAGGTTGTTGATCCAGGTTTTGTGTATAGTTTCGAGTCATTTATCGCTAACGCGCAGCATTATCGTGTGATGATCGATTTGTTTCTTGTCGGCCTAAGTGGTGGGATATTCATTGTGCCACTGTATGCGTTTATTCAAACTCGTGCAGAAAAACAAGAATGTGCTCAAGCTATTGCGGCAAATAACATCATTAATGCCTTCTTTATGGTGGGCTCTGCAGTATTATCGATAGTGTTGCTTGGGGTATTTCAGTGGAGTATCCCTGAATTATTTATGCTTGTCGGCGTGCTTAATTTGGTTGTGCTGTTATATGTTTACTCGCAAGTGCCAGAGTTTACCCAACGCTTTATCAGTTATTTGCTGAGCCATGTTATGTATCGGGTGAATGTACGTGGTAGAGAACATATTCCGACACAAGGGGCAGGAATTATTGTCAGTAATCATGTGAGTTACGTTGATGCGTTAGTCATTATGGGCGCATCGACTCGACCTATTCGGTTTGTAATGGATAAGTCGATTAGCGAAATTCCATTATTAAAGTATTTGTTTCGGCACGCTGGCGTTATCCCAATATGTTCACCGAAGAAGTGTGAGTCGACGTATCTAAATGCATTCGAACAGATACATCAAGCATTAGCGAACGATGAGTTAGTGTGTATTTTTCCGGAAGGGAAGTTAACCCCAGACGGTGAAATTGGTGAGTTTAGGCCTGGTATTGATAAAATTTTACAACGGGATCCTGTAACAGTAATACCGTTAGCGTTAACAGGATTGTGGGGATCTTACTTTAGCCATAAAGGAGGACATGCACTGACCACTTTGCCTAAACGTTTCTGGTCTAAAGTATCGGTGACTATTGCGCCTGCAGTTGACGGTGCTACGACAAATTGCAAAGCATTGCAGCAACAGGTGACACAGCAATTTAATTAACACACGATGTAGTGGAGTTGCTCAAAACAAAAAAGGTCACGTGCGTACGTGACCTTTTCTATATTTGTTTAAACTTATGACGTATAAGCAGCTGTGAGGCTTTTCCAGTGACGTTGTCTTTCGAGGAATTGACTACGTAGCTGTTGTACCTGCTGTTTGAGGTTATGGTCAACCAATTGCTTTCGTTTAGCTTCAATCAAAATCTTCTTTGCTTGGTAGTATTCAAGTAAGTGTTGTTTCATCAAGTCATATTCGGCTTGAAACTTCTCAATAATCTCATCGCAATTAGGTAAGTGAGCCACTTGGTTTTGCGCTTTTAAAAGCTGCATTTGTAAGCGTGCGCTTTCAATTTTCTCTTGTGGTACTTTGCGCAAGTCACTGGCTAAACCAACCCAACTCATTAACCTGATCAGCCATTTAGTTGGATCGTAATCCCACCACTTAATGCCGTTACGATAGTCATTTTCAAATATATGATGGAAGTTGTGATAACCCTCACCATAAGTCAATAAGGCTAAAAAGGCGTTGTCACGGGCTGAGTTTTTATCTGTGTAGGGCTGTTTACCCCAAATGTGAGCTAGTGAGTTAATGAAGAAGGTACAGTGATGTACTACCACTAAACGCAATAAGCCAGCCATTAATACCATTGATATTACGTCACCATTTAACCAACCTAGAAAGGCGGGTAAACCAATATTCATTAAAATAACTAAGGCTAAATAATGTTTGTGCTGCCAGACCAGGATTGGGTCATTTTGTAAATCACGGACATTATTGTAATCACTATAACGACTTGCTTGATATTCACGTAGCATCCAACCGATATGGCTGTACCAAAAGCCCATTTTCGCTGAATAGGGATCTTTGTCATTATTATCGACATGTTTATGATGTACACGATGATCACTACACCAATGTATCGCACTATTTTGTAATGCTAATGCGCCGCCTAATGCAAATAATACTCGCATAACTGGATGTGCTTTATAGGCCTTATGGGACCAAAGACGATGGTAACCAGCGGTGATCGACAAGCCACTGGCATAGGCTAAAACAATGAAGGCAAGCCATTCAACACCATCAAAACCGTGTGCTATACCGCGCCAAGGCACTAACACCACAGCACCAATAAAGGTAATAGCAAACAACAAAGTGTTAAGCCAAATAATAGGAGGTTTTTTCATCTAATCGTTTTCCTGCTAACTTTGAAATGTGAGTCTAAACTAATTGAGCGTACATATGTAAGCTAATTTATCCTGTGATCCGTTTTGGGTCAAGCTCAATAGGGCTGTGTTTATATGATAAAAGGGGTATTATCCGTTAATTAATCTTGACTGAGCGATTTGTGAAATGGGTGTAAGAGCACAACAAAAAGAGAAAACTCGTCGTGCATTAGTGGATGCAGCGTTTAATCAATTAAGTGCTGAACGCAGCTTTTCTAGTTTAAGCTTACGTGAAGTTGCTCGAGAAGCTGGTATTGCACCAACATCATTTTATCGTCATTTTAAAGATATGAATGAGCTTGGTCTGACTATGGTTGATGAAGGCGGCTTAACGCTCAGACAAATGATGCGCAAAGGACGTCAACGTGCCGAAGCGGGTGGAAGTGTTATTCGGATATCTGTTGATACCTTTATGGAAGTGATGGAGTCAAATCCCAATGTGTTCCGTATTTTATTACATGAACGTTCAGGTACATCAGCAGCTTTTCGTGCGGCAGTTGAGCGTGAGGTGGAACATTTTATTTCAGAGTTAGCCCATTACACCGAAGCGCATGCTAATAGGCACCCCACACTTGCCCGAGCACAAGCTGAGGCTTTAGTGACTTTAGTTTTTAATGCAGGGGCGAGTGCGTTAGATTTAAAACGAAGTGATCGTAAGCTATTAGCTGATCAATTGGTATTACATTTGCGAATGGTGGCTATGGGGGCTGAAGCGTTACAGCTGAAAATGGACAACCGTAATTGATCATTGCTTCGTATTTTGGAATAAAAAGAGCAGATAGTGAATCTGCCCTTTTTACTGAAAGCGATAATCCGGCGTTATTTACGTTCAAGCAATACGCCAGATTCCATATGGTCGGTGTATGGGAATTGATCAAATAACGCAAAACGAGTAATTTTATGGGTAGCGCCTAATACCGTTAAGTTATCTTTTAACGTAGTAGGGTTACACGAGATATATAAAATACGCTCATAGCCTTGAACTAACTTTAATGTTTCGTCATCAATACCGGCTCTTGGTGGGTCAACAAATATGGTATTGCAATCATAGCTATCTAAATCGATACCTTCTAAACGTCTAAAATTACGTTTCTTGGCCATCGCATCGCTAAAATCCTCTGCAGACATACGTATAATCTGCACATTATCGACTTTATTAATTTCAATATTGTATTGCGCAGCATCAACTGACGGTTTAGCCAGCTCAGTAGCCAGCACACGGTTAAAATTTTGTGCTAATGCAATAGTAAAATTACCATTGCCGCAATACAGCTCTAATAAATCACCTTGGCTTTGCTTGGTGGCATCAATAGCCCACTCGAGCATTTTTACTGATACTTTCGCATTAGGTTGAGTGAAACTATTTTCAATCTGTTTGTACAGTAATGTTTGACCGTTAATCGTCAGTTCTTCAGTCACGAAGTCTTTATCTAGATCTATTTTCTGTTTTCTGGCTCGACCAATCAAATTAATATTAAATTGTGCAGCTAGTTTGGCCTTCAGCGCCTTGGCATCTTCAAGCCATTGATCATCTAATTGACGGTGATATAGCAAAGACACTAAAATCTCACCGCTTAGAGTAGACAAAAAGTCGACCTGAAATAAACGATACCGCAAAGAAGGACTTGGTTTTAGTTCTTCAATTAAGGCCGCCATCACTTGATTAATCAACCTACCAGCAGGTAAATATTGATCGCAGCGCACTTTAGCATTCAGCGCTTTGTCGAACATGTAGTAATATAAGTCTTCGCCTTCGTGCCACATTCTAAATTCGGCACGCATCCGATAATGTGCAGGTTCAGAAGCGAATACTTCTAATGCAGGTGGGGTAAAATCAGCGAAGGCTTGCTCAAGCTTGATACGCTTCTGTTCCAGTTGCGTAGCATAGTTATTTGGGTCCATGGCTGCTAAATTCATTTTCTCCACCAAAGGCAATAAAAAAGGGCGCAAATTTTATAACAAATAGCGTCGATATCCAATGTATATAAAACAGGAGACCACGTTGTCAGAGCCAATTTTAGTATTCGACTCCGGAATAGGTGGTTTATCAGTACTATCTGAAATCCGTAAGCTATTGCCAAATAGAGATTATCACTACTTATTTGATAATGCTCGTTTGCCTTATGGCAACTTAACTGAAGCTGACTTAATTGAAGGCTGTGTTAAGTTAATTCTGCAACAGGTAAAGCAAATTAATGCCACTATTGTGGTTGTTGCGTGCAATACCGCTAGTACGCTTGTATTACCTAGGTTAAGAGCGAGCTTATCTATCCCTGTTGTTGGTGTTGTACCAGCGATTAAACCTGCCGCTGCATTATCTACTAAGAAGCATATTGGGCTACTCGCTACACCAGGCACAGTAAAGCGTGACTATACCCAAGAGTTGATCAATGAATTTGCTGACGACTGCAAAGTAGAGTTATTTGGTTCATCGGAATT
The DNA here is from genome assembly GCF_021513195.1 of Shewanella sp. OMA3-2. Classification (NCBI taxonomy): domain Bacteria; kingdom Pseudomonadati; phylum Pseudomonadota; class Gammaproteobacteria; order Alteromonadales; family Shewanellaceae; genus Shewanella; species Shewanella sp. OMA3-2. Next base: position 314,106 of record NZ_CP090974.1, on the reverse strand, counting down.
GGTAATGATGGCAGAGAAATATGTAGCAGGCGAAATGATTGATCGAATAAAGCTGGAGTCAATTTTACAACCGATTAAAGATGCTGATATTGATGTGTTGGTATTAGGCTGTACACACTTCCCTATTATTGCAGCTGAAATTAACCAGATACTGGGTAATCACGTCAAATTATTAGATTCTGGATTGGCAATAGCAAATAGAGTAAAAACATTGGTGGCGACAAGTAATAAGCAGGGAAGTGAATTAACGGTCAGTTATACAAAACAAATTTCAACAGGACTCCATAAAGCATTAGTCGGTTATGGGTTCACCAGTGTGAAGCAAATAACCGACTAAACTATCTAACTAAGTTAGATTAAGCATCAGAAGAATCGGAAGAATCAGATTCTTGAGACTTAGCTTCCCTTACCTTTAAAGTACGTTCCTGGAAAGTATAGTCGTTCAACTTACCCATAGCTTTTTGAGCCCCCGCTTCCGACATTTCAACAAAGCCAAAGCCCTTACGACGACCTGTTTTGCGATCACGCACTAAGCGGACTGAATTAACCGGCCCATACTCACCAAATAACTCTTTAACTTCACCTTCATGAACACGGTAAGGTAAGTTACCAACATATAACGTCATTGTTGGACCTACATAAGGTTCATCAGATGCGCGAGCTTGGTTAGATGGAACAAAGGTAAAGATAAGTGTTGCTGTTACTATCCCTGCAATAAATGCTACAGAGGAAGCTACACTGCCTTGAACTTGAAAAAAAACAAAAGCACCAACAAGTGCTGCAATAAGAACAATCACGAATGATTTCTGCATAAAATAATCTCTAATAATAATGAAATGAAAAATAACTGTTAAAAAACCGCTATATATTAATGAATAATCCGAAGATTAACCAGTCCATTGTAGAAAAAATGAGCTTAAAATTAACTTAAAGATCATAAATACAGCTTTCGCGTTAAAAGTTGTCTGTTTTGTGAGCGTAAAAGTGAAAATAACAACGATCTGAGTAAAAGATCATCGGTCAGTAAAAAAGATCGCGATCCCCCCTTGCGTCGCTTCAGAATCTCCCTATAATGCGCAACCACTGACACGGCACAGCGCGAAAGCAAAGTGGCATCCAAGGTTAATCACTGAGGAAGTTCAGGTTGATTTGAAAGGATAAAAACTTCGGTTTCATCATCAAATCAACAGCGAAAAGAAAGTTTGAAAAAACACTTGACGCTGACAACAGGGTCTGTAGAATACGCAGCCCAAGCCAACGACCTAGCGTCTAACGGCGATGTTTGAAAAATTAACATCAACGCTCTTTAACAATTTATCAAGTAATCTGTGTGGACATTCACAGGTATTGAGTTATTCGAAATTGTCTTCTGTTCTTCGGAATGTTGGCAATCAAAAAATTTAAACTCAATGCAACGATGAATGTTCATAGCAATATGTACAAAAAGACTTTGTTAACTTCGGTTGATAAAGCAATCAGAATTCATTGAGCCGAATCGCAAGATTCAAAAAAACTTTAATTGAAGAGTTTGATCATGGCTCAGATTGAACGCTGGCGGCAGGCCTAACACATGCAAGTCGAGCGGCAGCGGGAAGATAGCTTGCTATCTTTGCCGGCGAGCGGCGGACGGGTGAGTAATGCCTAGGGATCTGCCCAGTCGAGGGGGATAACAGTTGGAAACGACTGCTAATACCGCATACGCCCTACGGGGGAAAGGAGGGGACCTTCGGGCCTTTCGCGATTGGATGAACCTAGGTGGGATTAGCTAGTTGGTGAGGTAATGGCTCACCAAGGCGACGATCCCTAGCTGTTCTGAGAGGATGATCAGCCACACTGGGACTGAGACACGGCCCAGACTCCTACGGGAGGCAGCAGTGGGGAATATTGCACAATGGGCGAAAGCCTGATGCAGCCATGCCGCGTGTGTGAAGAAGGCCTTCGGGTTGTAAAGCACTTTCAGTAGGGAGGAAAGGTAGACGTTTAATAAACGGTTACTGTGACGTTACCTACAGAAGAAGGACCGGCTAACTCCGTGCCAGCAGCCGCGGTAATACGGAGGGTCCGAGCGTTAATCGGAATTACTGGGCGTAAAGCGTGCGCAGGCGGTTTTTTAAGCCAGATGTGAAAGCCCTGGGCTCAACCTAGGAATAGCATTTGGAACTGGGGAACTAGAGTCTTGTAGAGGGAGGTAGAATTTCAGGTGTAGCGGTGAAATGCGTAGATATCTGAAGGAATACCGGTGGCGAAGGCGGCCTCCTGGACAAAGACTGACGCTCATGCACGAAAGCGTGGGGAGCAAACAGGATTAGATACCCTGGTAGTCCACGCCGTAAACGATGTCTACTCGGAGTTTGGTGACTTAGTCACTGGGCTCCCAAGCTAACGCATTAAGTAGACCGCCTGGGGAGTACGGCCGCAAGGTTAAAACTCAAATGAATTGACGGGGGCCCGCACAAGCGGTGGAGCATGTGGTTTAATTCGATGCAACGCGAAGAACCTTACCTACTCTTGACATCCACAGAAGATTGCAGAGATGCGATTGTGCCTTCGGGAACTGTGAGACAGGTGCTGCATGGCTGTCGTCAGCTCGTGTTGTGAAATGTTGGGTTAAGTCCCGCAACGAGCGCAACCCCTATCCTTATTTGCCAGCGAGTTATGTCGGGAACTTTAGGGAGACTGCCGGTGATAAACCGGAGGAAGGTGGGGACGACGTCAAGTCATCATGGCCCTTACGAGTAGGGCTACACACGTGCTACAATGGCGTATACAGAGGGTTGCAAAGCCGCGAGGTGGAGCTAATCTCACAAAGTACGTCGTAGTCCGGATTGGAGTCTGCAACTCGACTCCATGAAGTCGGAATCGCTAGTAATCGTGAATCAGAATGTCACGGTGAATACGTTCCTGGCCTTGTACACACCGCCCGTCACACCATGGGAGTGGGCTGCAAAAGAAGTGGGTAGTTTAACCTTCGGGAGAACGCTCACCACTTTGTGGTTCATGACTGGGGTGAAGTCGTAACAAGGTAGCCCTAGGGGAACCTGGGGCTGGATCACCTCCTTACCTATACGACTAACTCAATACCTAAAGTGCAGCAATGCATGTGAGTGTTCACACAGATTACTTGATAGAAAGAAAGAGAAATTATGTTGGGTCTGTAGCTCAGCTGGTTAGAGCGCACCCCTGATAAGGGTGAGGTCGGTGGTTCAAGTCCACTCTGACCCACCAATTTTTCCTACTCTGCGTTGGAAGATAACTCGTTTAGTGAACTAAACGTCGTCATCATCCGCCTTGATTAGAAATGATTGGCAAGCCAAATAAATTGGCTGACCTTCTTAGAAGGTGAACATAAATTCTCGCTGTATGTAAAGGGGTTATAGCTCAGCTGGGAGAGCGCCTGCCTTGCACGCAGGAGGTCTGCGGTTCGATCCCGCATAGCTCCACCATTCATCTTAGATGAAATACATACACATTGGTCAGAGATGCCAAAGATAAGTGAAAAATTTATCTTTGGCTTTTTTAAGCCCGCTCTTTAACAATTTGGAAAGCTGATAGTACTAACTAAAGGCGCATAGATGATGATTCGTTGTTGTTTGTGTGATTATGTTAGTGCGAAAAACGTTAATACGAAAGTATTAACACTTGAGTTCTCAAAACACTGTTTAAGTGTCTTGAATATTCTAAAAACTAAGGCGAGTCACACTTCCTGGTCGGGAGTGAGACAAGTAAAAACCAGCTAGTTGCGATACAGTCTAATTAGTTCACGCAAGTGAAACTCATTTGGGTTGTATGGTTAAGTGACTAAGCGTATACGGTGGATGCCTTGGCAGTCAGAGGCGATGAAGGACGTAATAACTTGCGAAAAGCGTTGGCGAGCTAGTAATAAGCATTTGAGCTAACGATATCCGAATGGGGAAACCCGCCACATAAGTGGTCATCATGCAGTGAATACATAGTTGCATGAGGCGAACCTGGGGAACTGAAACATCTAAGTACCCAGAGGAAAAGAAATCAACCGAGATTCCCCTAGTAGCGGCGAGCGAACGGGGATTAGCCCTTAAGTCTATGGGGTGTTAGTGGAATGTGTTGGAAAGCACAGCGGCACAGGGTGATAGCCCCGTACATGAAAACTAACCATAGATGAAAACGAGTAAGGCGGGACACGTGACATCCTGTTTGAATATGGGGGGACCATCCTCCAAGGCTAAATACTCCTGACTGACCGATAGTGAACCAGTACCGTGAGGGAAAGGCGAAAAGAACCCCTGTGAGGGGAGTGAAATAGAACCTGAAACCGTATACGTACAAGCAGTGGGAGCGGTTCTTGAGACCGTGACTGCGTACCTTTTGTATAATGGGTCAGCGACTTACGTTTTGTAGCGAGGTTAAGCGAATAGCGGAGCCGTAGGGAAACCGAGTGTTAACTGCGCGTTTAGTTGCAAGGCGTAGACCCGAAACCGAGTGATCTAGCCATGGGCAGGTTGAAGGTTGAGTAACATCAACTGGAGGACCGAACCGACTTATGTTGAAAAATGAGCGGATGACTTGTGGCTGGGGGTGAAAGGCCAATCAAACTCGGAGATATCTGGTTCTCCTCGAAAGCTATTTAGGTAGCGCCTCGAGCGAATACCATTGGGGGTAGAGCACTGTTAAGGCTAGGGGGTCATCCCGACTTACCAACCCTTTGCAAACTCCGAATACCAATGAGTACTACTCGGGAGACAGACAGCGGGTGCTAACGTCCGTTGTCAAAAGGGAAACAACCCAGACCGTCAGCTAAGGTCCCAAAGTGTATGTTAAGTGGGAAACGATGTGGGAAGGCTTAGACAGCTAGGATGTTGGCTTAGAAGCAGCCATCATTTAAAGAAAGCGTAATAGCTCACTAGTCGAGTCGGCCTGCGCGGAAGATTTAACGGGGCTAAACATACCACCGAAGCTACGGGTTTGCAGTTTACTGCAAGCGGTAGAGGAGCGTTCTGTAAGCGGTTGAAGGTGAAGGGGTAACCCACACTGGACGTATCAGAAGTGCGAATGCTGACATGAGTAACGATAAAGGGAGTGAAAAACTCCCTCGCCGAAAGACCAAGGGTTCCTGTCCAACGTTAATCGGGGCAGGGTGAGTCGACCCCTAAGGTGAGGCCGAAAGGCGTAATCGATGGAAAACAGATTAATATTTCTGTACCTCTGCTAACTGCGATGGAGAGACGGAGAAGGCTAGGCTAGCGCGGCGTTGGTAGTCCGCGTTTAAGGTAGTAGGCGGTGTTCTTAGGCAAATCCGGGAACACGTACTTAAATGTACACGTTGAGAGCTGATGACGAGTCACTAAGGTGATGAAGTAGTTGATGCCATGCTTCCAGGAAAATCTTCTAAGCTTCAGGTTAGTAGGGATCGTACCCCAAACCGACACAGGTGGTCGGGTAGAGAATACCAAGGCGCTTGAGAGAACTCGGCTGAAGGAACTAGGCAAAATGGTACCGTAACTTCGGGAGAAGGTACGCTGCTGTTGGTGATGGGACTTGCTCCCTAAGCTGACGGCAGTCGCAGATACCAGGTGGCTGCAACTGTTTATCAAAAACACAGCACTGTGCAAAATCGCAAGATGACGTATACGGTGTGACGCCTGCCCGGTGCTTGAAGGTTAATTGATTGGGTTATCGCAAGAGAAGCTCATGATCGAAGCCCAAGTAAACGGCGGCCGTAACTATAACGGTCCTAAGGTAGCGAAATTCCTTGTCGGGTAAGTTCCGACCTGCACGAATGGCGTAATGATGGCCACGCTGTCTCCAGCCGAGACTCAGTGAAGTTGAAATTGCGGTGAAGATGCCGTATACCCGCGGCTAGACGGAAAGACCCCGTGAACCTTTACTATAGCTTGGCACTGAACATTGAACCTACATGTGTAGGATAGGTGGGAGACTTTGAAGCTTCGTCGCTAGATGGAGTGGAGTCAATCTTGAAATACCACCCTTGTAGTTTTGATGTTCTAACTCTGGCCCCTTATCGGGGTTGAGGACAGTGCCTGGTGGGTAGTTTGACTGGGGCGGTCTCCTCCCAAAGAGTAACGGAGGAGCACGAAGGTTGGCTAAGTACGGTCGGACATCGTACGGTTAGTGCAATGGCATAAGCCAGCTTAACTGCGAGACATACACGTCGAGCAGGTACGAAAGTAGGTCATAGTGATCCGGTGGTTCTGAATGGAAGGGCCATCGCTCAACGGATAAAAGGTACTCCGGGGATAACAGGCTGATACCGCCCAAGAGTTCATATCGACGGCGGTGTTTGGCACCTCGATGTCGGCTCATCACATCCTGGGGCTGAAGTCGGTCCCAAGGGTATGGCTGTTCGCCATTTAAAGTGGTACGCGAGCTGGGTTCAGAACGTCGTGAGACAGTTCGGTCCCTATCTGCCGTGGGCGTTGGATGATTGAGGGGAGCTGCTCCTAGTACGAGAGGACCGGAGTGGACGAACCGCTGGTGTTTGGGTTGTCATGCCAATGGCATTGCCCAGTAGCTACGTTCGGAATCGATAACCGCTGAAAGCATCTAAGCGGGAAGCGAGCCCCAAGATGAGTCATCCCTAGAGCTTTAAGCTCTCTAAAGGGCCGTAGGAGACTACTACGTTGATAGGCAAGGTGTGTAAGCGTTGTGAGGCGTTGAGCTAACTTGTACTAATGACCCGTGAGGCTTAACCATACAACCCAGATGGGTTTTACTGATACGACTTAGTATTAGAATGTGACACTTAAGCAGTGCGAAAACTCAAATAAGCGAAGCTCTGATAAGGGCGTAAGCAAATCAGCTTTCCGAATTATTATTTAATGCACAATGAGTGTGTTAGATAAACCAAATTTGTCTGGAAACCATAGAGCTGTGGCACCACCTGATCCCATTCCGAACTCAGAAGTGAAACACAGTATCGCCGATGGTAGTGTGGGGTCTCCCCATGTGAGAGTAGGTCATTTCCAGGCGCCAAATTAAATTATTAGTAACAAACTAGTAGTTAAGTAAAAGCAAGTTTTGCTGATATGGCTCAGCCGGTAGAGCGCATCCTTGGTAAGGATGAGGTCCCCAGTTCGATTCTGGGTATCAGCACCACGAATATTCTAGTGTATTGTCCTAGTAGAATTTGTCTGGAAACCATAGAGCTGTGGTACCACCTGATCCCATTCCGAACTCAGAAGTGAAACACAGTATCGCCGATGGTAGTGTGGGGTCTCCCCATGTGAGAGTAGGTCATTTCCAGGCGCCAAATTAACTCGAAAGAGTAGTGATAAGCCCGTTGCTAACGCAACGGGCTTTTTTACGTCTGCGATTTGAGGATAACATTTGAGCATAAAAGTAGTGTGGCCGACATGCCCATGTGAGAGTAGGTCATTTCCAGGCGCTAAATTTCTCTGAAAAGAGAGTGATAAACCCGTTACTAATGTAATGGGCTTTTTTACATCCGCGATTTGAGGATAACATTTGAGCATAAAAGTAGTGTGGCCGATATGCCCATGTGAGGGTAGGTCATTTCCAGGCGCCAAATTTCTTTGAAAAGAGAGTGATAAACCCGTTGCTAATGTAACGGGCTTTTTTACGTCTGCGATTTGAGGATAACATTTGAGCATAAAAGTAGTGTGGCCGACATGCCCATGTGAGAGTAGGTCATTTCCAGGCGCCAAATTTCTTTGAAAAGAGAGTGATAAACCCGTTGCTAATGTAACGGGCTTTTTTACGTCTGCGATTTGAGGATAACATTTGAGCATAAAAGTAGTATGACCTTTCTGCGTTTTTGCTAGAAATATTGTTAGAATATATGACATAGAGAGTATGGCCATATGCCCATGGATGAATCATACTAGTCCCATTAAACACCTGAAAAACAACATTTTGGTGGTTTTCAAAGAACTTGTTGTTTAGTTAGCTTGCTTTCAAAATACGACAGCATGGATGCATAAGATAGTGCTGCACAGGAGTTAGTTGCCGAGGGTAACTATTCGCTTCATTTATCAGTCTTGCCTGCAGCACGTTGCACTCTCGAAGAAAGATCGTATATTTAATCGGATTGGTATTATAAATAATATGCTTGTTCTATCTGGTTTTCATATTTTGGTTTTTTTGATTAGCTCGATACCTGTTACAATAAATAATCTTCTATTTACCATGTTATCTATATGTCAGTATCTCTGCTTAAACACAATACTCTTGGACTAGAACAGTCCTGTGATGAACTATTTGTTGTAGATTCAAAAGAATCGCTTATCGAGACATGCCTATCTTTATATCACTCAGATAAAGCCTTAATGATACTAGGTAGTGGCAGCAATGTGGTCTTCACTGAAGATTTTGCCGGTGCCGTAGTTAAAATTGCGACTAAAGGGATTACTGTAGAACAAGAAGGGAATGAGGTACTGCTTATTGTTGAGGCTGGTGAGAGTTGGCACGAGCTGGTGACGTATTGTGTTGAAAATAATTTTTACGGTATAGAAAATTTAGCCTTAATACCAGGTACGGTTGGTGCTGCGCCGATTCAAAATATCGGTGCTTACGGTGCAGAGTTTAGTCAGGTTTGCCATTCTGTTGAGTTTCTCGATCTTGATTCATCACAACTGTTTGAAATTAGCGCTGAAGATTGTCAATTTGATTATAGAGAGTCAATTTTTAAGCAACAACTTAAACATAAAGCTGTTATTACAGCGGTCAAAATTAAGTTAACTCAAGTGTGGGAACCACAACTTGATTACGCGCCGTTAAACACACTCGATGCTACGACAGTAAGTGCCAAACAGGTTTTTGACTTGGTTTGCCAGATAAGACAGTCGAAATTACCTGACCCTGCTGTATTAGGAAATGTTGGCAGCTTTTTTAAAAACCCTATTGTTAACGCCGATAAATTTAAAGCTTTAAAAGAGAAATTTCCAGAGTTAATCGGCTACAGCTTAGAAGATAGCCTAGTGAAACTAGCCGCAGGTTGGTTAATCGATAATGCAGGACTTAAAGGTTTTAGTGTTGGTGGCGCATCGGTACATCAATTGCAGGCGCTAGTGTTAGTTAACTCTGCTAATGCAACCGGCAATGATATCTGTCAACTCGCATTACATGTTATTGATGTTATTGAACAGCGATTTGAAGTATCCCTAGAAACGGAACCTAGAATTATGGCGCAATTTGGAGAGGTCGTTTTATCATGAATGAACATTGGTCGCGTAAACGTTCAATACTGTCGTTGCTGAGCGCAGAACATTTTACATCTGGCGAGAAAATAGCAAGTCAAATTGGCTTAACCAGAATGGCTGTCAATCAGCATATTGACTCATTGTCTGAATATGGTGTTGAGGTTTTTAGCGTCAAAGGCAAAGGGTATAAGCTAGCAAATCAAATAGCATTAGTTGATGAGAATAGGTTGATTAACCAAATAGATAACAGATGCTTTTATTTTGATGAAATAAATAGCACTAATAGCTTTCTGTTAACTCATCATGAAGATTTGAAGTCTGGTGATATCTGTGTTGCTGAATATCAATCAGTCGGGCGAGGAAGACGCGGAAGACAGTGGCAATCTCCCTACGGTAATCATTTATACGCATCTTTATTCTGGCGTTTTGATAGTGATGCGACCAAAACTATGGGGCTAAGCTTGGTTATCGCCTGCTCAATCGTTAAAGCATTAACTGATATGGGAGTCAATGGTCTTGGGCTTAAATGGCCTAATGACATTTATTTAGAGGGTAAAAAGCTGGCTGGTATTTTAATTGAAGTTGCGCAAACCAATACACAGCAAACAGAATTAGTGATTGGTTTTGGTATCAATATGAGTATGTCGGCTGTACAGGGCGAGCTTATTGATCAGCCATGGAGCGATTTAACTAGCCAAAAGGAATTACCTGATAAAACCCTGTTATTGGTAAAACTACATCAACATTTGAAAAGTGACATTCAACTTTTTGATAAGCAGGGCTTGGCTCCATTTGCTAATTTTTGGCAGAAGTATGACTTATTTACGAATAAGCCTATTAAGTTGCTAATGGCGCCCAACGAAGTTGAGGGTATTTACAAGGGAATAGATCAGCAAGGAGGGATTGTAATAGAGACTAATGAAGGCCTGAGAACGTTTATTGGTGGTGAAATAAGTTTACGACGCGCCTAGTTAGCGCGCCTTAACTAAAGCTTACTTTCTCAGTAACACATTATCCATTAAATGGTTTTCACCTTTTTTGAGAATAAGATTTGCACGTTCTCTGGTTGGCTGAATGTTAAGGTTCAAATTAGGACCATTAATCGTGTCCCAAATAGTAGCTGAAATGTCATTTGCTTCATTATCCGATAATGCAGCGTAATGATGAAAAAAATGATAATGGGTCGCTAAATGCACCTTTTCTAAACTGTAAGAAACGCTGCTGATACCATTCTTTTAATAAATGTTCTTCTGCATCGACATATATTGAAAAGTCGACAAAGTCAGACACAAAGGGGCGTCTTATATCAATAGGAGAATCTAAACCTGTTTGTAAAACATTTAACCCTTCAAGGATAAGAATGTCAGGTTGCTCTATCACTTGGTGCTGGTCATGACATCGATCATAGGTGACGTGTGAATATAAAGGTGCCAAAACACGCGTCTCACCAGTTTTCACCGCAGAGATGAAGTCGACTAACATTTTCATGTCATAACTTTCTGGAAAGCCTTTACGCTGGAGTAGTCCCTTGCGCTTTAAATCAGCTAGAGGGTATAAAAAACCATCGGTCGTCACTAGATCAACTTTTGGGTGTTCAGGCCAACGTTGTAGTAAAGTTTGCAGGATACGTGCAGTAGTGCTTTTTCCAACAGCAACACTACCTGCTATGCTGATAATGTACGGCGATCGCGAAGCGCTCTGTTCTAAGAACTTATCTACAATCATTCCCCGTTGTTGTTTTGCTCCTACAATAAGGTTCAGTAATCGGCTTAGTGGCAGGTAAATATCAGTTACCTCATCTAATGATAACTTCTCATTCATGCCTCTTAGGCTTTCAAGCTCTTCTTGGCTTAAAGTTAAAGGAACAGAATTGCGCAGCTCCGCCCATTTATGACGTTCGAAGGAGAGGTATAGCGCTTGCTGAATGCTATTTTTCATTAATAAACCAATTTTATACTGGGTCTGGCACATTACACGATCCGTATTACTGGAACAATACTTTAAGATTCAATTATCTGACCGAATAAGAATAATGGTTAAATTTTGGCTATATTTACCGATTCACGAATAAAAAAACAACGATTAAGACTTTATTTAGCTTTTTTATAATTTTTCTATTGCACTTAGCGTCACATTTACCTAATATCCGTTCCCGAAATGATGCGCCGGCATAGCTCAGTTGGTAGAGCAACTGACTTGTAATCAGTAGGTCCCGAGTTCGACTCTTGGTGCCGGCACCATTTTTCTGGAGGGGTTCCCGAGTGGCCAAAGGGATCAGACTGTAAATCTGACGGCTCAGCCTTCGAAGGTTCGAATCCTTCTCCCTCCACCATTTTTTAGGTAGTTAGGTAGCCTATGTAGGTTGCGCGGATGTCGTATAATGGTATTACTCCAGCCTTCCAAGCTGATAACGCGGGTTCGATTCCCGCCATCCGCTCCAAGTTTGTTTGCTGATACAGCTCAAGTAATTGAGCAAGCCTTAGGTCAAGGTTAAGTCGGTATTTCTACCATGCTTATCAGCACAATCCTACAATAAATAATCGCCTGACTAAAAATTGATTCGATGTCATATCTATGCATCGGATTTTTATTATGTGTGTGTTTTCATCACCAAACTATTGGATTGAGGCTATACCATGGCAAAAGCTAAATTTGAACGTAAGAAGCCCCACGTAAACGTAGGCACCATCGGTCACGTTGACCATGGTAAAACAACTTTAACTGCAGCTATTTCTGCTGTGTTAGCTAAGACTTATGGTGGTGAAGTGCGTAACTTCGCTCAAATCGATAACGCTCCAGAAGAGCGTGAGCGCGGTATTACAATTAATACTTCTCACATCGAATATGACACACCAATTCGTCACTATGCACACGTCGACTGTCCAGGTCACGCGGATTATGTTAAAAACATGATCACTGGTGCTGCACAGATGGATGGCGCAATCTTAGTAGTTGCTGCTACAGACGGCCCAATGCCACAAACACGTGAGCACATCCTACTTTCTCGTCAAGTAGGTGTACCTTTCATCATCGTATTCATGAACAAATGTGACATGGTAGATGACGAAGAATTACTAGAATTAGTAGAGATGGAAGTGCGTGAACTTCTGTCAGAATACGACTTCCCAGGTGATGATTTACCAGTAATTCAAGGTTCAGCTCTTAAGGCACTAGAAGGCCAACCAGAGTGGGAAGCTAAAATTCTTGAGCTTGCAGAAGCACTAGATACTTATATTCCAGAGCCAGAGCGTGACATCGATAAGCCATTCCTACTGCCAATCGAAGACGTATTCTCGATTTCTGGTCGTGGTACAGTGGTAACTGGTCGTGTTGAGCGTGGTATTGTACGCGTATCAGACGAAGTTGAAATTGTTGGTGTTAAAGACACAACTAAAACAACTTGTACTGGCGTAGAAATGTTCCGTAAGCTACTTGACGAAGGTCGTGCTGGCGAGAACTGTGGTGTGTTATTACGTGGTACTAAGCGTGATGACGTAGAACGTGGTCAAGTACTAGCTAAGCCAGGTTCAATCAACCCACACACTACTTTCGAATCAGAAGTATACGTGTTATCAAAAGAAGAAGGCGGACGTCACACTCCATTCTTCAAAGGATACCGTCCACAGTTCTACTTCCGTACAACGGACGTAACTGGAACTATCGAATTACCAGAAGGCGTAGAAATGGTAATGCCTGGTGATAACATCAAGATGGTAGTTACTTTGATTTACCCAATCGCGATGGACGACGGTTTACGTTTCGCTATCCGTGAAGGTGGCCGTACAGTTGGTGCTGGTGTTGTAGCTAAAATTATTGCTTAATTGCGAATTTAGTTAACACTGAAAAAGGAAGCCTAGGCTTCCTTTTTTGTTTTTACGGCTTGCGATAAGATAAAACACAAGTTTTTTACTGATTTATTCGGATAAGACTGCCTGCCATGTTGCGAATAAAGCTGAATCAGAATACAATCTATGGCCGATTTTTGACCCTGTGCTGTGATGGTTTCTGGGGTAACTCGGGAATGTAGTGGCAGATCACTGTTGCTAAGCTCAGGTCGTAATGAGTAACGGAATTAACTGATGACAACAAGTACTGAAAGCCAGGGTAATTCTCTGGATATCGTTAAGTGGAGCGTGGCTGTATTGCTAGTTTTAGCTGCAGTTATTGCTAACCAATTTTTTGCAGAAGCCAGTGTGGTGGCTCGTGTTGCTGGCGTAATTGTTACTTTTGCAATTGCTGGCTTCATTGCATTCCAAACCGTAAAAGGTAAGCAAGCACTTTCATTTGCTCGTGAAGCACATATCGAGGTGCGTAAAGTGATTTGGCCAACTCGCCAAGAAGCACTTACCACAACGTTTATTGTTCTTGCTGCAACAGGTGTTGTTGCATTAATCCTTTGGGGATTAGACGCAATCTTATTGCGAGTTGTAAATTTAATTACAGGCGTATAGGCATTTAAACATGACTGAAGCTACAGAAGCGAAGAAAAAATGGTATGTCATTCAAGCCTTTTCAGGCTACGAAGGTCGTGTACTAAAAACACTGCTTGAACATATCAAGATGCACAGTATGGAAGATTACTTCGGTGAGATTTTAGTTCCAACTGAAGAAGTCGTTGAAATGCGTGCAGGTCAACGTCGTAAAAGCGAGCGTAAATTCTTTCCAGGCTATGTGTTAGTTCAAATGGAAATGAATGATGATAGCTGGCATTTAGTAAAGAGCATTCCACGTGTAATGGGCTTTATTGGTGGCACATCAGATCGTCCAGCACCGATTTCTGAAAAAGAAGCAAATAGCATATTACAGCGTTTACAAGACACTGTTACTTCGCCTACACACCGTGTTATTTATGAGCCAGGTGAAGTGGTTCGAGTGTGTGACGGACCATTTGCAGACTTTAACGGTACAATCGAAGAAGTCGATTATGAGAAGAATCGCGTTAAAGTTTCTGTGATGATTTTTGGTCGCTCAACACCTGTTGAACTTGATTTTCATCAAGTTGAAAAAAGCTGATTAAAATAACCACAAAATATTGATTGTTTGCGGGTGAGGATTTTTGTATAATTCGCACCCGTTGTTTCAGGGGGAGCAAATTGGCATGTCGCCAAGGTGCGTTTGAACCCAAATAGAGGAAATGTCGACATGGCAAAGAAAATTGAAGCTTATATTAAGCTACAAGTAGCAGCCGGTGCTGCAAACCCGTCTCCACCAGTTGGTCCTGCTTTAGGTCAAAAAGGTGTGAACATCATGGAATTCTGTAAAGCATTCAATGCTCGTACTGAAAAGTTCGAAAAAGGTATGCCGATTCCTGTTGTTATCACTGTATACAGTGACCGTTCTTTCACTTTTGAAACTAAGACTCCACCTGCATCTTTCCTACTGCTTAAAGCAGCTGGTTTAAAATCAGGTTCAGGCCGTCCTAATACAGAAAAAGTAGGAACTATCAAGCGTAGCGCTGTTCAGGAAATTGCTGAATCTAAAGCGGCTGATATGACTGGTGCTGATATTGAAGCGATGACTCGTTCAATTGAAGGTACTGCACGTTCAATGGGTTTGGTAGTAGAGGACTAATATAATGGCAAAGCTAAGTAAACGCGCTCGCGTAATTCGCGAAAAAGTTGATGGTACTAAGCAGTATGACATCAATGAAGCAGTAGCACTTTTAAAAGAATTAGCCACAGCTAAATTCGTAGAAAGTGTTGACGTAGCTGTTAACCTTGGTATCGATCCTCGTAAATCAGATCAAAACGTGCGTGGTGCTACTGTACTTCCACACGGTACTGGTCGTGACGTTCGTGTTGCTGTATTCACTCAAGGTGCAAACGCTGAAGCTGCTAAAGCTGCGGGTGCGGAACTTGTGGGTATGGATGACCTAGCTGCTCAAATTAAAGCTGGCGAAATGAACTTTGATGTTGTTATCGCATCACCAGACGCTATGCGCGTTGTGGGTATGTTAGGTCAAATATTAGGCCCACGCGGTTTAATGCCTAACCCTAAAACGGGTACAGTAACGCCTAACGTTGCAGAAGCAGTTAAGAATGCTAAAGCTGGTCAAGTTCGTTACCGCAACGACAAGAATGGTATTATCCACACTACTATTGGTAAAGTGGATTTCACTACTGAACAGTTAAAAGAAAACTTAGAAGCGTTAGTGTCAGCACTGAAAAAGGCTAAGCCTGCAGTTGCTAAAGGCATTTACGTGAAAAAAGTCAGCATCTCTACCACTATGGGTGCAGGTGTTGCAGTTGACCAAGCTAGCTTGGAAGACATCAAGTAATTTTACAATTTGCGTATATTAGTCTATAATGCGCGCAAATTGTGGGTTGAAGCTCATTTTATTTAATATCACTTAAGTATTTAGGTATATTTGATTAAATTGAGTTTCCGTCCAAGACCGCAGGTGTTTATCGTAAGGTTAACTTAATTTCCTGCGTAGACGGTGTCAGGCCCCAGCTAAATTTTTTTACTGGAAAATCTGCACCGTAAGTAGCCATCTACATATTGTATTTGGTTTGGTAAATACTAGGGGTTTCCCTAGGTAGAATCCAGGAGTAAAGCCTAATGGCATTAAGACTCGAAGACAAAAAGGCAATTGTTGCTGAAGTCAACGAAGCTGCCAAAGGTGCACTTTCTGCAGTTGTTGCCGATTCACGCGGTGTAACTGTAAGTGCCATGACCGGTCTGCGTAAAGCCGCTCGCGCTAATGGTGTTTATGTACGTGTAGTACGTAACACTTTAGCTAAGCGTGCTGTTGAAGGTACAGCTTTTGAGTGCCTTGCAGAAACGTTCACTGGCCCAACTTTAATCGCCTTCTCTCTAGAGCACCCAGGTGCTGCAGCGCGTCTTTTAAAAGATTTCGCTAAAGAGCAAGCAAAGTTTGAAGTTAAAGGTGCAGCTTTCGAAGGGATATTTATCCCTGCAGTTGATATTGATCGTTTAGCGAAACTACCAACATACGACGAAGCACTAGCTCAGTTAATGATGACTATGAAAGAAGCATCTGCTGGCAAGTTCGTACGTACATTGGCCGCCCTTCGCGATCAAAAACAAGAAGCCGCTTAATTATAAGTTGGCTGCTTAATAAAATTGAATTCAGAACAATAGGAAATATTTCTAATGTCTATCACTAAAGACCAAATCTTAGAAGCTTTCGCAGCAATGTCTGTAATGGAAGTTGTTGAACTAATCGAAGCAATGGAAGAAAAATTCGGCGTTTCTGCTGCTGCTGCTACTGTAGCTGCTGGCGATGCTGGTGCAGTTGCTGAAGAGCAAACAGAATTCGACGTAATTCTTACTTCTCACGGTGCTAACAAAGTTGCTGTAATTAAAGCACTTCGTGGCGCTACAGGTCTTGGCCTGAAAGAAGCTAAAACTATGTCAGAATCTTCACCGATTGCTGTTAAAGAAGCAGTTTCTAAAGAAGAAGCTGAAGCGCTTAAAGCTGAGTTAGTAGCAGCTGGTGCAGAAGTTGAAATCAAGTAAGTTTTAATTAACTTACTCTCACCCAAGTAATTGGGTGAAGGCTGGCGGTTTTTTAACCGTCGGCCTTTTTTGCGCTTTATGCGCAGGCGATTTTTTATTCACCGTTTATCGCCAGTTTTAGCAGTTCCTAGCAGAGATTACTGGTTAGGTTCTTGCGACAACGGTGACGGGCAAACGCGCTGATTTATATTAAAAAATTAATGTATTTCAGTCTTGGTCACACTAGTAAGTAGAGGAAACCCATGGTTTACTCCTATTCTGAAAAGAAGCGTATTCGCAAAGATTTTGGTAAGCGTCCAAAGGTTTTGGACATCCCTTATCTATTGTCTATCCAGTTAGACTCTTTTAAGAAATTCACCGATCAAGATCCTACGGGTGAACGCGGTTTTGAAGCGGCATTTCGTAGCGTTTTTCCTATCAAGAGCTTTTCTGGTTATTCTGAGCTGCAATATGTCAGCTATAAACTAGGCGAGCCAGTTTTTGATGTGAAAGAATGTCAGATCCGTGGTGTCACTTATTCAGCTCCACTACGCGTTAAATTACGCATGGTGTTGTTTGATCGTGAAGCTGCAGCTGGCACAGTAAAAGATATTAAAGAACAAGAAGTCTATATGGGTGATATCCCATTGATGACTGATAACGGTACATTCGTTATTAACGGTACTGAGCGTGTTATCGTGTCTCAGTTACACCGTAGTCCTGGCGTATTCTTTGATCATGACCGTGGTAAAACCCACTCTTCCGGTAAAGTGCTTTATAACGCACGTATTATTCCTTACCGTGGTTCATGGCTTGACTTTGAATTCGATCCTAAAGACGCATTATTCGTCCGTATAGACCGTCGTCGTAAGTTACCTGCGACTATCATGCTACGTGCGTTAGACTTCTCTACACAAGACATCTTAGACTTATTCTTTGAGCGTATTCAGTTCAAGATTAAGAAAGACTCTTTAGTGATGGCATTAGTACCTGATCGTTTACGCGGTGAGACAGCTAGCTATGACATTAAAGATGCTGAAGGCAGTCTGCTAGTAGAAGCCGGTCGTCGTATTACAGCTCGTCATATTAAGCAGTTAGAAAAAACCAACACTACTGAGCTTGAAGTGCCAGTAGATTACATTGTTGGTAAGTATGCTGCACAAGATTATATCGATGAAGATACTGGTGAAGTATTAGTGACAGCAAACAGCGAAATCTCTTTAGAAGATTTAGCTAATTTGTCATTAGCCGGCATTAAAGAAATTGATACACTATTTATCAATGATCTTGATCACGGTGCTTATATCGCTGATACATTACGTATAGATTCAACAACTAACCGCTTAGAAGCCTTAGTTGAAATCTATCGTATGATGCGTCCTGGCGAGCCACCAACCAAAGATGCTGCTGAAGGTTTATTCCAAAACCTATTCTTTAGTGAAGAACGTTACGACTTATCAAAAGTAGGTCGCATGAAGTTTAACCGTCGTCTTGAGATTGCTGAAGATGAAGGTTCAGGCGTTCTGTCTAAAGAAGACATCGTTTGTGTTATGAAGAAAATCATCGAAATCCGTAATGGTTACGATGAAGTCGACGATATTGACCACTTAGGTAACCGTCGTATTCGTAGCGTAGGTGAGATGGCTGAAAACCAATTCCGTGTTGGTTTAGTCCGTGTTGAGCGTGCTGTTCGTGAACGTCTATCTTTAGGCGACTTAAACGAATTAATGCCACAAGACTTAATTAACGCTAAGCCAATTTCTGCGGCAGTGAAAGAATTCTTTGGTTCTTCACAGTTGTCACAGTTTATGGACCAAAACAACCCGCTATCAGAAGTAACGCATAAACGTCGTATTTCTGCGCTTGGCCCTGGTGGTTTGACTCGTGAGCGTGCTGGTTTCGAAGTTCGTGACGTACATCCAACTCACTATGGTCGTTTATGTCCAATTGAGACCCCTGAGGGTCCAAACATTGGTCTAATTAACTCGCTAGCCAGTTTTGCTCGTACAAACTCGTACGGCTTCCTAGAAACACCATACCGTAAAGTGGTCGATGGTGTGATTACTGATGAAGTTGAATACTTATCAGCAATTGAAGAAGGTCGTTACGTTATTGCACAGGCTAACATCGAAGTTGATGCGGCTGGTCGTATGGTTGAAGACCAAATTGCTTGTCGTCATAAAGGTGAATCTACCTTTATGCGTGCGGCTGACGTTCAGTACATGGACGTTTCGCCACAACAGATTATTTCTGTAGCAGCGTCATTAATTCCGTTCCTAGAACACGATGATGCTAACCGTGCATTGATGGGTGCAAACATGCAACGTCAAGCCGTTCCTACACTGCGTGCTGATAAGCCGTTAGTGGGTACAGGTATTGAACGTACGCTTGCTGTTGACTCTGGTGTTGTGGTTGTCGCTAAACGTGGTGGTGCAGTTAGCTATGTTGACGCTAGCCGTATCGTTGTTAAAGTAAATGAAGATGAGCTACGCCCAGGCGAAGCCGGTATCGACATTTATAACCTAACAAAATATACCCGTTCAAACCAAAATACTTGTATTAACCAACGTCCTTGTTGTTTTGCTGGTGATCCAGTAGTTCGTGGTGATGTGTTAGCT
Source organism: Shewanella sp. OMA3-2 (assembly GCF_021513195.1). NCBI lineage: Bacteria > Pseudomonadati > Pseudomonadota > Gammaproteobacteria > Alteromonadales > Shewanellaceae > Shewanella > Shewanella sp. OMA3-2. The sequence goes on along the minus strand of NZ_CP090974.1, from coordinate 294,872 downwards.
GATGGTCCTTCAACGGATCTTGGCGAATTGGCTCTTGGCCAGAACATGCGTATCGCGTTCATGCCTTGGAACGGTTATAACTTCGAAGATTCGATCTTAATTTCTGAGCGCGTAGCGCAAGAAGATCGTTTCACTACTATCCATATCCAAGAGCTTTCTTGTATTGCTCGTGATACTAAATTGGGTAGTGAAGAAATTACCGCTGATATTCCAAACGTAGGTGAGTCTGCTTTATCTAAATTAGATGAATCAGGTATCGTTTATATTGGTGCAGAAGTGAAGGGCGGCGATATTCTTGTGGGTAAAGTGACACCTAAGGGTGAAACACAGTTAACTCCAGAAGAGAAACTACTCCGAGCTATTTTTGGTGAGAAAGCGTCTGACGTTAAGGACAGCTCATTACGTGTACCTAACTCAGTGAAAGGCACCATCATCGACGTTCAGGTATTTACCCGTGACGGCGTTGAAAAAGACAAGCGTGCGCTTGAAATTGAAGACATGCATGTTCGTCAAGCTCGTAAAGACTTAGGCGAAGAGTTCAAGATCCTTGAAGACGGCGTATTAGGCCGTGCGCGTAACTTATTATTGGCTGCAGGTTTCTCTGAAGCTAAATTAGCTGAGTTACCACGCAAAGACTTGCTAATCCAAGTGATTGACGATGAAGCAAAACAAACTGAACTTGAACAGTTAGCTGAACAGCACGAAGAGCTGCGCGCTGACTTTGATAAGAAGTTTGAAACTAAACGTCGTAAGATCACCCAAGGTGATGATTTAGCACCTGGCGTACTGAAAATTGTTAAGGTTTACTTAGCCGTTAAACGTACTATCCAGCCTGGTGATAAAATGGCCGGTCGTCATGGTAACAAAGGTGTTATCTCGAAGATTTGTCCAGTCGAAGATATGCCATATGATGAAGAAGGTAATCCAGTAGACATCGTACTTAACCCATTGGGCGTACCATCGCGTATGAACATCGGTCAGGTACTAGAAGTCCACATGGGCGCTGCTGCGAAAGGCATTGGTAATAAGATTACCGCTATGCTTGAAGAGCAACGTGAAATTGCCGTACTTCGTGATTACATCAAGCAAGTTTATGAGTTAGGTGATGACGTGTTACAACGCGTTGATATCGATTCATTCACTGATGATGAAGTTGTACGTTTGGCGACTCACCTTAAAGGTGGTATTCCAATCGCTACACCAGCATTCGATGGTGCTAAAGAGAAAGAGATCAAGCAAATGCTTGCTCTTGCAGGCTTACCTGAGTCTGGTCAGTTGACATTATGTGACGGCCGTACCGGTAACGAATTTGAGCGTAAAGTAACCGTTGGTTACATGTATATGCTTAAACTGAACCATTTAGTTGATGACAAGATGCACGCCCGTTCAACCGGTTCGTACAGCTTAGTGACTCAACAACCATTGGGCGGTAAAGCTCAATTCGGTGGTCAGCGTTTCGGTGAGATGGAAGTGTGGGCACTTGAAGCATACGGTGCTGCTTATACTCTACAGGAAATGCTAACAGTTAAGTCAGATGACGTTAACGGTCGTACTCAGATGTATAAAAACATCGTCGACGGTAACCATCAGATGCAACCAGGCATGCCTGAATCTTTCAACGTATTGTTGAAGGAAATTCGTTCACTTGGTATTAATATCGAGCTGGATCAAGAGTAAGCATCGCACTTAAGCAATGTTTGGTAACCAAGGGTGCTTTGCATCAGCAAAGCACCTGGTTTAACTCCTTCAGGAGAGAAACGTGAAAGACTTATTAAAGTTTCTTAAGCAGCAAAGTAAGACTGAAGAATTTAGCGGAATTAAAATTGGATTGGCTTCGCCTGATCTAATCCGCTCTTGGTCATTTGGTGAAGTTAAAAAGCCAGAAACCATTAACTACCGTACATTCAAACCTGAACGTGAAGGTTTGTTCTGTGCGCGTATCTTTGGTCCAGTTAAAGATTACGAATGTTTGTGTGGTAAATACAAACGTCTTAAGCACCGTGGTGTAATTTGTGAAAAGTGTGGCGTAGAAGTTACCCAGACTAAAGTGCGTCGTGAGCGCATGGGTCACATTGAACTGGCTAGCCCAGTTGCCCATATTTGGTTCTTAAAATCATTACCGTCTCGTATCGGCTTAATGCTAGATATGACGTTACGTGATATTGAACGCGTACTGTACTTTGAATCATTTGTTGTGATCGAGCCTGGCATGACCACGCTTGAGCGCGGCCAAATGCTGACCGAAGAAACGTATTTAGATGCGTTAGAAGAGTATGGCGATGAGTTCGAAGCTAAGATGGGTGCAGAGGCAGTTTTAGAATTGCTACGTGCTATCGATCTTGAGCAACAAATCGAGCAAATGCGCGAAGAACTACCATCAATCAATTCAGAAACTCGTCGCAAGAAAGTGACCAAGCGTTTGAAATTGATGGAAGCATTCTTCACATCTGGCAACAAGCCAGAGTGGATGATCTTAAAAGTGTTACCGGTTCTTCCACCTGATCTACGCCCATTAGTGCCGTTAGATGGTGGTCGTTTCGCGACATCTGATCTTAACGATCTATACCGTCGTGTGATTAACCGTAACAACCGTTTGAAGCGTCTGTTAGATTTAGCTGCGCCTGACATTATCGTACGTAACGAAAAACGTATGTTACAAGAGTCAGTTGATGCGCTATTAGATAACGGTCGTCGCGGTCGTGCTATTACCGGTTCTAACAAACGTCCTTTAAAATCTTTGGCTGATATGATCAAGGGTAAGCAAGGTCGTTTCCGTCAAAACTTACTTGGTAAGCGTGTTGACTATTCAGGCCGTTCGGTAATTACCGTAGGTCCTACTTTACGTTTGCACCAGTGTGGTCTTCCTAAGAAGATGGCGCTTGAGCTATTCAAACCATTCATTTACGGTAAGTTAGAAGCTCGTGGCTTAGCAACGACTATTAAAGCTGCTAAGAAAATGGTTGAGCGTGAACAGGCAGAAGTATGGGATGTACTAGACGAAGTCATTCGTGAACATCCAGTGATGCTTAACCGTGCACCAACACTTCACAGACTAGGTATTCAAGCATTTGAACCTGTTCTAATTGAAGGTAAAGCAATTCAATTGCATCCGTTAGTTTGTGCGGCATACAACGCCGACTTCGACGGTGACCAAATGGCGGTACACGTACCATTAACGCTTGAAGCTCAATTAGAAGCTCGTGCGCTAATGATGTCGACTAACAACATTTTGTCACCTGCTAACGGCGAACCTGTAATTACTCCGTCTCAAGACGTTGTATTAGGTTTGTACTACACTAGCCGCGAATGTATTAATGGCCGCGGTGAAGGTATGGCATTCTCTGACGTTTCAGAAGTTGAAAAAGCTTACGCTACTGGCGCTGTTGAGATACATGCACGCGTTAAAGTTCGTGTTACTGAAACGACAATTGCTGAAGATGGCGAAAGAACTAAAGCGACTCGTATCGTAGACACTACAGTGGGTCGTGCACTTTTATCGTTAATTCTGCCAGAAGGCTTATCATATGATTTGGTTAACCAAAACATGGGTAAGAAGCAGATTTCTAAATTGTTGAACACCTGTTACCGTCAACTAGGTCTTAAAGATACTGTTATCTTTGCTGACCAATTGATGTATACCGGTTTCCGTTTTGCAACCATTTCAGGTGCCTCTGTAGGTATCGATGACATGGTTATTCCTGACGAGAAATATACCTTAGTTGCAGACGCTGAAGCTGAAGTGCTTGAAATTCAAGAGCAGTTCCAGTCGGGTCTTGTTACTGCGGGTGAACGTTACAACAAAGTTATCGATATTTGGGCATCTGCCAACGAAAAAGTATCGAAAGCGATGATGGAAAACCTGTCAATTGAGACAGTGATTAACCGTGATGGCGTGCCAGAGCAACAAGCTTCGTTTAACAGCATCTATATGATGGCTGACTCCGGTGCTCGTGGTAGTGCTGCACAGATCCGTCAGCTAGCGGGTATGCGTGGTTTGATGGCTAAGCCTGATGGCTCAATCATCGAAACGCCAATTACTGCTAACTTCCGTGAAGGCCTAAACGTACTTCAGTACTTTATTTCTACTCACGGTGCGCGTAAAGGTCTTGCTGATACAGCGCTTAAAACAGCTAACTCGGGTTATCTAACTCGTCGTCTTGTTGACGTTGCACAAGATTTAGTGGTTATTGAAGATGATTGTGGTGTTGAACACGGTCTAACAATGAAGCCGCTTATTGAAGGTGGTGATGTTGTTGAGCCATTACGTGAACGCGTATTGGGTCGTGTGGTTGCTATTGATGTATTGAAGCCTGGTACTGAAGAAGTATTAGCGCCACGTAATACATTATTAGACGAAGCATGGTGTGACACATTAGAAGAGCACAGCATCGATGAAGTTATCGTTCGCTCGGTAATTACTTGTGATACAGACTTTGGTGTTTGTGCGGCATGTTATGGCCGTGACTTAGCGCGTGGTCATATCATTAACCACGGTGAAGCCATTGGTGTTGTTGCAGCACAATCAATTGGTGAGCCAGGTACACAGTTAACCATGCGTACGTTCCATATTGGTGGTGCGGCATCTCGAGCTTCTGCAGAAAACAACGTTCAAGTTAAGAACGCGGGTTCTTTGAAGTTACATAATGCTAAGCATGTTTCTAATATCGACGGTAAGCTGGTAATTGTGTCTCGTTCTTCTGAAATAGCCATCATTGATGAACTAGGTCGTGAGAAAGAGCGTTATAAAGTGCCTTACGGTACCGTATTAGAAAAACTGGAAGACAGTGAAGTTGCAGCAGGCGATATTATCGCTAACTGGGATCCACATACGCATCCAATTATTTCTGAAGTTGCCGGTACAGTTAAGTTTGTTGATATGATCGACGGCGTCACCATGACACGTCAAACAGACGAGTTAACAGGTCTTTCTTCTGTTGTTGTACTTGACGTAGGTGCACGTACTTCAGCGGGTAAAGAAATGCGCCCAGCAATCCGCTTAGTGGATGCTGATGGTAATGACTTAATGATCCCTGGTACTGAAGTACCAGCTCAATACTTCTTACCTGGTAATGCGATTGTAGCAAAAGATGATAACGCGAAAATTAACGTTGGTGACGCATTAGCACGTATTCCTCAGGAATCGTCTAAAACACGCGACATCACCGGTGGTCTTCCACGTGTTGCAGACTTATTCGAAGCGCGTAAGCCAAAAGAGCCTGCAATTCTTGCAGAAATCTCTGGTACTATCTCGTTCGGTAAAGAAACTAAAGGTAAGCGTCGTCTAGTTATTACTCCTGCAGATGGCGGCGATCATTATGAAGAGATGATCCCTAAGTGGCGTAACTTAAACGTGTTCGAAGGTGAAAAAGTCGAACGTGGTGAAGTTATTGCAGACGGCCCTGAAGCGGCACACGACATCTTACGTCTTCGTGGTATACATCATGTAGCAAACTACATAGTTAACGAAGTACAGGACGTTTACCGCCTCCAGGGTGTTAAGATCAACGATAAGCATATCGAAGTGATCATTCGTCAGATGCTACGTAAGTGTATTATTACTTCATCAGGCGACACAGACTTCTTAGAAGGTGAGCAAGCTGAAGTGGCTCGCGTTAAGATCGCTAACCGCGAACTTGAAGCACAAGGCAAGATGCCTGCACTGTTTGAACGTGATTTATTAGGTATTACCAAAGCTTCTTTGGCTACCGAATCATTCATCTCAGCAGCATCGTTCCAAGAAACGACTCGTGTACTAACTGAAGCAGCTGTTGGTGGTAAGAGCGATCCATTACGTGGTCTGAAAGAAAACGTAATTGTGGGCCGTTTGATCCCAGCGGGTACGGGTTATGCTTATCACAAGACTCGTAACGAAGAACGTGCTAAAGCAGCCGCTTCTGGTGGCAAGGTTGAAGCATCAAAAGTGACGGCAAGCGAAGCTGAACAGAACTTAGCAGACTTACTTAATTTGGCAGGAAGCTAAGATTAAGTTGCGGTAATGTTAAAAAAAGGCGCCTTAGGCGCCTTTTTTATTCGAATTTCGATCAAAAGTTGGCTATTTCTTGACAGATTGGCATTACCTTTCTAAAATTCCGCGTCCCACCATTGTGGGATATAGATTTTTCACACCTAATTGTTGAGTTATTCAACTGTCGGAGCTATACATGGCAACTGTAAACCAGTTGGTACGTAAGCCACGTGCGCCAAAAGTCGAAAAGACTAATGTGCCTGCGTTGAATGCGTGCCCACAAAAACGTGGTGTTTGTACTCGTGTGTACACTACAACACCAAAAAAACCTAACTCTGCACTACGTAAAGTAGCCCGTGTGCGTCTAACTAACGGTTTCGAAGTAACTTCGTATATCGGTGGTGAAGGCCATAACTTGCAAGAGCATAGTGTAATCTTAATCCGTGGTGGTCGTGTTAAAGACTTACCAGGTGTGCGTTACCACACTGTTCGTGGCGCATTAGATTGTGCAGGCGTGACTTCACGTCGCCAAGGCCGTTCTAAGTACGGTGCTAAGCGTCCTAAGTCTTAACGTATCCCGTTAAAAGTAAGGCCAAGCTAGTATTTATTTGACATTCCAGTTTTGGAAATACCTGAAGCATACGGAGAATTAATATGCCAAGACGTCGCGTTGTAGGACAACGTAAAATCCTACCAGATCCAAAGTTTCACAGTGAGTTGTTGGCTAAGTTCATCAACGTCATTATGCAGGACGGCAAAAAGTCGACTGCTGAAAAAATTATCTACAAGGCATTAGATGTCGTCGCTGAAAAGAAAAGCGAAGATCATTTATCAATCCTTGAAGCAGCTCTTGATAACGTACGCCCATCAGTCGAAGTTAAATCTCGCCGCGTTGGTGGTTCTACGTATCAAGTACCATGTGAAGTTCGTCCAGTGCGTCGTAATGCACTAGCGATGCGCTGGTTAGTTGAAGCTGCTCGCAAACGTGGTGAAAAATCTATGGCTTTACGTCTAGCAGGTGAAATGCTAGATGCGTCTGAAAACAAAGGTACTGCGGTTAAGAAACGTGAAGACGTTCACCGCATGGCAGAAGCTAACAAAGCGTTTGCTCATTACCGTTGGTAATATAATGGAGCGGGCATTAGCCCGCTCCATATTGTTGATATTGTCTAAAGCAAAATTTGCTTTAGTTGAGAGGGTATAATCGTGGCTCGTACAACCCCAATTGAGCGTTATCGTAATATCGGTATTGTAGCTCATGTGGATGCAGGTAAAACTACCACAACTGAACGTGTTTTGTTCTATACCGGTCTGTCTCATAAAATTGGTGAGGTGCATGACGGCGCTGCTACTACGGACTGGATGGTACAAGAGCAAGAGCGGGGTATTACTATTACCTCGGCTGCTGTTACCACTTTCTGGCGTGGTATGGATGCTCAGTTCACTGAACACCGTATTAATATCATCGATACTCCAGGTCACGTTGATTTCACTATTGAAGTTGAGCGATCATTACGCGTGTTAGATGGTGCAGTGGTTGTTTTCTGCGGCTCATCAGGCGTTGAACCTCAATCAGAAACCGTTTGGCGTCAAGCTGACAAGTACCACGTTCCGCGTTTGGTATTTGTTAATAAGATGGACCGTACAGGTGCTGACTTTGACCGTGTTATCAGCCAAATTCGTAATCGTCTTGGAGCCACTTGTGTGCCTATTCAATTGAATATAGGTACAGAAGAGGATTTCAAAGGGGTTATTGATTTGATTAAGATGAAAGCCATCAATTGGTCTGAAGAAGATCAAGGGATGTCATTCACTTATGAAGAAATTCCAGCACATCTTGCTGCCAAAGCAGCAGATATGCGTGAGTACCTAGTGGAAGCTGCTGCTGAAGCCTCTGATGAACTGATGGATAAATACTTGGAAACAGGTGAACTGTCAGAAATTGAGATTAAGCATGCATTGCGTCAGCGCACTATCAATAATGAAATTGTCTTAGCAACCTGTGGTTCAGCATTTAAGAACAAAGGTGTTCAGGCAGTGTTAGATGCGGTGGTCGACTTCTTACCTGCGCCAGTTGATGTACCTGCAATTAAAGGTATTGATGAAGACGAGCAAGAAGTAGAACGTCCATCTGATGATAATGCCCCTTTTGCGGCATTAGCATTTAAGATAGCGACTGATCCATTTGTTGGAACACTTACTTTTATCCGCGTATATTCCGGTGTACTTCAATCAGGTGCTGCCGTTTACAATTCTGTTAAACAGAAACGTGAACGAATTGGTCGTATGGTGCAAATGCACGCAAATGATCGCTCTGAATTAAAAGAAGTGCGCGCGGGTGATATCGCTGCGGCCATTGGTTTAAAAGATGTAACAACGGGTGATACTCTTTGCGATATAGATCACAAAGTGATTCTAGAACGCATGGAGTTCCCAGAACCAGTAATTACCATTGCTGTTGAGCCTCGTTCACAGGCCGACCAAGATAAAATGGCGATTGCGTTGCAAAAATTAGCAGCGGAAGACCCATCATTCAAAGTCGAAACTGATGAAGATTCAGCTCAAATACTGATATCTGGAATGGGTGAGCTACACTTAGACATTATCGTTGACCGTATGCGTCGCGAATTTGGTGTTGAGTGTAACGTAGGTAAACCACAGGTTGCCTATCGTGAAACTATTCGTTCAAGTGTTGAAGTAGAAGGTAAGTTTATACGCCAATCCGGTGGACGAGGTCAATTTGGTCATGTATGGCTAAGAATTGACCCGCGTGAAGAAGGTGAAGGCTATGAATTTGTCAATGAAATTGTAGGTGGTACAGTTCCTCGTGAATTTATTCCTGCTGTTGACAAAGGTATTCAAGAACAGATGAAGAACGGCGTGTTAGCTGGCTACCCTGTACTTGACGTAAAGGTCACTTTATTCGATGGTTCATATCATGATGTGGATTCAAATGAAATGGCGTTTAAGATTGCGGGTTCTATGGGCTTCAAAAAGGGTGCGCTAGAAGCTACCCCTGTGTTGCTCGAACCTTGTATGAAAGTAGAAGTGACTACACCTGAAAATTATATGGGCGACGTAGTAGGTGACTTAAACCGCCGTCGTGGCATAATTGAAGGTATGGAAGATGGCATCGCTGGTGTTAAACTTATCCAAGCCGTAGTCCCTCTATCTGAAATGTTTGGTTATGCAACTGATTTGCGTTCAGCATCTCAGGGTCGTGCTTCATACTCTATGGAATTCTTGAAGTACGCAGATGCACCGCAAAACATTGCAAAAGCGATTATAGAATCTCGTAACTAATATTGGTTACGGCATAAATGTTATATTGCTCGAATTAAACGAGCACTTCTGAAAAGAAAGGAATATATCGTGGCAAAAGCTAAATTTGAACGTAAGAAGCCTCACGTAAACGTAGGCACCATCGGTCACGTTGACCATGGTAAAACAACTTTAACTGCAGCTATTTCTGCTGTGTTATCTAAGACTTATGGTGGTGAAGTGCGTAACTTCGCTCAAATCGATAACGCTCCTGAAGAGCGTGAGCGCGGTATTACAATTAATACTTCTCACATCGAATATGACACACCAATTCGTCACTATGCACACGTCGACTGTCCAGGTCACGCGGATTATGTTAAAAACATGATCACTGGTGCTGCACAGATGGATGGCGCAATCTTAGTAGTTGCTGCTACAGACGGCCCAATGCCACAAACACGTGAGCACATCCTACTTTCTCGTCAAGTAGGTGTACCTTTCATCATCGTATTCATGAACAAATGTGACATGGTAGATGACGAAGAATTACTAGAATTAGTAGAGATGGAAGTACGTGAACTTCTGTCAGAATACGACTTCCCAGGTGATGATTTACCAGTAATTCAAGGTTCAGCTCTTAAGGCACTAGAAGGCCAACCAGAGTGGGAAGCTAAAATTCTTGAGCTTGCAGAAGCACTAGATACTTATATTCCAGAGCCAGAGCGTGACATCGATAAGCCATTCCTACTACCAATCGAAGACGTATTCTCGATTTCTGGTCGTGGTACAGTGGTAACTGGTCGTGTTGAGCGTGGTATTGTACGCGTATCAGACGAAGTTGAAATTGTTGGTGTTAAAGACACAACTAAAACAACTTGTACTGGCGTAGAAATGTTCCGTAAGCTACTTGACGAAGGTCGTGCTGGCGAGAACTGTGGTGTGTTATTACGTGGTACTAAGCGTGATGACGTAGAACGTGGTCAAGTACTAGCTAAGCCAGGTTCAATCAACCCACACACTACTTTCGAATCAGAAGTATACGTGTTATCAAAAGAAGAAGGCGGACGTCACACTCCATTCTTCAAAGGATACCGTCCACAGTTTTACTTCCGTACAACGGACGTAACTGGAACTATCGAATTACCAGAAGGCGTAGAAATGGTAATGCCTGGTGATAACATCAAGATGGTAGTTACTTTGATTTACCCAATCGCGATGGACGACGGTTTACGTTTCGCTATCCGTGAAGGTGGCCGTACAGTTGGTGCTGGTGTTGTAGCTAAAATTATTGCTTAATTGCGAATTTAGTTAACATTGAAAAAGGAAGCCTAGGCTTCCTTTTTTATTGCAAAAAATTTACTAGTATTTTGATAATAATTGTGTAAAATGCTGCGCAACGAATTGTGTAGACTTATTTAGATATATCGCACAAAGGGCCTTGATCTTATAAATTAGATCTGTATAATTGCCCACTCGCTGCAGCTGCATTAGTGTAGTGAGCGAAAGAAAAGTCGATTTGGCTTTTCATATTCATAGCGACTCCGATTGGGAGTCGAACGGTTAAATCATCTCGCTCTGCATTTCCGATCAGGAAGTAGCAAGAGGGTGATTTTTTATGTGTCCATTTTAGGAGCTCTGGTCAATGCAGAACCAAAGAATCCGTATCCGCTTGAAAGGCTTTGATCATCGTTTAATTGATCAGTCTACAGCGGAAATCGTTGAAACTGCTAAGCGTACAGGCGCGCAGGTCCGTGGTCCTATTCCACTACCTACACGCAAAGAGCGTTATACCGTTTTGATCTCTCCGCACGTTAACAAAGATGCTCGTGATCAGTATGAAATTCGTACGCACAAGCGCTTAGTTGACATCGTAGAGCCAACAGAAAAGACAGTAGACGCGTTAATGCGTTTAGATCTTGCGGCTGGTGTCGACGTTCAGATTAGCTTAGGTTAATTGAGATCCTTAGAAGAGGTTTGAGAGATGGCTATCGGTCTTATTGGTCGTAAAGTGGGTATGACTCGCATCTTCACTGAAGATGGTACGTCAATCCCAGTAACAGTGATTGAAGTAGCTGGCAACCGCGTAACTCAAGTGAAAACTTTAGAAACTGACGGTTACCGTGCACTACAGTTAACTACAGGTACCAAAAAAGCCAATCGCATCACTAAAGCAGAAGCAGGTCATTTTGCCAAGGGCGGCGTAGTTGCCGGTCGTGGTTTATGGGAAGTGCGTCTAGCAGATGGTGAAGGCGAAGGCATTGAAGTTGGTGCTGAGCTTAATGTTGATATTTTCGCAGAAGTGGCGAAAGTAGACGTTACCGGTCAATCAAAAGGTAAAGGTTTCCAAGGCGGCGTTAAGCGTTGGAACTTCCGTACCCAAGATATGACTCACGGTAACTCTTTGGCTCACCGCTCGAATGGTTCTATCGGTCAGAACCAAACGCCCGGTCGTGTATTCAAAGGCAAGAAGATGTCAGGCCATATGGGTGCTGAACAAGTAACTACTCAAAATCTACACGTTGTACGTGTTGATGCAGAGCGTAACTTGATATTAGTACGCGGCGCTGTTCCAGGCGCTACAAATGGTGACTTGATTATCAAGCCAGCAGTTAAAGCTTAAGGTCTGAGGAGATAGTAATGGAATTGGTATTGAAAGACGCGCAGAGCGCTCTTGAAGTTTCCGAAACTACCTTCGGCCGTGACTTTAACGAGGCATTGGTTCATCAGGTAGTTGTAGCTTACGCTGCAAACGCACGTCAAGGCACTCGTGGCCAAAAGACGCGCGCGGAAGTTATTGGCTCAGGCAAAAAGCCTTGGCGCCAAAAAGGCACTGGCCGTGCTCGTGCCGGTAGTGTTAAAGGCCCAATCTGGCGTGGCGGTGGCGTAACATTCGCTGCTAAAACTCAAGATCACAGCCAAAAAGTTAACAAAAAGATGTACCGTGGTGCTTTAAGAAGCATATTTTCGGAATTGGTACGTCAAGAGCGTCTAGTTGTTGTTGAATCATTTAGTGTTGAAGCTCCTAAAACTAAAGAGCTAAAAGCTAAATTAGCAGCAATGAACTTACAAGATGTTCTAATTGTTACTGCAGAAGTTGATGAGAATTTATTCTTAGCAGCTCGCAACTTATACAAAGTTGACGTACGTGACGTTGCGGGTCTAGACCCAGTAAGTCTAATTGCGTTTAACACTGTTCTTGTTACTGCTGATGCAGTGAAGCAAATTGAGGAGATGCTAGCATGATCACCGAAGAACGTTTGCTAAAAGTTATTCTTGCTCCGCACATCTCTGAAAAGAGTACTGTTGTTGCAGAGAAAAACAACACTGTAGTTTTCCGCGTAGCAATCGATGCGACTAAAGCAGAGATCAAAGCTGCAGTAGCGAAGCTATTTGAAGTTGAAGTAGATACAGTTCGCACTTTAGTTAACAAAGGTAAAACCAAACGTACTGGCGCCCGTACAGGCCGTCGTAGCGATTGGAAAAAAGCTTATGTTACTTTAGCTGCTGGTGCTGACATCGATTTCGTCGGCGGCGCTGAGTAAGCAAAGGAGAATTATCATGGCAGTTATTAAGTGTAAGCCAACCTCTCCAGGTCGTCGCCACGTAGTTAAAGTGGTGAATACGGATCTGCATAAGGGTAAACCTTTTGCTGGCCTGTTGGCGAGAAAAACTAAAAGTGGTGGCCGTAACAATACTGGCCGTATCACTGTCCGTCACATTGGTGGTGGTCACAAGCAACATTACCGTCTAATCGACTTCAAACGCGATAAAGATGGGATTCCAGGAAAAGTTGAGCGCATTGAGTACGATCCAAACCGTACTGCGCACATTGCTTTAGTATTATACGCAGATGGTGAGCGTCGTTATATTCTTGCTGCTAAAGGCATGAAGTCTGGCGATCCAATCCAATCTGGTAATGATGCTGAAATCAAAACTGGTAACGCTAAACCGTTACGCAACATTCCTGTTGGTTCAGTTGTTCACGCAGTAGAAATGAAGCCTGGTAAAGGTGCTCAAATCGCTCGTTCAGCTGGTGCCTATGTACAAGTTGTTGCTCGTGATGGCGCATATGCAACTCTACGTCTTCGCTCTGGCGAAATGCGTAAAGTTCCAGTTGATTGCCGCGCGACATTTGGTGAAGTTGGAAATGCCGAACACATGCTACGCCAGTTAGGTAAAGCAGGTGCTAAGCGCTGGAGAGGCGTACGCCCAACAGTGCGTGGTGTTGCAATGAACCCAGTAGACCATCCACATGGTGGTGGTGAAGGCCGTACTTCTGGTGGACGTCATCCAGTGAGTCCATGGGGTGTGCCAACTAAGGGTTATAAAACTCGTAGTAATAAGCGCACTGACAAGTACATCGTACGTCGTCGTAATAAATAGTAAGAGGATTCGCCATGCCACGTTCTCTCAAGAAAGGTCCCTTCATTGACCTGCACTTGCTGAAGAAGGTAGAGAAAGCGATGGAAGCGGGAGATAAAAAGCCAATTAAAACTTGGTCTCGCCGCTCAATGATCATCCCTAATATGATTGGGTTGACCATCGCTGTCCATAATGGTCGTCAGCACGTACCTGTGTTCGTAACTGACGAAATGATCGGCCACAAGCTTGGTGAATTTTCACCAACTCGCACTTATCGCGGCCATGCTGCAGATAAGAAAGCGAAGAAGCGTTAATACGGGAGGAATAAGATGGAAGTTTTAGCTAAACATCGTTTTGCTCGTACGTCTGCGCAGAAGGCCCGTCTAGTTGCTGATCAAATTCGCGGATTGCCTGTTTCTAAGGCACTCGAGATTTTGACATTCAGCCCCAAGAAAGCCGCCGTACTAGTTAAAAAAGTACTTGACTCAGCTATAGCAAACGCCGAACACAACGAAGGTGCGGATATTGATGAGCTTAAAGTTGGAGCCGTCTTCGTAGATGAAGGCCCAACTATGAAGCGTATCATGCCACGTGCCAAAGGTCGCGCTGATCGTATCATGAAGCGTACCAGCCACATTACTGTGGTTGTATCAGATCGCTAGGAGAAGAGAGCAATGGGACAGAAAGTACATCCTAATGGTATCCGTTTGGGTATCACTAAGCCTTGGATCTCTACCTGGTACGCAGATGGATCAGACTATGCAAATAATCTGAACAGCGACTGGGAAGTGCGTCAATATTTAACTGAAAAGTTAAAGGCCGCATCAGTATCTAAGATTGTCATTGAACGCCCAGCGAAAAGCATCCGCGTTACTATTCACACTGCCCGTCCAGGTGTTGTGATTGGTAAGAAAGGTGAAGACGTTGAAGTACTACGTGCATATGTGTCTAAAATCACAGGCACTACTGCTCAAATCAACATCGCTGAAATCCGTAAGCCTGAATTAGACGCTAAGCTTGTTGCTGACAGTATTGCTCAGCAGTTAGAGCGCCGTGTTATGTTCCGTCGTGCTATGAAGCGCGCAGTTCAAAACGCAATGCGTATTGGTGCCCAAGGTATCAAGGTTCAAGTAAGCGGCCGTTTAGGTGGTGCTGAAATCGCACGTGCAGAATGGTATCGTGAAGGTCGTGTACCTTTGCATACTTTACGTGCTGATATCGACTATTCAACAGCTGAAAGTCACACGCAATATGGTGTGATTGGTATTAAAGTTTGGATCTTCAAAGGCGAAGTTCTAGACGGTATGATGCCTGCTATTGAAGAGCCAAAGCAGCAACCTAAGCGTAAGCCTCGTGGTAAATAGGAGAAACTTTAATGCTGCAACCTAAACGTATGAAGTTTCGCAAGATGTTCAAAGGCCGCAACCGTGGTCTAGCGAACGGTACTGAAGTTAACTTTGGTACTTTCGGTTTGAAAGCAGTCGGCCGTGGCCGTTTAACTGCACGTCAAATTGAATCTGCACGTCGTGCCATGACACGTCATGTTAAACGTCAAGGACAAATTTGGATTCGAGTTTTCCCTGACAAGCCAATTACCTCTAAGCCTCTTGAAGTGCGTATGGGTAAAGGTAAAGGTAACGTTGAATACTGGGTATGTCAGATTCAACCTGGTAAGGTTCTTTATGAGATGGGTGGTGTTCCTGAATCGTTGGCTCGTGAAGCCTTCGCTTTAGCAGCGGCAAAACTACCTCTAAAGACTACCTTCGTAACTAAGACGGTGATGTAATGAAAGCGAGCGAACTAAGAGAAAAGAGCGTTGAAGAACTTAACGCTGAATTACTTGGTCTGCTGCGTGAGCAGTTTAACCTGCGTATGCAACACGCTACTGGTCAATTGACTCAAACGAATCAATTGAAACTAGTGCGTCGTAACATTGCACGTGTTAAGACCATTATTACTTCTAAGGCAGGTGCGTAATGTCTGATAAAATCCGTACTTTGCAAGGTAAAGTAATTAGTAACAAAATGGAAAAATCTATTACTGTTGCTATTGAGCGCCAAGTGAAACATCCTATTTATGGGAAGTACATTAAGCGTACTACTAAGATCCATGCACATGACGAAACTAATCAGTGTAATGAAGGTGACATCGTGACTATTAGTCAGTGTCGTCCTCTATCTAAGACTAAGTCTTGGACCCTAGCTGAAGTAGTAACCAAAGCCTAATTTTGTATTAGGTTAATCTAAACGGCTCCTTATTTTGGAGCCGTTTGTTTTTTTACTATGCAATCCGATATTGTGGTGTTATACTTGCGCGCCAAAATTGAGTAAAACTATCCTCATATTTTGGCTAAATATTGTCCCAATATTGGGATTTGTGTAGTAACGATAGCGGAGCACTTAAAATGATCCAAATGCAATCGACTCTAGACGTCGCATGTAATAGTGGCGCACGTAGAGTTCAGTGTATTAAGGTCTTGGGTGGCTCTCATCGTCGTTATGCCGGTATCGGCGACATTATCAAAGTTTCTGTTAAAGAAGCGATTCCTCGCGCTAAAGCGAAGAAAGGTGATGTATATAACGCGGTGGTAGTCCGTACTAAGAAAGGCGTACGTCGTCCAGACGGTTCTGTCATTCGCTTCGATCGGAATGCAGCGGTATTGCTTAATGCAAACCTTGCACCGATTGGTACTCGTATCTTTGGACCAGTGACACGTGAATTGCGTACTGAGCAATTTATGAAGATTGTCTCTCTGGCACCTGAAGTACTGTAAGGAGCTTTCAAAATGGCAGCAAAAATCCGTCGTGAAGACGAAGTGATTGTATTAGCAGGTAAAGACAAGGGTAAACGCGGTAAGGTTTCTCAAGTTCTACCTACTGGTAAATTAATTGTTGAAGGCATCAATCTCGTTAAGAAACACCAAAAGCCAAACCCACAATTGGGCGTAGCTGGCGGCGTTATCGAGAAAGAAGCACCGATGCAAACATCAAACGTAGCGATCTTTAACCAAGCCACAGGCAAGGCGGATCGTGTTGGTTTCCGATTTGAAAACGACAAAAAAGTCCGTTTTTATAAATCGAACAGCGAACTCGTTAAGTAATTTGGAGTAAACGATGGCGAAACTGCATGATAAATATCAAGAGACTGTAATCGCTGAACTAGCTAAAAAGTTCGGTTATAGCAGTGTCATGCAAGTCCCTCGGATTGATAAAATCACCCTTAATATGGGTGTTGGCGAAGCTGTTGCAGATAAGAAAGTTATGGAGCATGCGCTTCGTGACATGACTGCAATCGCTGGTCAAAAGCCAATTGTAACTGTTGCTCGTAAATCAGTTGCTGGCTTTAAAATCCGTGAAGGCTACCCTATAGGCTGTAAAGTTACCCTACGCGGTGAGCGTATGTGGGAATTTTTAGAGCGTCTAGTTGACATTGCAATTCCACGTATTCGTGACTTCCGTGGCTTAAGCGCTAAAGCGTTTGACGGCCGTGGTAACTACGCAATGGGTGTGAAAGAACAGATCATCTTCCCTGAGATCGATTACGATAAAATCGATAAAATTCGTGGTATGGATATTGTTATCACTACTACTGCGAAGAATGATGAAGAAGGTCGTGCTTTGTTGACCGCTTTTAACTTCCCATTTAAGAAATAAGGGTAGCATAATGGCTAAAACATCTATGAAAGCACGTGAAGCAAAACGTGCACAGCTCGTAGCTAAGTATGCTGAAAAGCGTCTAGCACTTAAAGCTGCTATCAGCAGCCCAGAGACTTCTGAAGAAGATCGTTGGGATGCGGTACTTAAGTTGCAAGCACTACCACGTGATTCAAGCGCATCGCGTCAACGCAATCGCTGTAATCAAACTGGTCGCCCACATGGCTTCTTACGTAAATTCGGCTTAAGCCGTATTAAATTACGTGAAGCAACCATGCGTGGTGAAGTTCCTGGCCTACGTAAGGCCAGCTGGTAAGCACTTGTCACGGAGTAAGCTAATATGAGCATGCAAGATCCTATTGCGGATATGTTAACCCGTATTCGTAACGGCCAAGCTGCTAACCACGTATCTGTAAAGATGCCTTCAGCTAAGTTAAAAGTAGCAATTGCGAAATTACTTAAAGATGAAGGTTTCATTACTGACTACGCCGTAGCAGATGAAGCTAAGCCTGAATTAGAAATTACATTAAAGTACTTTCAAGGCAAACCAGTCGTTGAGACTATCCAGCGCGTAAGCCGTCCTGGTCTTCGTATTTACAAAGGTAAAGACGAACTACCAAAGGTTATGGGCGGTCTGGGTATCGCAATTGTGTCCACTTCTAAAGGCTTGATGACTGATCGTGCCGCCCGCCAATTTGGCTCGGGTGGCGAGGTTATCTGCTACGTAGCGTAAGGAGTTAGTAATGTCTCGTGTTGCAAAAGCACCAGTCACTATCCCTGCTGGCGTAGAGGTGACTTTAAACGAACAGACTCTTACCGTCAAAGGCGGTAAAGGTAGTCTGACTCGAGTAATCAACAATGCGGTAAATGTTGTTATCGAAGATGCACAAGTTAAGTTTCTACCTGTCGAAGGCTTTGAAAAAGCTTGGGCACAGGCAGGTACGGCACGTGCACTCGTAAACAATATGGTTGTTGGTGTATCTCAAGGTTTTGTGAAAAAACTTAAACTTGTTGGTGTAGGTTACCGTGCGAAAATCGCTGGTAGTGACTTAGATTTAACATTAGGTTTCTCACATCCATTAGTACACAAGCTACCCGCAGGCGTGACAGTAGAATGTCCTAGCCAAACTGAGATCGTCTTAACAGGCGTTGATAAACAGTTGGTTGGTCAGGTTGCTGCAAACATTCGTGGTTACCGTCCACCAGAGCCTTATAAAGGTAAAGGTGTTCGCTATGACGACGAAGTTGTACGCCGTAAAGAGGCTAAGAAGAAGTAGGTAACGCGATATGGATAAGAAAACATCTCGCTTACGTCGCGCTACTCGTGCACGTAAGAAGATCCAAGAGCTAGGCGTGAATCGTCTGGTTGTACATCGTACACCGCGTCACATTTATGCTCAGGTTATTAGTCCTGAAGCTCAGGTGTTAGCTGCCGCTTCAACTGTTGAAAAAACAGTTAAAGAGCAACTAAAGAGTACCGGAAACGTAGATGCGGCTAAAGCAATTGGTAAACTAGTTGCTGAGCGTGCGATCGAGAAGGGCGTAGCTACAGTTGCGTTCGACCGTTCTGGTTTCAAGTATCACGGACGTGTGGCTGCATTAGCAGACGCTGCTCGTGAAGCTGGCCTGAAGTTCTAAGGGGTTATAAATGGCTAAATTAGAAGCTCAGCAAAAAGACGATTTGCAAGAAAAATTGATTGCAGTTAATCGTGTTTCTAAAGTAGTTAAGGGCGGTCGTATCTTTAGCTTCACAGCACTAACAGTAGTGGGTGACGGTAATGGTAAGATTGGCTATGGCTATGGTAAAGCGCGTGAAGTTCCAGCTGCAATTCAAAAAGCAATGGAAAAAGCGCGTCGTAACATTGTGACCGTTGAGTTGAATGCAGGTACTCTGCATCACCCAGTTAAAGGTCGCCATACAGGCTCACTTGTGTACATGCAACCTGCATCACAAGGTACCGGTATTATTGCCGGTGGCGCAATGCGTGCCGTATTGGAAGTAGCAGGCGTTCATAACGTTCTGTCAAAAGCATACGGTTCTACTAACCCGATCAACATCGTTCGCGCAACAGTCGATGCGTTGGTGCACATGAAGTCACCTGCTCAAATCGCTGCTAAACGTGGCCTGAATGTTGACGAAATTCGGGGATAATGCACCATGGCTACTAAAACAGTTAAAGTAACACAGACTAAAAGCAGCATCGGTCGTTTACCAAAACACCGTGCTACCCTAACAGGTTTAGGTCTGCGCCGTATTGGTCATACAGTTGAGCTTGAAGATACTCCTTCAGTTCGCGGTATGATCAACAAGGTTTACTACATGGTTTCGGTGGAGGAATAAGATAATGCGTCTAAATACTCTATCTCCAGCAGCAGGTTCTAAATCTGCTCCTAAGCGTGTGGGCCGTGGTATTGGTTCTGGTTTAGGTAAAACCGCAGGTCGTGGTCATAAGGGACAAAAGTCTCGTTCTGGCGGCGGTGTGCGTGTAGGTTTTGAAGGCGGTCAAATGCCTCTTAAAATCCGTTTACCTAAGTTCGGCTTTACCTCTCGCAAAGCTTTGGTTTCAGCTGAAGTTCGTTTACTCGAACTAGCAAAAGTTAACGGTGATGTCATCGATTTGAACACTCTGAAAGCTGCGAACGTTATTACTCGCAATATCCAGTTTGCGAAAATCGTTCTTTCAGGTACCATTGAGCGCCCTGTGACTGTTAAAGGTCTAAAGGTAACCAAAGGTGCACGTGCAGCTATTGAAGCTGCCGGTGGCAAGATCGAGGAATAATACGTCGATGGCAAAACCAGGACTTGATTTAAAAAGCGCGAAAGGCGGTTTATCTGAACTGAAAACTCGTCTTCTGTTCGTGATTGGTGCGATTATCGTCTTTAGAGCCGGTTCGTTTGTGCCAATTCCTGGTATTGACGCAGCTGTATTAGCAGAGCTTTTTGCTCAGCAAAAAGATACCATCCTTGGCATGTTTAACATGTTCTCGGGTGGTGCTTTAGAGCGTGCCTCTATCTTTGCATTAGGTATCATGCCGTACATTTCGGCATCGATTATCATGCAGTTATTGACTGTTGTGCATCCTGCACTTGCTGAATTGAAAAAAGAAGGCGAGTCAGGGCGTAAAAAGATTAGTCAATATACTAGATATGGCACACTTGTACTGGGTACATTGCAGTCTATCGGTATCGCGACAGGTTTACCAAATTTAGTCCCTGGCCTTGTGGCAAATGTTGGATTTGGATTTTACTTTGTTGCTGTTGTGAGTCTAGTCACTGGAACTATGTTCCTAATGTGGCTAGGTGAACAGATTACCGAACGTGGTATTGGTAATGGTATCTCGATATTAATTTTCGCAGGTATTGTTGCAGGACTACCATCGGCTATCGGCTCAACAGCCGAGCAGGCGCGTCAAGGTGACTTGAATGTATTGGTACTACTGTTGCTCGCGGTTATTGTATTTGCTGTAACTTACTTTGTAGTGTTTGTGGAACGTGGACAACGTCGTATCGTTGTTAACTATGCTAAGCGCCAACAAGGCCGTAAGGTCTTCGCTGCACAAAGCACTCATTTACCACTTAAAGTGAACATGGCAGGTGTAATTCCACCAATTTTTGCTTCCAGCATTATTTTGTTTCCAGGCACACTGGCTCAGTGGTTTGGACAAAATGAGTCTATGTCATGGTTAAGCGATTTCGCTTTAGCTGTGTCACCAGGGCAACCGCTGTATTCATTATTGTACGCGACAGCAATTATCTTTTTCTGTTTCTTCTATACTGCGTTGGTTTTTAATCCACGCGAAACAGCAGATAATTTGAAAAAGAGTGGTGCATTCATTCCTGGGATTCGTCCCGGTGAACAGACTTCGCGTTACATTGATAAAGTAATGACACGTTTAACCTTAGCGGGTGCGTTGTATATTACCTTTATCTGCTTAATTCCGGAGTTCATGTTAATTGCGTGGAAAGTACAGTTCTATTTTGGCGGTACTTCGCTACTAATTATAGTAGTCGTGATCATGGACTTCATGGCTCAGGTTCAGACCCATATGATGTCTCATCAGTATGAGTCTGTGATGAAGAAAGCTAATCTAGTCAACAAAGCGAATTTAGATCGCTTTGGAAAATAAGTTAGCTTTTACGGAGTGATGAAATGAAAGTTCGAGCTTCCGTGAAGAAGATCTGCCGTAATTGCAAGATCGTCAAGCGTAGTGGTGTTGTTCGCGTGATATGTGTTGAACCAAAACACAAACAGCGTCAAGGCTAAGTAAGAAGTTGGTCAGCCCAATAATGGGCTGACCAAAAATATTGTTTGCAAATTTGTTGTCTGTCGAGTATCCTTTCGGGCTTTTCGCAGATAGCCTTTAACATTTAAGGAGTGCATAGTGGCCCGTATCGCTGGCATTAACATTCCTGATCAAAAGCATACAGTCATCGCATTGACTGCTATTTTTGGTATTGGACGTACAAGCGCAAGAGCAATCTGTGCTGCTACTTCAATTGCTGAAGATGCTAAGATCAAGGAATTGAGCGAAGCTCAAATAGATATCCTACGCGAAGAAGTCGCCAAATATGCTGTAGAAGGTGATTTACGTCGTGAGATTTCAATGAACATCAAGCGTCTTATGGATCTTGGTTGTTATCGTGGTCTCCGCCATCGTCGTAGCCTGCCACTTCGTGGGCAACGTACTAAGACCAATGCGCGTACGCGTAAAGGTCCACGTAAACCAATCAGAAAGTAACGGGAAGGTAAACCAAAATGGCTAAAGTTCCGTCACGTTCTCCGCGTAAGCGCGTACGTAAACAGGTTGCAGATGGCATGGCTCATATCCATGCGTCTTTCAACAACACAATCGTAACCATTACCGATCGTCAAGGTAATGCTTTATCTTGGGCTACCTCAGGTGGTTCTGGTTTTCGTGGTTCACGTAAATCGACCCCGTTTGCTGCACAGGTTGCTGCGGAGCGTGCAGGTATTGCTGCGCAAGATTATGGTGTTAAAAACCTTGAAGTTTTTGTGAAGGGTCCAGGTCCAGGGCGTGAATCAGCGATTCGCGCACTGAACGCAGTTGGTTACAAAATAACCAATATTACTGATGTGACACCTATCCCTCACAATGGTTGTCGTCCACCTAAAAAACGTCGTGTATAACACTACGTTATAGGATAGTTGGAGAAAGATCATGGCAAGATACTTGGGTCCTAAGCTCAAGCTCAGCCGCCGAGAAGGTACAGACCTTTTCTTAAAAAGCGGTGTGAGAGCAATCGAATCGAAGTGTAAGCTGGAAACTGCACCAGGACAACATGGCGCTCGTAAGCCACGTTTGTCTGAGTATGGTACTCAGTTACGCGAGAAACAAAAAGTTCGTCGTATTTACGGTGTGTTAGAAAAACAATTCCGTAACTACTACAAAGAAGCTGCACGTTTAAAAGGCAACACAGGTGAGAACTTGTTACAACTTTTAGAAGTCCGCCTAGATAACGTAGTTTATCGTATGGGTTTCGGTTCTACTCGTGCAGAATCACGTCAGCTAGTAAGCCATAAATCAATTATGGTTAACGGTCGTGTTGTTAACATTCCGTCATTCAAAGTGTCTGCGAATGATGTTGTAAGCATCCGTGAAAAATCACGCACTCAAGCTCGTATTAAAGCGGCTTTAGAAGTGGCTGGTCAACGCGAAAAGCCTACATGGGTAGAAGTCGACAATGCGAAAATGGAAGGTGCTTTCAAGCGTCTACCAGAACGTAGCGATTTGTCTGCGGATATTAACGAACAGCTGATCGTCGAGCTTTACTCTAAGTAAAGCTAACAAACAAGAGAGGACACAATGCAGGGTTCTGTTACAGAATTTCTTAAACCGCGTCTCGTTGAAATTGAGCAGGTTAATTCAACTCGCGCCAAAGTTACACTAGAACCGCTAGAACGTGGTTTTGGCCATACCTTAGGTAACGCGTTGCGTCGCATCCTATTGTCATCTATGCCTGGCTGTGCTGTTACAGAAGTCGAGATTGATGGCGTACTGCATGAATATAGCAGTAAGGAAGGCGTACAAGAAGATATCCTTGAGATATTGTTAAATCTTAAAGGTTTAGCGGTAACTATCGAGGGTAAAGACGAGGCTATGCTTACGTTAAGTAAGTCCGGCACAGGCCCTGTTACAGCAGCAGATATCACGCATGATGGCGATGTTACCATCATGAATCCTGATCATATTATCTGTCATTTGACTGGTAATAATGACATCAGCATGCGTATCCGTGTTGAACGTGGTCGTGGTTATGTACCTGCTTCGGCTCGTGCACAAACCGAAGACGATGATCGTCCAATTGGTCGCCTGTTGGTTGATGCGTCATTCTCACCTGTTGCTCGCATTGCATACAATGTAGAAGCAGCTCGTGTTGAACAGCGCACAGACTTAGATAAGCTTGTAATCGATATGACCACTAACGGTACTATCGATCCTGAGGAGGCAATTCGTCGCTCAGCAACTATTTTAGCCGAACAGCTAGATGCGTTTGTTGATTTACGTGAGCCTGCAGCTAAGCCTGAGGAAGATGATAAACCGGAATTCGATCCGATATTGTTGCGTCCTGTCGACGATTTAGAGCTAACTGTACGTTCGGCTAACTGTTTGAAAGCCGAAGCGATTCATTACATCGGTGATCTGGTACAACGCACTGAAGTTGAGTTGTTGAAAACCCCTAACTTAGGTAAGAAATCTCTTACTGAAATTAAGGACGTTTTAGCATCTCGCGGACTGTCGTTAGGTATGCGTCTTGAAAATTGGCCTCCAGCCAGTTTAGCAGACGACCTATAAGTCTCAGGTTAGTACAGATTAAGGTTATAAGGATTAGTCATGCGCCATCGTAAGAGTGGTCGTCAACTAAATCGTAACAGCAGTCATCGCCAAGCTATGTTCCGTAACATGGCATGCTCACTAGTTCGTCATGAGATAATCAAGACAACTGTAGCAAAAGCGAAAGAATTGCGTCGCGTAGTTGAACCTCTAATAACATTAGCTAAAGTAGACAGCGTTGCAAATCGCCGTTTAGCTTTCGCTCGTACCCGCGACGCTGAAGTTGTAGGTAAGTTATTTACTGAATTGGGTCCACGCTTCCAGGAACGTCCTGGTGGTTACACTCGTATTCTTAAGTGCGGTCTTCGTACCGGTGATAAAGCCCCAATGGCTTACATCGAGTTAGTAGGTCGTCCTGAAGCTGCTGAAGCTGTTGAAGTTGAAGCTGCAGAGTAATTAATTTTTAATTACTTATTAAAAACCGAGCTTAGGCTCGGTTTTTTTATAGCTAATTTTTAGAACAGATATTCTTATTTCAAGATTATACCAATTTCATTAATTATGTGACCAAACAGAGCTACTCAGTTTTTCAGTTTGAGGCGCATTATTAAAACAATGGTTGTTCCCAGGTAGAACAATGTGACAAAGAAATGAAACGCCTGAGTTGTTCCCGCCCAATGACCTGATAATTAATGGAATTGGTATTATGCTTTGTATGTAAAAAACGGCTTTTAATTTCCCTGTCATATTAACGCTCGCTGTTTTTCACTAGTCCGCTTTTCAATCAGTAGTTTATAAACTTGTCTAGTAGTCGTAATTCGCTTTACAATTCACTTTCAGGGCTGTGTCATCAAACCTATTACAGTTTTAAATGCCTTTAATATAATGACTACACCTAAAGTTATATTCACTGTTCCGGTGCGTGACGCAGCCTAAAATAAATTACATTCTAATAAGAATGGATATAAGCCAGCTGAATTACCAAGATAAAAAAGACCGAACGTTTTCACGTTCAGTCTTTTTTATTAAGGCCATATATTTGCCTAGGTATAAGGACTAGTATTTATTTAGATGACATTAACTTAATACAATTGGCATTTACAGGTTAACCATATAGATTATTGGTATTTATAACCCTTAGGCTCAGCGCCTTCAGGATAATCAAGCTTTTGATGAGTTTGTCCCATTGCTTCAGCAACTTCTGGCGGCATGTAGTTTTCATCATGCTTTGCAAGTACTTCAGTAGCTTCTAGCTTACCAGATCCAACTAATACCCCTTGAGCGACGATTCCTTGGCCTTCGCGGAATAAATCGGGAAGAAGATCATCAAATGTCACAATCACTTCCCCACCTGCGGAGTCATGCACTGCAAATTCTACATGCAAGCTTTCAGGGTCACGGATCATTGAGCCGACAGTAACCATGCCTCCTACGCGAATACGCTGTCCAACCTCTGGTTTAACCCCAGTGTCTTTTTTACCATGTACAATTTCGTATGGGGTATAAAACAAGTTTAAATTGGTATTTAGCGCATATAATAAAAGAGAAGCTATGCCTGCTACACCTAAGATTAATGCTACTGCTAGGGTGAGTCTTTTTTTACGTCTTGGGTTCACGATTTCTTACCTCTTGATTCTTTTAATCGTTCTTCTCTGATAATCTTTTTAGAGATCTCAATAAGGACTTTTTCTTTTGGCGAAGGCTATGGATAATCAACATAGCTAAACTGCCAAATGTTACACCGTAAGCCAACCATACAAAAAACGCATAGCCGCCCATATCTATAAATTCTGCGATTGTATCGAACTGCATTATTTTACCCTCTCCGCGTTAGCTAAATCACGAACCCAAGGACGCATTCCGTTACGTGCTAATACTTCTGCTCTATATCTTACTATGGTTAATGCTCCAATCATCATGCCAAATCCGACAATATTGATAAGCAGCGGATAGAGCATGTCTCCAGTCATTGTAGATTTTTCAGTAATTTTGATGGTTGCTGGTTGGTGTAAGCTGCTCCACCATTCAACTGAATACTTAATAATTGGAATATTGATTACTCCAACAATGGCCAGTATGCCAGCGGCTCGTCCAGCCAAGACCTTATCTTCAAAAGAGGCGTAAAGTGCGATAACACCAAGGTAAAGGAACAATAACACTAGCTCTGACGTTAATCGTGCATCCCAAACCCACCATGTTCCCCACATAGGTTTCCCCCATGCAGCGCCAGTAAACAATGCTATGAAGGTAATGACTGCACCAATAGGGGCAATAGACGCTGCAGCCCAATCGGCAGCTTTAATCTGCCAGACTATGCCAATAAATGATGCTGTCGCCATTCCCATGTAGGCAGCCATTGACATCGATGCGGCCGGAACATGTATATATATAATTCTGAAACTATCACCTTGCTGATAATCCATTGGAGCATATAACAAGCCCCATGTAGTGCCAATGCCAATCATGACAATTGCTAAACATGTAAACCAAGGCAACATTTTTCCAGCAAGAGTGTAAGACCGCTCTGGATCTGCATATGAATTAAGCCATTTCCACATCTTATTCCACATATTAATTTGTACTCACACGTAAGGAGGCACCAATAGCAAATGGTGCCATGATTAACGAACCAACCAGCATAGCGCCAATAATAGCTAGCTGACCATCATAGGGTAAATTCATTCCAGCAGCATCGATTGCACTAGTAGCAAAAATCAACACAGGTATATATAGAGGCAATATTAATAAGGTGAGTAATACCCCTCCTTTACTTAGTCCTACGGTAAGAGCCACACCAATAGCCCCTAATAATGACAGTACTGGTGTTCCAAGCGCTAACGTGGCCATTAATGCCATGTAGCTATTGCTTTCTAAATGCAGTAATACAGCCAATAATGGTGATACGAGAATCAGTGGTACACCGGTTAAAATCCAATGAGCTAAGACTTTAGCCAATACCATAATTGCTAGCGGTTGTGGGCTAAGTAACATTTGCTCTAAGCTACCGTCACTGTAATCGGCTTTAAAGAGCCTTTCTAGTGATAGCATTGAGGCTAAAAGAGCGGCTACCCATATTATTCCTGGTGCCACCCGCGTTAATACTTGGGGCTCTGGCCCAATCCCTAGCGGAAAGAGGGTTACAACCATAATGAAAAACAACAGCGGATTAAATATGTCTCCGCGATGTCTAATTGCAATTTTCAAATCACGTTTTAGTAAGGTTATAAACGCACTGGTGTAGCTAATACCTCTGTTCATCATTTAGCCTTATATGAAACGATAATCGAGAGTGATTTTTCGAAGATTAGCTTCATTAATTAAACTCATATCTTGATGAGTTGTAATAATTACGCATCCACCGTTATTAGCATGCGCTAAAAAGAGTTGTTCAAGCTCTTCAACACCCTTTTTATCGATAGCGGTAAAAGGTTCATCCAATATCCATATTTTACAATTGGTATGCCATAACCTTGCTAACGCTGTCCTGCGCTGTTGGCCTGCAGACAAGTGGCCAGCTAATGCTTCTTCAAACCCGCTTAAATTTACTTTGGCTAAAATATCAGACGTTTTATGGTCATCATAACCACTGATTCTTAAATTGAAATTAAGATTTTCTTCTGTTGTCAATTCACTTTTAACGCCTGCTAAGTGGCCAAGATAAAGCAAGTTTTCATTAAATTCATCTCGCGAACGGATAATGTTATGCTGTAAATACAATACATCCCCAGAGTAGGGGCGAGATAAACCTGCTAAAATACGCAGTAAGCTTGTTTTTCCGGAACCATTGGGACCTTCAATTTGAACGATATCTCCAGCCATTATATCAAAGCTAAGCTCATCAAATAATAAACGCTCTTCGCGAATACATGTCAGCTTGTTTGCACTGATCAAGGGAGTGGATGGTGTTATTTTTGTCACTGAACCCTCTATTTAGCCTACTATGAAACACTAAAAGATATTAACATAAACAGTATTATGCAGTTACCTTTAGGTATGATTAAGTGCTCGCAATTTGATGTAGTTCCAATAAAATTAATAAAATGGGATTTTTTTCAACATTTGCTAATATATTACTTGAACTGGTTAATATTGGGTTATTTGAACGTCAAGGTGAGATTGTTATCACAAAAAGGTGAGATTTTTTGCAGTTTGTAGTAACCTAGTAGAGCTAAAAATAGTCTGCCTTCTAAAAATAACAGGCAGCGTTAAGCTTTGTATTTATTTGCAATTAGGAACGTTGAACATGAAAAAATTGTTAGCAATGACTGCAGTAGCTGCATTAACTTTGTCTGCGAATGTATTTGCTCAAGAAGGTGAAGCTGTATATAACAAGGCATGTCAAGTATGTCACAGCATGGGAGTTGCGGGTGCGCCTAAATCTCATGATGTTGCCGCTTGGGAACCTCGTTTAGCTAAAGGTGTTGATGCTTTAGTTGGCTCTGTTAAGTCAGGTTTAAACGCAATGCCACCTGGCGGTATGTGTACCGACTGTTCTGATGAAGATTACAAGAACGCTATTGAGTTCATGTCTAAGTAATTCTTCTTTAAGAATATAAAAACCGGCCTAATAGCCGGTTTTTTTATGGGTGTATGATAGCGAGTTATAAAATGTTGTATTAAGGAAAACTATAATAAGTCCTTCTTACAAGTTAAGTTATTGAACTATTTTATCCAGTACCAGTGTGGTTTTACCACCGACCTTAACAGCAGCTACACTGCCTTTCATGTCACCCGCCTGTGGTTTTACGCTGCCATGTTTAGACAGCACTGCAATAATCTCCACTTCGCTAGCACCACTTAGTTTTATATCGCCGCCCATAGAAGTACTATCATCTAAGGTAATGGTGAATGGTAAATCGCTCGCATTGATTTTAGTTGCTGCTAACGGTACTTTGGGTCCTTGAGTTGCGCGAGCAAAAATAAATACTTGATCGTTAGGTCCTACTTTAGACGCCAGTTCTGGTGCAACTTCAACCAAAACGCTAACGGTTTTCGCTACTGTTGTGGCCGTTGTAGTCGTGGCATTTTTAATCGGATTGTGAGCATCATCATTTGGCATAGCTCCCATATCGGATTGCATGCTCATTTTAGCTGATTGAATAGCATTCATTAATGCCGTTCGGTCAACATCACTACGGTCACTATCTAAAATAGCTTGCCATGCATTAATTGCATCTTGATATTGAGCATTAAAAAATGCGTCCATTCCTACCAGTAATAATGTCGATGGGTCTTGTGCGTCTAAAGCCAATGACTGCTTAATAATAGTTTGAATTTCAGGCGTGAGCTTTTGACCTGCCTGGTAATACATCGCCGTAGCCTTAGGGCCAAGTAATTCTGCATGGGTTCCGACTAATTCCATGACTTTATCGAATGCAGCAATAGCTTTACCATATTGGTTTGCAGATATATAAGCATGGCCTAGACTAAACCAGGCTTGGCTGTTTTCAGGTGCTTGTTGAACTTGTGCTTCCATTATTTGCACACGCTGAGCCATGATTTGTTCATTACTCATGCCTTCATGCGGGTTATTTGCTTGTGGAGGATTTGCCAGTTCATTATATGCACCAAGCTGTTGATAGAAATAACCGGTTAGCCCCAATACTACTATAGTCATCATCGAAGGCCATAAAACGCCTTTAGGCTTTGCTGCAGTAAGTGAGTCATCACCTTTATGCTTCATATCCTGCAGTAAACTAATTTCTAATTCCTGCTTTAATGCATCAAATTCATTCTGATCATGTAACTCGTTTTTTAATTCTTTCTCAAGAATGCCTAAACGTTCATTAAACAGTTCAAGGTTTGTTTGTTTACGGACGCCAGACTCTTCAGCTTGAAGTAGCTTTGTCTGACGAAAATGAGGTACCCAAATCATCATTAAACCGATAATGAGGACAAGCGCGATAAGAATCCAAAATGTGGTCATCGTTTCAATATTCACTTTTAGTTTATAGGAAAGCGGAGTTTCCGCTGAGCTTGATTGCACGATTATACGTAAAGATTATTAATTGAATAGTAATATAAGGAAGATATAAAGCTCAATCTTGAGAGTTGAGTACTGGTTCACAATTTATATTGATCGCATTAAATGATGAGAAACTTTCGATTATTTTGTTAGTCCTATCGCTTTGCTATTGTGAACCGACGTTTTGATCCAACTGGATACCGATAATGAGACAAGTAACCCAGTTTTGCACGAAAATGGCAGACATGTGCTGTTGCAAGCACTAAAATGATTTAAAATTCGTTTAAGCTAATGTGAGTATAATGACATATGCTCATTACCTGCATTAACGTGATTTGTTGATATCAAATCAATGTTTATTTAACTAAGGAATACCCATGATTCCAGAAATTGGACATTTTTCCCTGATAATAGGTTTGGCATTTGCCATGCTATTAGCCAGTGTTCCATTAATCGGTGCGGCCAAGAAAGATGCATATTTAGTAAGATATGCTTGGCCTCTTGCATACGGTATGTTTTTCTTCATTTTGGTTTCAGTGGTCATATTGGGCTACAGTTTCGCGGTTGATGACTTCTCTGTCGCCTACGTTGCACATCATTCAAATTCACAATTACCCATATTCTTTAAAATTGCTGCAGTATGGGGCGGTCATGAAGGTTCATTATTGTTCTGGGTATTCTCATTATCAGTTTGGGCGACAGCAGTAGCCATGTTCAGTAAAGGCTTGGAAGAAGTCTTTACTGCGAGGGTATTATCAGTACTCGCCATGGTTATTGTCGGCTTTACCTTGTTTATGGTTCTAACCTCCAGTCCATTTGAACGGTTATTTCCAATACCAATGGAAGGGCGTGACTTAAATCCAATGTTGCAAGATGTGGGGTTAATCTTCCATCCGCCAATGTTATATCTTGGTTATGTTGGTTTCTCTGTTAGTTTTGCCTTTGCTATTGCGGCACTAATGAGTGGCAGTTTAGATTCAGCTTGGGCTCGTTGGTCTCGTCCTTGGACGCTAGCAGCTTGGGTATTTTTAACCGGTGGTATTTCACTAGGTTCTTGGTGGGCATACTATGAATTAGGCTGGGGTGGCTGGTGGTTCTGGGATCCAGTTGAAAATGCTTCATTTATGCCTTGGCTAATTGGTACTGCATTAGTTCACTCTTTAGTTGTAACGGAGAAGCGTGGCGCATTTCGTAACTGGACTGTTTTACTGTCAATCTTTGCTTTCTCATTAAGTTTGCTGGGTACCTTTATTGTACGTTCAGGTGTACTTACATCGGTGCATTCATTTGCAGCGGATCCAAGTCGCGGTATGTTTATTTTGCTACTGCTTGCTATCGCTGTTGGGGGATCTTTAACTCTATTTGCTTTCCGCGCCAGTGAAATGAGCAGTCCTGCACGATTTGAACTGAAGTCGAAAGAAACCATGTTGTTGGTTTGTAACGTGCTATTAACTGTAGCCGCAGGTACCGTTTTACTCGGAACCTTATATCCATTGCTTATAGACGCACTGGGTATGGGTAAAATTTCTGTTGGGCCGCCATACTTTAACGCGGTATTTGTTCCAATCGTGTTGGTATTATTTGGCTTTATGGGTATTGGTCCAATTATTCGCTGGAAAAAATCAAAACAAGGCGAGATTAAGCGTCAATTGCTTGTACCTGCAATTAGTGCTGCAGTCGTCGGTTTAGCTGTGCCTTTTCTAATGGGCGGCGAGTTCGATATATGGGTTGCACTAGGTATTGCTGCAGCAACATGGGTGACATTATCGACATTCCGCGCGGGCTACAATATGGTTAAAGGAACCGATGGTAGCATCAGTTTAACTCGTATTGGACGTAGCCAGCTTGGGATGATCCTTGCTCATTTTGGTATCGCGGTGTCAATTGTTGGTGCAACTATGGTGTCGAACTATTCAATAGAGAAAAGTGTTCGAATGGGGCCTGGTATCAGTCAAGAGTTAGCGGGTTACACATTCAAGTATCTTGAAACTAAGAATGTCGTTGGGCCAAACTACACTGCACAGCAAGGTCAAATTGAAATCTATCAAGATGATAAGTACATTACCTTATTAAAACCGGATCGTCGTCAATACAATGTCCGCACAATGGACATGACAGAAGCGGGTATTGATTGGGGTTTATTCCGTGACTTATATGTGACTATGGGCGACCCAATAAGTGCCACTGAGTTTGCTGTGCGTCTAAACTACAAACCTTTTGTGCGCTGGTTATGGTTCGGATCAATCTTTATGATGGTGGGTGGTTTCCTTGCCGCATCTGATAAGCGTTACCGTGTAAAAAGTACGGCTACAGTTACAGAAGAAAAAACAAAAGATAAACTTGCTACAGCTTAACAATGGAGAACTTATGAAAAAGTTGGTGCTGTTTATACCACTAGCCTTATTTTTGGTGATGGGAGTATTCTTATATCAAGGTTTATTTCTTAATCCGCAAAAGTTGGATTCAGCATTAGAAGGAAAGCCAGTACCGGCTTTCCAACTTGAGAGACTTGAAACTGCAGGCGAAATGTTAACTGAGGCTGATTTAAAGGGTCAAGTTTCACTATTGAACGTGTGGGCCACTTGGTGTCCTGCATGTAAATACGAGCATCCTTTTTTAACTATGCTGTCTCGTCGTAATATTTTGCCTATTTATGGTATTAATTATCGTGATGAGCGGGCATTAGCGATAAAAGAGCTACAACGTGAAGGCGACCCATATACGATCAACTTTTATGATAAAGATGGTCGCTTAGGTTTGGATCTCGGGGTATATGGTGCGCCAGAAACATTTATTATTGATCATAATGGTATTATACGATTTCGTTATGCAGGCCCAATTGATCAAAATATTTGGAAAGACACCTTATTCCCAATGGTCCAGCAGCTACAAGCTGAAGCGGATGGAGCGGCGTAATGAAATTAGTTAACCTATCAATCACGCTTGTTATCTGCTTACTGTTTAGTGTCATGGTTCAAGCAACACCTGTAGATACCTATGAATTTAAAACACCTAGCAACCAAAAGCGTGCAATGTCACTCGCGCATGAATTGCGTTGTCCGCAATGCCAAAACCAAAACTTAGTCGATTCTAATTCGCCCGTTGCGCAAGATTTGCGCTTAGAAGTTTATAAGATGGTTGATGATGGTAAGTCCGACGAACAAATTGTAGAGTTCATGACAAGTCGTTATGGTGATTTTGTCCTCTATAATCCAAGACTCGATCCAAAAACATATGTACTTTGGATTGGTCCTTTTGCGCTGCTATTTATAGGCTTCATTGTTGGTGCGATACTTATTCGCCGGCAAAGAAATGTAAAATATGCCCACGTAGAGATGTCAGCTGAAGATAAACAGCAGCTTGATGAATTACTAAAACGTAATAAATAATGATATAGCTAAAAAACTGGTACTCGCCGTTTCTATTATTAGCGTTAGCCTGCTGGTAATAGAAAGCGGTGTAGCCTACCCAGGAATGCAACCTAATCAAAAGCCCGTTTCACAAACAGGTTTAGATAAAATTATTATCCTGCCGCAGTCTATTCCTATCGCTCAAGTTAACTTCAGTAAGCTCAATGGTAACGAAATAGACTTTGAAGTATTCAAAGGCAAAGTCGTAGTTGTCAATATGCGGGCAACATGGTGTCCACCTTGTGTAAGAGAGCTTCCTGCATTAGATAGGCTTGCCAACAGAATAGAGCAAACCCAATATATGCAGTTGCCTATATCAATTGATGCCGATGGCAAAGAGACAGTACAACTCTTTCTGAATCTATTGGATTAGCTAAATTCGAGTCTTATTTTGATCCCAAGTAAAATCAGCGTGAAGTGCTTCCATTAGAAACCATACCAGCGACATTTATTCTTAATCCACAGAGTGAGCTGGTGGCTTATGTACTAAGTTATGTTGATTGGGATGATGAGAATGCCATTACCTTCTTAAAGCAATTTTATACTGAAACAGATAAAGGTGCTCAATTAGCATCCTTTCTGATGTCTAAATAAGCGATTTAGATCGTATTAGATTAAAAGATCGCCAAGCGATCTTTTTTTATGTAAAAAGATTAAAAAAGGGGTTGCGTGGTTTTAGAATCTCCCTATAATGCGCATCCACTGACACGGCACAGCGCGAAAGCAACGCGGCGAGTTAGGTTGATTTGAAAGGATAAAAACTTCGGTTTCATCATCAAATCAAGTGCGACAAGAAAGTTTGAAAAAACACTTGACGCTGACAGCAGGGTCTGTAGAATACGCAGCCCAAGCCAACGACCTAGCGTCTAACGGCGATGTTTGAAAAATTAACATCAACGCTCTTTAACAACTTAAACAAGAAATCTGTGTGGACATTCACAGGTATTGAGTTATTCGAAATTGTCTTCTGTTCTTCGGAATGTTGGCAATCAAAAAATTTAAACTCAATGCAACGATGAATGTTCATAGCAATATGTACAAAAAGACTTTGTTAACTTCGGTTGATAAAGCAATCAGAATTCATTGAGCCGAATCGTAAGATTCAAAAAAACTTTAATTGAAGAGTTTGATCATGGCTCAGATTGAACGCTGGCGGCAGGCCTAACACATGCAAGTCGAGCGGCAGCGGGAAGGTAGCTTGCTATCTTTGCCGGCGAGCGGCGGACGGGTGAGTAATGCCTAGGGATCTGCCCAGTCGAGGGGGATAACAGTTGGAAACGACTGCTAATACCGCATACGCCCTACGGGGGAAAGGAGGGGACCTTCGGGCCTTTCGCGATTGGATGAACCTAGGTGGGATTAGCTAGTTGGTGAGGTAATGGCTCACCAAGGCGACGATCCCTAGCTGTTCTGAGAGGATGATCAGCCACACTGGGACTGAGACACGGCCCAGACTCCTAC